>JACPEW010000026.1 GCA_016183305.1 Candidatus Daviesbacteria bacterium
TCTACTGGAAAAGGATCTGGTTAAAAGCTTTAGGGCCATAGGTAAATTCCTGCCTAATAGATAATTCCTGCACTGAATTTCAATTGCAGGGCTATTTGTAGTGGGAAATTCTGCTTAAAAGTGGTGCATTTCGTTTTAGAAGCACCTAAACCATTAACACAAACGATTTATCCCTAAAAATTTCAGAAGATTTATCTAATCCCTCCCCTAAAAAGATACTAATTTATCTTAGTGGGGTAATGTCAGCTTACTCTTCTCTTGACATATACTTACATCTCTGGTAAAGTCTGCAACTCAAGTCTGCATCATGATCTATACACTGCCAAGTCAAGAACAGATCAGAGATTTCCTTCATCAGCTTTCCCAAGGGTTAGGTAGTTTTTTTAAGGCAAAAACCAGAAAATACCAGCTAGCTACTGTTATAGACTTGATTTTGATAGCCTTAATCCTTTTCTATGGCAGGCAACCAGCCCAAAGGTTAATTACCCCAGTGGTTACTTCTATTAACTCTTTTTATACTGTTTCCTCAGCTCATCTTCCCTCTGAATCTTTTGCTTTTGTGCCTGATTTGGCCCGCAATAAATTCTCTTCTATTGATTTAGAAGGCTTAACTGTTCTGTCTTTTTTTGATGTGCCTGTCACAGAAGAAGGAATTAATTATAATTCCAGGGGTTATGCTTCTTTTACCTCTCCTGAGGCTGCAGAACTTTTTGACAGGGCCCGCTTTAACCAAACTAAAATCTTTTTAACTTTGTCTGCCCTAAGTCATGAGACAATTGAAAATCTGCTAAACAGTGACTGGGCCAAGCGGCAACTGGCTGACCAGGTGATTGAAGAAATTAAACTCACAAATATTGATGGCATAACTATTGATTTTGAGTGTTCAGATGGAATACCCCACCGGAAAAAATTTACCCAATTTATCTCTTATCTTTCTTTCCGTTTACATGCTGATCTGCCTGAAGCTAAATTAGCTATAGCTGTACCCAGTTCTAAAACTGATAACTCCCTCTATGATATCAGAGAATTAGCCAAAACCTCAGATAAAATCTTTTTAATCGCCTCAGATTTTATTGTGCCTGAAGTCCAAGGCTCTACCCGCAGGAATCCAGTTTATGGCTTTTCAGGAAACGAATATTTTGCCTCTATTGCTGGCCTAATATCAAATTTAACTAAAAAACTGCCTGCTGAAAAATTAGCTCTGGAAAGGGCCTGGTATGGCAACGGCAATAACTACCCTCTTTATAAACCCAGCAGTAAACCTGTTGAAGAACTGGCTTCAGAACCTGCTCCAATAGAACTCGACCAAGATACTATAGATAGACTAGCGGTAGGCGTTCCATATAAAGGCAAAGAAGCAGCCAGAAAAAATATTCCTTTAATTGCAAAAGCCCTAAACGAAGAAGGGATTTTAGATACTAATGTTTTAGCTTATGCTTTAGCAACCATTGAGCATGAAACTGACGAGACTTTTGAACCAATTGAGGAAATCCAGGGCAGGATTAATGCCAGAAGATTAGGCTATGAAGGCGGATCTAATTATTTTGGCAGGGGTTTTATTCAAATTACCCATCTTAGGAATTATAGGCAAATTGGGGAAAGGATTGGTATGGGAGACAAATTGGCAAAAGACCCTCAGCTAGCCACAGACCCGGAAGTTGCTGCCAAAATCCTGGCAGCCTTTTTTAAAGACAATAATGTGGCAAACCTGGCTAGCCAAGGCTATTTTGTGGCTGCCAGAAACCCGGTTAACCCAGACAGAAATGGGTATTTAATTGCTGATTTGGCAAACAAGTACTGGCTCTATTAATTTATGATTACATCTAAATCAATTAGAATTTTTTTTATAAGTTTAGCTTTAGTATTTTTGATGGTGGTTATCCCCCATTTGACTGTTAAACAAACATGGGTTAGTCCCCCACCTCACTTTAAGCAAAAAGATATTTTTAAAGAAATTGAACCTAAACTAAGATTAAAACCACACGATTTTAACCTTAAAACTTCACTTATACCACCTGTATCTGCAGGCTCTGATTATGACCAGGCCCAAGCTTACGGGGTAGTTGATTTTGAAACTGGAGAGGTTTTAGCTTCTAAAAACTTATCAGACAAAATGCCAATGGCTTCTTTAACAAAAATCATGACTGCAGTGGTTAGTCTAGACTTAGCAAACCCACAAGAAGAGTTTACTGTTTCCCAAAAAGCAGCCTCTACTCCTCCTACTAAAGTAATGTTAAAGACCGGAGAAAAGTATAGCTTAAATGACCTGCTTTCTTTTTTACTTATTACCTCAGCCAATGATAGTGCCCAGGTTATTAAAGAAGGAATTGATCAAAAATATGGGCAGGAAGTTTTTATTAAGGCAATGAACAAAAAAGCCCAAGTTATAGGTTTAAAAAACAGTAGCTTTACCAATCCCCAAGGTTTTGATTCAGAAAACCACTACAGCAGCGTGGAAGATTTGAGCCTGCTGTCTCATTATGCTATGAAAAATTATCCTTTAATTACCCAGATTGTGGGACAAGATCACCAGGATCTAACTTATGGGTGGAGTGATTTAAGGTTCTATTTAAATAACTGGAATGGGTTATTAGGATTATATCCTGGAGTTTTTGGAATTAAGATTGGTAATACTGGAAAAGCTGGAAACTGCGCCATAGTCCTCTCAGAAAGAGAAAACGAAAAAGTTTTAGTAACTTTATTAGGAGCTCCTGGAGTATTAGAAAGGGATTTTTGGACAGCAGAACTTTTAGATTTAGGTTTTGGAAAACTTGCAGGCCTTTCTTCAGTTAATATTACAGAGGATCAGCTCAGAGCTAAATATGCTTCCTGGAAATATTTTGAGTAGGCTCTTACAAACTTCTACTTAAGTTTTCACGCTTTCTCAATATTGCTCATTTAAACTACAGATATGAGGTCTGTCCGCCGTAATTTATTGGTAATCTTTTTTGCTATAACAACTTTTATATCTGTTATTCCTGTTTTTACCCACATGGTTTTTGCAACAGCCTTAAACTCCCAGGAAAGTTTAATCAGAAGAAATGATGCAGGACTGGTTTTACTTGATTATAAAAACAGACCTTTTTTTAGCTTTTATTCAGCCAAACTTAAAAAAGAAGTACCTCTTTCCTCTATCCCCAAGCAGACTCAGCAAGCAATTATTGTCTCTGAAGATAAGGACTTTTACTACCATCCAGGTTTTTCTATCCCAGCAATTATCCGTTCTGCTATGGATAATGTTAAAAACAAAAGCCTTTCTTATGGAGGATCAACTATTACCCAACAGCTGGTAAAAAATTCCCTGCTTTCTTCCAGAAAAGATTTTTTAAGAAAGTACCAGGAAATAATTTTAGCTTCAGAGATTGAAAGAAAGTATTCCAAAGACCAAATTTTAGAAATGTATTTAAACTCAACTTATTTTGGTGAAGGCAGTTTTGGGATTGAGGCAGCAGCCAATACCTACTTTAATAAAAGCGCTAAAAAATTAACCTTAGCCCAATCTGCTGCCCTGGCTGCAATTTTGCCTTCTCCTTCCAGGCTGTCTTTGCTTTATGGGGATTTTGGTGAAGCAAAAAAAAGGCAAAAATTAATTTTAGAAAAAATGGTCCAGCAAGGTTTTATTACCAATAAACAAAAGAATCAGGCTATAGAAGAAGGTTTAGCTATAGTACCTCATTTAACAGATATTAATAATATTGCTCCTCATTTTGCTTTAATGGTAAGAGACCAGTTAATTGAACAATACGGGGAAGAGGCAATTGCCCGCTCAGGCTTTAAGGTCAAAACCACCCTTGATTTAGACTGGCAAAAATATGCAGAAAAAACAGTTGCCCAACAAGTAGCTAGACTGAAACCTAACAGGGTTTCAAATGGAGCAGCTGTTACTTTAGACCCAACTACTTCAGAAATCAGGGTAATGGTAGGAAGCACAGATTGGTATGACGATGAGTTTGGGAAAGTAAACCTGGCTTTAGCACCAAGGCCTCCTGGGTCTGCTTTTAAGCCTATTGTTTATGTAAAAGCTTTAGAAGAAGGTATTCTTACTCCAGCTACCCTGCTTCATGACCAGCCAACCAGATTTGCTAATTTTGATGAAGATAAATACTATGCCTCATTTCCAACAAGAACTGCTGCTTTGGCTGCTTTAGCAAGAGATTCTCAGGCTTATTATTCTCCTAAAAACTACGATGGCAGGTTTAGAGGATTGGTTACAGTTAGGAAAGCTTTGGCTAATTCTTTGAATGTGCCTGCAGTAGAGGTTATGAAAAAAGTTGGGATAGAAAATGCCTTAGATTCTGCTAAAAATTTAGGAATCACTACCTTAAAAGACCCTTCAAATTATGGTTTGTCTTTAGTTTTAGGAGCAGGAGAAGTCAAGCTTTTGGAACTAACTAATGTTTATGCTGTTTTTGCCAACCAGGGCTTGAAAAATGAATTAACTGCAATTTTGGAAATTATAGATAAAAATGGCCACCCAATCTATCAGTATCAATCAGATCCTCAGCCAGTTATAGCAAAAGAATATGCTTTCTTAATTTCTTCTATCTTATCTGATAATAAAGCAAGAAATGATGTATTTGGTACTGTTTTAAATATCTCCAGGCCAGCTGCTGTTAAAACAGGCACTACAGAAAATTATAAAGATTCCTGGACTGTCGGCTTTACCCCCTCCCTAGTAATAGGAGTTTGGGTAGGTAATAATTTTGGCGAACCAATGGATGGAATAGCAGGCTCTTTAGGAGCAGCTCCAATTTGGAAGGATCTAATGGAAAAGTTCTCAGCTGGCACACCAATCCAGCAGTTTGAGCCTCCGGAAGGAATTATTACAGCTAGCAGCAACTGTAGTTTTGATCTTTCTACCAGGATTGCTTCTTACTCAGCTATATCAGAATATTTTGTAAAAGGCACAGAACCTGTAAAAAGCTGTAAAAAATAAATTCTTACAATTTTCTATTGTATCTTTGAACAAGTTCTAATTTAGATTTTGGATAATGACTTTAATATGAATCCTGATTATAATCATCAAGATTACAATAGAAGAAGCAACAGCATGCTCTGGTTAACTGTTGTAGCTGTTTCTTTAGTAGCATTAATTGTGGCTGTTGCCTATATTTTAGGAAATAATCGAACTGGCCCTAATGATACAGGGGTAGTCCCGGGAGTAGGCGGGGGACCTGGGCAAACTACTGTCCCTATTTCTTCTCCAACTCCTGCTGCCAGTCCTGAGGTTAGTCCTGAGGTAAGCCCATCTCCAATCCCAACTCAAGTGCCAGAACTTTAGACAAAACCTGATGTTTCATGCTAGCAAAGTCTTAATTTATCTTGGGGTAAGCCTTATTGCTTTATCCCAAGTTATTTTTGCTTTTGTTTTTTACCCAGTTATTATCAATGAAATTAATTACTATCTTCAGGATTCAAGTTTTAAGCAACTTCCCAAAACTGAAAAATTAAAATTATCCCTTAACAATAATGAATTTAAAATAATTATTCCAAAAGTTGATATTTACTCTGTTATTATTCCTAATGTTAATCCATTTAAAAAAGAAGAATACTTAGAAGCGCTAACCAAAGGAGTAGCTCAGGCTAAAGGTAGCGCTTCACCAGGGGAGAGAGGAAATATTTTTATCTTTGCCCACTCTACCAACAATCCTTTTATTGCCCAACATAATGCTTTCTTCTATTTAATTAATAAACTAACTGCTGGTGATGAGATTTATCTTACCTATCAGAATAAAAATTATAAATATATAGTTGAAAACAATAAAATAATTAACCCTTCAGAAGTTAATTATTTAAATTCTAAAAGCAAAAAACAGATGCTTACTTTAATGACTTGCTGGCCTCCAGGTACTACCTTAAAAAGACTATTGGTAGTAAGTAGTCTTACTGAGTAAAAAGTTCTTGCCTGACTCTTACTTTATTTTTAATTAATACTTAATAATATAGATCATAATTAAACTAAAGAAAAAATAATATGAAAATAAATACTTCCAAAAAAGAAGAGGTTGTTTTTTTTATTTTAAAAACAGGAATAATGATCTCTTTTGCTCTTGTCCTAACCAGTATTGCCTATGCTCAAGGCATAACTTCACCAGCAGAGTGTAATAACCCTACTGTCACAATTGATGGGAATGATAATACCCTCTCTTATACTGCTGTCTCTGGAATTATTTCTGGTGCTTGTATAAAGTCAGGCATTAATATGTTTGATGGCTGGCACAGTGGCCTGCTAGGCAATGGTGTTTATGAAGATGGTTGCTATAGCGTTTCAGGTGTAGGTACCAATACTGTGACTATAGAGCGGACCGGAGTTCCTTCTGCCACATGCCAAACCTTAAGTCATGTTGATGTATTTAACTCCCCAGCTCCAACCCCTACTCCTACACCTTCAGCTGGCGCTACAGCAAGCCCATCACCAAGCCCTAATGATTCTTTATTACCTCAATTATTAGACTCTGCCTCTCCTACCCCTTCTCCTTCACCTTTAGCTTCTGCAACTCCCACACCTACTCCAACACCAATCCCCTCAACTGACGGCTCTTTTTCTCACTCTTCTTCCTCAAGTTCAACACAAACTTCTCCTCAACCAGCTTTAGAAGGAGCTGTCTTGGGGGCATCGGCTGAGCTGCCTGCTACTGGAACAGAAAACTTATGGCTTTTTACAGCTTTCACTTCTTTAATTTCTGGAACAGGACTTATTGCTTTAGGTATTAAGAAAGGACAAAAGAAGATTTAGATTGACAAATAGCATAGCGGTGTACTACCATTTACGTCCTTATGCAGCTTTCTGCTGCCAAAATTTTGGCGGTAACACTTATTAGCATACTTTCCTTGTATTTAACAGTTAAACCTACTTTTGCCACAAATTCAGACCGTTTTATGGTTAAAATCAACCAGTTCAGACAGTCTCAAGGTCTCCAGCCTATTAAACCAAGCCCAATAACTTGTAAATTTGCTGCAATCAGGGCAAAAGAAGCTTCCAGCCAATTTACCCATGATGGCTTTTACAACAGGGTTAAAAACTATACCTTACCTTATCCCAAATACAGATTAGTCACAGAAAATTTAGCCTGGGCTCCTAATGGAAAAGATGCTGTTAATATGTGGATTAACTCCCCCTCTCATACAGCTAATTTATTAAAAAATACTGAGTTTGCTTGTATAGAAAAATATGGTGATTATTATGCTTTTGAAGGCCTGCAAGTTTAGACAATCAAACCGATTAAGCTCAAAAAGATAATTATTACCATGCTTACTGTGGATTTAACAGCAAATTCTTTTTTACCGTGCAAAAAGCTATATAAAGACTTACCTGCTAAATTAACAAAATTAGCTAGGATAAAAGCAATTATCCCCAGTCTAAAATCAATAACTTGTCCAGCTGCTTGAGCAGTATTAATCATTACTGCATCCAAGCCCACTAAAGCTCCTAAGCCGGTAGTAACTAAAAACCCACTGTCTCCAAATATTGCCAGAGCTAGTTTGGATAAGATGCTAATTGTTATAAATAGGGCTACAAATTTTAAAGCCCCATACAAATCTATAATCTTTTTTTCCTCTATTACCTTTGTTTGGCTTTCTGGAGCAGGTTCTTTAGACATCAGGAAAAATAAAGCTATTATTAAAGTTCCTATAATCATTGGGATAATAGTAGGTAAAAGCTGAATTAGGAAAAAGATATTTAAAGAACCAATAACAATAGCAATCTGGATAAAGCTGACCATATTGGCTATTACCACAGCAGATACTAAGTGGTTAATACTGTTTGATTTTTTGCTTTGTTGGGCCATGGTTTGGGTGGTGGCAGTTGAAGAAATAAAACCTCCTGCAGCTGAAGCCAGCAACCAGCCTTTTTTCTGGCCAATAGTCCTTTCCAGGATATAGCCTATTAACTCAATCCCGGTAATTAAAGCAACAATTATCCAAACCTTGAAAGGATTAATTAACTCAATATTAATAATTTGGTTTAGGTTAACCCCAAGCTTTTCTAAGAAACCTGGCAAACCAGAGATATCTGATAATGAATAAGCGGTATTTGGCAGAAAAGGTAAAATCGCTAAGGCAATAATGGTATAGCTAATAAAGGCATTAATTTCCCTTCTTTTAATATCCTCAATAATATTTTTAATACTTTCTTTTCTGGAAAGTAAAACTATTAAAACTACAGATAGGGCTAAAGTAAGCTGAATTGGGATAATTTCTGAAATAATTAATAAACCAATCAAAAAACTATAAATCAAAGCCAGTTCTGTAGTAATTCCTGTATCTTTGGTAGATAAACTATCTAAAACATAAAAAACAATACTTAAAGCAAAAAAAGCTACAGTAATCACAGCAGAAATTAAGAAAAAGTCAGCATATAATACCCCAACCAAACCTCCTAAAGCAGCTGTCAAGGAAAATGACCTTAAGCCTAAAATAGCTATAGGTTTTTGACCAAAATTAAGGGCTTTTTTCTCATTAACTTCCCTTTCTATCCCAATCACAGCACCTATTACAAAAGCCAGTATAAACTTCAAAACCAAATCCATATATTATCTATTATACATATTTTAAAATCTTAGTCTTCACTATCCGCACTAAGAATGCAGAGTTCTGACAAAACGGTTATAATAATCCTATATCAACCTATAGTTTGCAATTTAGACAAATCTTGCTTATAATACACTTACGTTTAAAGAGGCTTTAGATTTAACACTGGCTGCGCATTGTACAATAGGAAATGATTTTACCAGAAGAAAATTCCATTCTGGCGCACTTACCCTGCTCTGCTTGAGCGCTCTTGATTATTCAATGCGTCACAGGGGAATAAACTTAACTGGCCGACAAAAAGAAGATGTTTTTACCTTTTTAGAACTAGGGAAACTGATAAACAACCATCATGATGGCGTAGGTCCTTTACCTGTTGATAAATACAAGAAATTAAGAAGAGGATTAAGGAAAACTCCTTTAAAACCTGATTACTTACAATATTATAAAGATGTTGCTGTTTTGGAACACAACAGGCCAAACCCATGGAAAACAGATAAAGACCTATTAAACAAAGTAGCCCAATACCGTTCAGGAACAAATTTAGTTTACTGGGCTGCTGCCTGTAGTGCAGCAGGAATAGCTTCATATTCTGAATTAGTTAATCATAATTTTGATTTTACTGACTCTGCCCCTGATTGGTTTAAAGGCATGCATAGTCTTCTTTTAGCCTTACAGGTAACAGATGACAAGATTGGCTGGAAAGGAGATCTAAGGTTCCAAAGACCAAGCTTCTTTACAGCCTTTTGCCCCGGGGAATACCTCAAGCTTCCACCAGAATATTTACCTCCTATTGTGATACAAACAGTATTTTTTGAGATGGACAAACATTTTGCTGTTTATTTAAAACAAGCGCAAAATAAACTTCCTGGCCATTATGCCTTACTGGCTGCTACAACTGCTTTAAATCAGGTACCAAATTTAGCTAGATGGAAGCTTTATGAAAAAATGCAAGAATTAACTGGCATAGAGCTGGTTAATAGCAGGCATTTTGCTGAATAGTTAAGCATCTTTAATCACCAATCAGTTTCTGTTGGAACACAAATTCAGCTACTTGCTGACTGATAAACTCAATCCCTCTTGCTGAAGGATGGATAAAATCACTGCTGTTTAAATAAGCTGTATCTCCATCTCCCCTATTATTTAAACTTTTCTCATAAATATTTACTAAAGGGATATTGTGGGATTTGGCAAACTCTATATGGTTTTTAATATATGCTACTCTTTCTGCTACCCACTGCTTTTTTTGTTCAGGAAATAGCTTTACTGCTCCCGTACCATACTTTTGTTCAGATGGAGCAATTGTGGCTACAAAAACAAGTTTTGCCTTAGGGGCATTTTTTTTAATAATAGCTACTATTTGTTCTAAAGTATCTGTTTGTTTTTTTAAGCCTTCTTCCAAGCTAAATTCTGATAAAGGGTTATTGCCAAAAGATTCTAAAAAAATAATATCTGGTTTAGTCTCTAAAACTGGAGGCAAAATTTCTGAACCTCTTTTAGATTCTTTCTTTAATCTGTCTGGAACAGATAAAATTGAGGAAGACCCTATACCAAAATTTAAAATACCAAATTCCTTACCAGGATAATAACCCCTTAAGCTATCCCTTAACCCATCAGCAGTACCTAGGCTTTCAGTCATAGAGTCCCCTACCAAAGCTAAGGTATAACTTTTAGTTATTTTTACTGGAGCAGAAGGCTGGTTAGCAAAAAAGGTATTAAAAATTTGATCAAGAAAACTATCACTAATATTAAAAGATAAAAAACTCCCTAATAATAGAATAGAGATAACTAGTGTTCTCACCCTTAAATTCTGCCAAAAAAGTATTTAAATACTGTAAGAATTAAGCTGTAAGAAAGTAAGGCATTAAATTCAGTATCTTACAGTATTCTTATTTTTTACTCTCATAATCTTCATTTAAAAAAGTTAATCTAAAAACTCAAAATATTAATAGAAAGGAGGTAATATGGACCAAGCTATAACAGATAGTTTAAATTGCTATAGAAGTTGTATTGAAACAATATCCTATTGTGTAGAAAAGGGTGGTAAGCATACAGAATCTAATCATTTGCAAATCCTTAGAGATTGCGCAGACATTTGTATCCTTAACACTTCTTTCATGATCAGAGGTTCCACTTTTCACACAAAAACAGCTGAACTTTGCGCTGATATTTGCGAAAAGTGCGCAACCAGCTGCGAGACAGTTGATCCTACAGATACACAAATGAAAACCTGCGCAGAGATGTGTAGGAAATGCGCTTCCTCTTGCAGGAAAATGATAGAAAGAATGGGGGTGTAGATTTTAAAAGATATGGATAACCATTCTTATAATTTGATTAAAGCTTTAATAAAAAAAGCTAATGCAGTATTAGTTTATGAACAAAACCTAAAAGATAGTCCAGATTGCGGTGAGTGCAGACCAATGTGGAAAAAGCTTAAGGAAGAAGATAAAAAACACCTTGAAGAACTTAAAAAATTACTTTACTCACATACTGCAAGAGAAGCAATCAAATGAAAGCTGCTCAACTTATAAAATTTGAAGGAAGCGGTGGCATTGAAATTGTGGGTGTTGATAAACCAAAAATTAGCCAGGGGAAAATATTGGCACAAATTCATGCTGCTGGAGTAAATCCAATTGATTGGAAAATAGCTCATGGCATGATGCCTTTAACCTTACCTTTAACAATGGGCGGAGATTTTGCCGGAGTAATTATTGAGACTGGTAGTGATGTTTTAAACTTTAAGCCAGGTGATAAGGTTTATGGACAAGCCCCGGCTTTTGCTGGAGGAACAGGCACTTTTGCGCAGTTTGCTCTGGCAAAGAAAGATACAGTTGCTTTTAAACCAAGCAGCCTCAACTTTATGGAAGCTGGGGCATTACCCTTAGTAGGTGTAAGCGCTTTACAAGGACTTACAGAACATTTAAACCTCCAAAATGGCCAAAAGATCCTTATTCACGGCGGAGCTGGAGGCATAGGCTCAATTGCAATACAGATTGCCAAATATATTGGAGCATATGTGGCTACAACTGTCAGTCCAAATGACATGGAGTATGTTAAAAAATTAGGAGCAGATAAGGTAATCAATTACAAAAGCCAAAGGTTTGAAGATTTACTTTCCAATCAGGATAGCGTCTTTGATACAGTTGGCAAAGATACATACAAAAGATCCTTTAAAGTTTTAAAGCAAGGAGGCAGCATGGTTTCTATGCTTGAAGAACCAGATGAACAGCTAATGAAGCAGTATGGGGTAACTGTTACTTCTCAACAAACCAGGGTAACCACTGAAAGGCTAAACAGGTTAACTGAGCTGGTTGAGCAGAAAGTAGTTACTGTATATATTGAAAAAGCCTTTACCTTAGACCAAACAGCCCAGGCTTTATCCTATTTAGAAAATACTCCCCCTCAAGGCAAAGTAGTTGTGGTAGTCAAAGAGTAATATGTATCAAACTACAAAAGATAAATAAGGCGTATGTTTAAGGTAAAAATTTACACCTCCTAAACTTTCAGCATAAGTAGGATAAGCATAAACAAGCGCGTCTACTTGGTCAGCTGTTAAACCTGTCTGCATAGCTAGAGCAATAAGGTGGACAAATTCTGCAGCGCAGTTACCAATAATTGAGGCGCCAAGAAATTTTCTGGTTTTTTTATCCAAGATTAACTTGATTAAACCTTTTGGATCCGAGGAAATTTGAGCCCGGGCAGCCCCATAGGGAAAAATAGGAGAAGCTGTTTCATATCCTTGTGCTTTTGCCTGTTCTGAAGTTATCCCTACACTGCCAATTTCCGGATCAATAAATATTCCTCTAGGCACTACTCTATGGTCAGGTTTAAACTTTTTACCCAAAATATTTCTTCCTATAGCAAAACCTTCATAATCAGCCACATGAGTATATTGCATAATACCTGCTGCGTCTCCAGCAATAAAAATGTGAGGCTGGGAAGTTTGTAAAAACTCATTAAGTTCTAATTTGTGATTTTTAAGCAGGATGTTGGCATTCTCAAAGTTAAGATCTTGAATATTTGGCGCTCTGCCTGTTGCTACTAGGATTTCTTCTGATTCTACTTCTTGTGTCTGGCCTGATATCTCAAGAGAAACCACTTTCCGTCCTTTCTTCTGGGTAATCTTTTTAAAATTTGCTCCTAAGATAAATTTAACTCCATCTGTTTCCAGATGCTTTTGGGCAAGCCCGGCAATTTCCAACTCTTCTTTGTCTAAAATACACAGTTTGCGGTTGATAATTGTTACCCTGATTTTAAACCGGGCAAAAACCTGGCCAAGTTCCACCCCAACAGCGCCTGCTCCTAAGATAATAAGAGATTGTGGTAGTTTTTTAAGTTCAACTGCTTGATCGGAATTAATAAATCCGGTTTCCCTAAGTCCTTCAATATCCGGAACATTAACGGTTGATCCGGTGGTGATGGCAAATTTTCCAGCCTGGTACCTTTTACCGTCAACTTCAATTTCATAAGGCGATATAAATTTGGCTGTTCCCCAAAGGAGATCAATACCCCATTTTTTTAAAAGTTCATCAGATTTAGCAGAAATAGTACGGGCAACTTTATCGGCCCGGTACTCCTGCACCTTTTGCCAATCAAAAGTTACTTCCTTAGTTTTAATTCCGAACCTATCTGTATTTTCTGCAGTATGCAAAATCTCAGCACATTTTAATAATGCCTTACTTGGGACACAGGCAAAATTAGGACATGCTCCTCCCAATTTCCTATTTTCGGCAACAGCCACCTTGAGTCCCTGACCTTGGAGTTGCTGTAAAACATTAAAACCAGCAGAACCCCCACCGATAACGATTACATCATATTTTTCCATAAAGTTCTTGGAGATTATTACTTCTCTTCCTCTCCCATTTCTTCACGGGCCTTTTTGTGAGCTGGATCATTTTTAGTCTCTTCCATGTGTTTCATCTTTTCTTCTTCATTATTAGCCTCAAATCCACACACAGGACATTTCCAATATACTTCTGCCATTTAAACCACCTCCTCTATTTATTAATAATAACTTTTATAGGTAAAGATGAAGTAATAAAGGAGTTAATGTATCGTAAAGAAATACTAAACAAATACAAAGGAATCTGGCTAGATATATGGCAAAAGCCCCAGTAGAGTGGCAAAATCTCTACTCATTAGTCAGAGAAAGTTTATAAATGCAGCCAATACCGCAAAAAAGGTACTTGCACAAAAAATCTTCGGCTCGAACCACAAGAAAGGGTGTGAAAGCTCCAAAGATAATATCTTATACCAACAAATTCGAACGCTATTTGCGTCACTTTAATACTTCGACTTCGCTCAGTACAAGTCGACGCATTGGTAGTCGGCTGCTACCGCAGGTGTCGGCTCCAAGCCCATTATTCGTTTCCCACCTTTTTTCTGAAATCCTGCCTTGCTCTTTGGTATTTTTTGCCAAGTCAATAATCACAAATGCCACGATTTTTTTTGTTTATAGTCCGGCTTTTGCCGGACGTCCACATCACAAAGCTTTAATAATATTCTATCAAATATTACAAAATATAGTTTAGCCGTATTTGACAATCTAATCTCGGTAACGGACCGTAACGGTCACCGTAACGGTAAAAAGAGAGAAAAACTACCTCAGTTTGTTGATATTCCTAGCAACCCACCCACCCATATTTAAGGAGGTGGCACCCCCGCTTTTGGGCGAGAGGTTGCCCTAAGGGGCAACTCGCCGGTAACAGTGTTTTCAATTTATCTTTCTACAGTCTTTAGCTCGGCGAAAAGTGTGGGTTTATTGAATTGTTGCCTTCGGCCACTTTTCGCCTATCTTAAAGTTTTTATGAAGTATCGCCTGCCGTTGCGGGGGTATTCCGCTTTGCCCCCGCCACTGATTGATACCCTCTTGTGGTTTCCATTCCTTAATCAAAGTTCCGATGGCTCAGGCCGATGGTACAAATCATTAAAGATAATCTTTCGGCCTTCGCTGTAATCGGGCAGCACCCAATTTTACTTAAATATTTAATTCCATACCTATATATTTAAATGGTGCTGCCCTCTTGATGGGTCTTCATATCCAGGCAAGGCGGGGGAGCGGAAGCCACCAAAAGAATAATTATATCGAGCATTGTTTGACAATGCTTATAATTATAAAAAAACTCCGCTTTCTTAAAACGAAGTTCCATTGACTTTCAATTACAGTCTTTCTCTGGATTGATTGGTATACTTAACTATAGAAACACCATTATTTAAATAAAATTCAATTCCAGAGAGAGAATTTTCTTGTCAACTCCGTAACTTTATCCCAATCATCAAACACTGCAATTCCATAATACTCTAATTCAGACTCTTTAATTCGCCTACTCTCGCTAGGATCATCAAATGTACCAATTGATTTAATTACGTTTGTAAAGTCAATATAATTCACACGACTGTCAATCAACGCTTTTCTCAGACTTCTCAACTGATTCGAGTTTTTTGCTTTGAGGATAATAAAGGGCAACTCCGAGATATTAGGATGACTATTGCCATCAGCGTCTGTCTAGTCAATCAATCTAAGTTCATCCTTATTCTTAGCGCTTGCACCTAAACCAAGTGCCATGTGGGCAAGTGCATTCATGACATCGCCGAGCTTCACCTTCTCATTCAACACAACAGCCAGCTTTTTAGAATATTTGTGCATTTTCTGTTTTTTCTCTTCTTACTATCAAATTCACTAAAACTATGTCAGTATTTATTACTTCTTCTACTTATTGCCGATCCCTTCCTGTATTCATCTATGCTCAAAGTATAGCAATAATTTGCATACAATCAAGTATACACAATATATTGTTTTCAGGACCGAAGATTGCAAGTTTATATCCAGGCAAGGCGGGGGAACGGAAGCCAAGGTTATAAAAAATAAAAGATGTGTTATATTTAGATTAATATTATGACTGATCAGGGTTCTGAGATTTTAAAACAAGCTTTTGGTAGTGAACACGCTCCTTTGACTGAAGAGCAAAGGCAAACAGCAAGACAAGCTTGTGCTTTTGCTTTAGTTGCTTTTTCATCTCAGTGGGAAGGGGAATGGCTTAATGATTGGTTGCAACAAAGAAATGTTGCCTTAACACCTGAGCAGATTAATTTTGCTAGAAACTTACGTGAAGTGTTCCCTGAGGCAAGTGAAGTTTTACCAGAATCAGAATTTGACTCTGCTTACAACGGATACCGTTCCTTAGCAAGTACTCCAATAGGAGAAATTATACCTGGTCTGCTGCGTGATGCAAATAAAACTCATCCAAACACTCCATACGAGATTGCTACAGACTTGATGAGAGAAGATCCAACAGGTGTATCTTATCTACAACGTCTTTTAGCTGACCTTGAGGAAAAATCAACAATAAATTCATCAGCTCTTTGGGGAAGAGAGAATGAGGTTCGTGCAAGAATTATTGATATTCTGAAAAAAGCAGAAGAAGTTCCCAACGAGCCCAAACCTCAAAAACCCCTGGATGATCAAGATACCAGTGATACTATTCTTTATGCATTTATGGCAACATTTGGAGGAAATAAAACACAAAGAGATGAATTTGTAGAAAAGTCCCGTGATGCTTTAAGAGAAGAGGCTCCTTTAGAGTTTAATAAGGAAGGTAAATTACTTTCAACCGATGCCTTGTTCGCCACGGGTGCTAGGTTAGCCTTTGAAAGATGGCAAACAGCGGTTAATGTTTATATGAATCGCTGGGGTACTCAAACTCCTAATATTCAACCTTAATTCTGTGAAATCAGCAGAAGCCACCAAAAATTTACGAAAAGATTTCTATATCTAGCTAAACTGCAGAGAAAAGAATATAATTTTATCTGACTGCTATGAAACGGTTTGTCTGTTTGTCCTTGCTTTCTATTTTCTTTTTAGCAAATACTATATATAGTCAATCTCCTCAAGAGAATACTCAAGCGGCTACATCTTCTTCTATCCAAAGCGAAATAAATTATTTAAGAAATCAGGTAGAGTCAATTAAAAAAGACAACTATGATTACTCAATTAAAAGTGCAGAAAACGCAGGGTTGAAAGCCGATAGACTTTTAAATTGGCTTGTGGGAATAGCAACTATTTTTGGAGTAATTATTGCTTTAGTAGCTTTTGTGGTAGGTGGAGATCTTGCTGCTAAATTAAGAGAACTCCGTCTTTATGTTAAAGCTGCAAAAAAGAATGCAAGCCTTATTGAAACAATTGCAAAAGAAGCTGGAGAGAAAGGCGAGCAGTTAAGTAAAGAGATTAAGGAACTTCAAGATATTAAGAAGAATATAGACAATTCTAAGAGTAAATCTACAGAACAGGAAATAAAGATTAGCGAGCTGATTAACAAGGCTCAAGGTACTATATCAGAGATACAGTCACTTAATAATTCAGCAACCCTGATTTCTGGAACAACGATTCCTTATCCTGTTAATTTTGTAAAAACAGTTGACCCGAGGACAACAATTGCTCCTGGTGGTTTTAATGTTTGCAAAAAATGTTTTAGTTTTTTTAAACCTGGACAAACTCTTTTTGGTAGTTTAACTGGTAACAATGATTATTGTCCAAAATGCGAATAAAAAAACTTTAACACGTAGAATTATTGCTAATTTGCGTATAGACCATTCTTGGATTTATACTTAATGTATGGATGACCTGCTTGATGATCCATCAAATCCTAACGCCGATAAACCACCTCCTCCTTTTGGGACTAACTTTAACCCTCATCATGTCCCCACTCCTCCTGATTTATCCAATAACCCTAATACTGTAGACCCTGTCCAATCATGGGTAGCCCAACACCAAGCCAGGGATGAACATGGAAGGTTTGTTAAATTTGAACACCTTAATGATAGTTACCCAACTACCCATAATGAACCAGATGTTTATCATGCCCAATCTTGCCAAGCAGTTCCTTCTTCCCAAACTATCCCTAATCAACAATCTCAACCTTCTTCAGTCCTTCCTCCTATCATTGAGATTAACCAAAATACCAAGCCTACAGACAAGGAAGATCCTCCATTGTTTGGTTTTTTCCTAACTAACCCTGTTACATATCTAAAGAAGTTTTTAACTAAGTTATTAAAAAGGCAGATGATTGGTATAAATGGGTTAAGGAAGATGAAGAAAAAGAAAAACTGTTGCAGCAGGAAAATATCCATAAACTGCAAAAAGATGTAAAGCTGATAGATAAAAAGCTAAATATGCTGTTGGATAGCTATTTAGAATAGGTGATTGATTCTGAGACTTACAAGAAAAAGAAAAACGAACTTTTTGAAGAAAAGTTAAAAAAACTTCAGCAAATTGAGCAAATAAAAACCAATGGTTCGAGTTGGCTCGAACCTTTCAAAACCTTCATAGGTACCGCACTTTCGTGCGGAAAAATCGTGGCAGCAAAAAATACCTGCTCCGATTTAGCTATCGGAGCAAAAACCGTTGGCTCGAACTTCTTTTTAATAAACCGCCAGCTCCAAGTCCAGTATGAAAAGGGCTTTGCAACACTCTGGCTGTCCCCACCCAGCCAGAGTAAATCTCTGGGGCTACCTACAATATCCCAATCAGTACCGCGTACGGGAGTCGAACCCGTGATTTCCGGGATGAAAGCCCGATGTCCTAGGCCACTAGACGAACGCGGCAAACCACCTTCAAATTATACTGGAATTAAACTCCTTACTCAAGCAGCATAGAAAGAAAGTTCTCTATCTCAACTCTAACCCAAATTTATTTCAGCTCTTATCCTGATGTGATTAAATTTATAGAAAGAGGTGAAAAGAATGGATGATTATGCTATGGGAGAAATCAGGGAAGCTATTGAGGATCATGTGACTTATCCAGCTACTAAACCAGCCATAGTTAGCGCTTTCAATAACATATCTACTATTTCTGACCAGGATAAAAAATGGGCTGATGATAACTTACGTGATGGATTATATGAGAATGCTGAAGAAGTAGAAAAAGCAATGGGAATTTTAAAGTAATTCCTAGATTTGAACTTAATTTATATATCCATGTTCTTTTAACCAGGGGAAGATAGTCCTCCGGGCTATGGTGGAGATATATTTTTTATCTGAGGAGGTATCAAACCAACCAATTTCTACTATTTCTGAAGAGGGTTTAGGTTCTCCAATTAGTTTTCCTTCATAAACTTTAATATTAACCATCTCCCCTGCTTTATCATGAGCTATATCCTGAAATGTGGTTAAATATTTTAAAGAAGACTCCATAACCTCACAGCCTACTTCTTCCTTTACTTCCCTTCTTAAACACTCTATCTCAGACTCCCCTTCTTCCAGCTTGCCTCCCAGGGTAAAAAAGACCTCTTTTTGTTTATTAGTCCTTACCTGCAGCATTTTTTTATCTTTAAATACAGCTAAAGCAATTTTTTGTATCACCCTCACAAGATACTAGTTTTTGACAAAACCCGCAATATGCATATATACTGACTAGCGTGGACTCAAAAGATTTGTTAGTTCCTCTCAATTTAGGTATTGTTGGCTATGGGTTTGTGGGCCAGGCTGTAGCTAATGGCTTTAATGTTTCCTCAAAAGGCAAGGATATTATCCGCTACTATGATAAATTCAAAGATACTTTATCTTTAGAAGAAGTTATTACCAAATCAGAAGTGATAGTAGTAGCCTTGCCTACCCCTATGAGAGAGGATGAATCTGGGATAGATTTAACTATTTTGGAAGAAATGGCAGGGGAGATAACTAAATTTACAGATAATACAGATAAGATAATTTTAATTAAATCCACAGTAATCCCAGGCACAACAGCTGCTTTAGAAGAAAAATATCCCAAATCCCATTTTGCCTTTAGCCCGGAATTTTTAACAGAGGCTAATTTTTTAGAAGATTTTATCAATGCTGACAGGACCATAATTGGGGCTAGTAATGATTTAGTTTCCAGAAGGCTGGCTGTTATTTTTAAACAAAGGTTTCCTAAAACAATAATTTTCCAAACAGACCCAACCACAGCAGAAACAGTTAAGTATTTTGCTAATGCTTATCTTTCTTTAAAAGTTACTTTTGCTAATTTTATGTATGATTATTGTCAAAAAAAGGGAATTAAGTATGAGGAAGTTAAAAAAATGGCTGCCATAGACCCAAGGATTATTGATGCTCATTTAGAAGTTACTACTATGAGGGGGTTTGGGGGGAAATGTCTAGCTCCGGAAGAAAGGATATTTGCTTTTAATAGCAGCAAGCTGAAAGTTATAAGGGCCAAAAATATAAACAATAAGGTAGTTGGAGTTTTGGGATGGAAGGATGGAAAAATCATCAAAGATGATTTGATGATTGCAGGCTCTAGAAAAGTTGACCATTTGCTTAAGTTCTCTCTTTCTAAAGGCAGGGACCTAACTGTAACATCAGACCATATTATGATCGTTGCTGATAAAGATGGCAATTTAAGCCAGAAGGAAGCATTCGAGGTTAAAAAAGATGATTATATCCCTGTAATCTTAGATGGACTTAAAGAACCGCAGGCAAAAGAACATAAAGTAGCTATTAAATTATACAAGGAAGTTGATTTATCCAAATATAAAACATTTGTAGAAAATCTGCCTAAATCTCATGCGGGATTGCTAAAACCTTACCTATCTTTTCACCAATATAAATCATCTGCCCGTAAAAGAGTATACTCCGTACCTCTTAAAGCCTGTTTGGATGCTGGGATTAATATTGATTCACTGCGGATTAAAACAAATAAAACCGGGACTTGGGTTCCAGCAGTTATCCAGGTAAATGAGGATTTTGCCAGACTTGTTGGATACTATTTATCAAAAGGTTGTGTTAGTGATGGCAAGGTATTTATTTCCTTTTCTTTTTTAGAAAAGGATTTGATCCTAGATGTTAAAAATATCTTACAAAGTTTAAATATCAAATTTAGTATGCAAACACTTTATTGGCAAGGCCATGAGAACGCAGTTAACATAAAGATTTCCTCTCCCATTTTATCTTCTTATTTTTCAAGCTTTGGCACTAATTCCTCAAATAAAACTATCCCCTATTTTATTTTTCATTCAAATCAAGCAATTAAAGATAATCTCCTAGCAGGTATCCTAAGAGGAGATGGCTCTATATTTTCTTCCAATATGGGTAATTACTGGACTGTTAATTTATCTACTACCAGCCAAATCTTAGCAGAAGGAGTTGATGCTTTACTTAGGGAAAAGGGCATTTTAGCCAATATAGGAACTGTTAAGACTGCAAAAACTAAAAGTTATGTTTGGTCATTAGATGTTTCTGAGCGGGAGAGCGTACAAAAGCTTTTATTACTTTTTACTCCCGGACAAAGGTCTAAAGTTAAAGAGACAGGAATAAGGATAATCAAATCACCTGCTTATTCAAAAATTAGAAATCTTGCTTTACTTAATATTAAAAACATTGAAAATATTCAAAAATCCAGTCTCGTTTATTCAATAGAAACTAAAAACCATTATTACATTACCTCCTGGGGAATACTAACCCACAACTGTTTTCCAAAAGATTTAGTAGCTTTAATAGGGGAGTTTAAAAAAGCAGGAGTGGATTCCTCACTTTTGGAAACTATGTGGAAATACAATAAAAAAATCAGAAAAACCCATGATTGGGAAGAGATACCTTTTGTAGTAGGAAGCAAACCAAAGCATTAGGTTGCTTTCTTCTAGAGAAATAGATGAAATTGCCCATCGAGAACCGAAAACAGTCGATGACTACTTAGAAGATGGCGAATTTACAATCCCTCTGGTATTCCGCAATAGTCCTTTATCTGACGATCCAAACAGAAAACTTGGTCTAAATATCAGGAGAGATCCTCCGGAAAAGGAGGCTTGTGGTAGGACTTATATACTTGATGTACATGAGTACAACGATATACGGTTCCCTCGGGCAAAAGAAGAGGCACTTTTGGCTTAACAACTTGGAATAGAACAAGGAATTTACCGCCAAACTGTTACAGTCAATTTATCTACTAGAGGAAAAAGTTTGCGACTAGATCTTAAGCCAGTCGGGGAAAGATTAATGCAATCGCTGACTCCATATTTCCCCCAAACAATAGGTTCCGATAGATATAAACATACCTCAGGTAATCCTCCTACACTAGAACAACTTTTAGCTCGTATTCAAAGAGAATTACAAGAACCTTACTCTTACCACTATAGCATTCAGAAACATTTACCTTTAGTAGAAGATAGAAATCCCAGAGATATAGCAGTTGTTTTAGAGCTAGGAGGAATAGGTCCTCGTTATGACGAAAGTACCCTTTCATCTAGAGATCTATATGATCTATCTGGTCTAAAAGATCGATGGTATTGGACAAGGATGGTTCTAACTGCTCCGCGTCAACAGGCCTGGAAAGCTGGAGTTGGCTTAGTAAATAACAAGTTTAAACCTGCGTTTTTAAGCTTTCATGTCGGTAGATTACATTCTGCACCAAGAGGACTTATTCTACCTGCAACAGATCCAGCTATGAAAACACGTATAGAACAAATATCAAAAAGTCTTGCAAGTGCTTTCAGCAGCTAATTATATTTCAGCTTTGCAGGGTGCCCCCTTTAAAGCTTAAGAAGTAATATTTTTAATTAATTCTATTTTGGGATTATTTTCATCTTCAGCAAAATCTATCCCTACAAAATCCAACCTGTATTCTTTATCTCCCCAGCCTATTTTCTGTATATAAAACCTGGCTGTTTTTAATAAATATTTAATTTTCCAGGGAGTCATAGCTTCTGCTGGAGGTCCATATTCATAAGACCATCTGGTTTTAACTTCTATAAAAACTAGGGTTTCCCCATCTTTACCTACTATATCTATTTCCCCACCCCTGATCCTAAAATTCCTTTCTAAAATCTTATATCCTTGTTTTTTAAGATACTCGCAAGCTCTATCTTCTCCATAATTTCCCGCTGGTTTATTATCCATATTAAAGAAACTTATTTAAATTAAATGACTTTCTATGAATTCTTGATAAACCATATTTTTTAATAGCTTCCTGGTGAAGCTTAGTTCCATAGCCTTTGTGTTTGGCAAAACCATATTGGGGATATTTTATATGAAGCTTTTCCATCAGTTTATCCCTGTAAACTTTAGCAATAATTGAGGCAGCAGAGATAGATGCACAAATTTTATCCCCATCTTTAACAGCTTTTTGTCTTTTTCTGTTTAAGTGTTTTATATAAAAAGCATCTATTAAAATAAAATCTGGTGTTTTAGAAAGTAGTTTAATAGATTTCCTAAAAGCCATCTGTGTTGCTTTGCCAATTCCTAGTTTATTAATTTTTCCTACACTAATTTCTGCTATGGAAAAAGTTAAAGCTTTCTTTTTAATCTCTTCTGCTAATTTTCCTCTTTTTTTGGGTCTTAATAATTTAGAATCAGCTATACCTTCTGGAAGAATAATATCTTTGGGGAAAATAACAGCTCCTACTACCACAGGCCCAGCAAAAGAACCTCTGCCAACCTCATCTAAACCTGCTATATAGTAATAACCATAATTCCAGAGTTTTTTCTCAATATTGAAAGTAGGGAAAATCACACTCTAACAGCGCTTCTACCAGTCAGATCCCTTAAATAGAAAAGTTTTGCCCTTCTTACTTTAGTAGCTTTTTTCTTTACCTCAATTTTAACTATGGATCTGCTGTCTAAAGGCCAAATTCTTTCTACTCCAACCCCGCCTGCCCCAATTTTTCTGACAGTAAAGGTTTTATTTACTCCCCTGCCTCTAAGGTTAATTAAAATTCCCTCAAAAACTTGAATCCTGGTTTTATTTCCTTCCACAACCCTATTATGGACTCTAATAGTATCACCAATATGTATATTTTCTTCTCCAATTTTTGTTGAAATCATGATAGCTATACTACCACAAACTAGACTATTTTAAAAGCACCTTCACCTAGAATCCTTGTTATCTCATCTTCTAAAACAGTTGAAGGATTTATCCCAAAAGGCAAATCCATTCTCCTGACCTGGTCCCCGCTTGGCAGCAGCAACACCACCCCTGCTTTCCCGGGAAACTGCCTTAAAATCCTATTAATATTTTGTAAAACAGTAATCCCTGTGCCTATTGGAATACTAATTTCTACTACTGAGCTATTTTCCAAATCATCTTCCAAAACTTTTTCTGGATCAAATTGGCTAATTTTTTCTACTACCAGAGATAATTCCTCTTCCCTTTTTTCGACCCTGCCAGAAATTAAAACTACTGTATCTTGGACTAAAAATTCTTTACAAACCTCATAGATTTTAGGAAATATCACCACCTCTAAAGTTGTTGCCCCATCAGAGATTTTTAAAAAAGCCATCTCTGAAGCATTCTTTTTAGTTAAAACTTTTTTAACATTTTGTATTACCCCACCTAGTTTTAAAGTTTTTCCTATATGCTCATCTTCTAAATCAGACAATTTATTAGAAACAAACCTGGTTAATTTTTTAAGGGTTTCTAGATATGGAGGCTCATGTAAATAAAAACCTAATAAATCCTTTTCAAATACCAGCAGCTGTTCTAAAGGTAATTCCGGAACATCTGGTAATTTAACAACTAGGCTATTTAATTGCTCCTCTTCCCCAAATAAAGAAACCTGCCCAGAAATTTTACTCTTATTTTGCTTATGGACTTCTCCCAAACATTCATCTAAAACCAGGAGCTGGGAGGCCCTGGGGCCTAGTTTATCTAAAGCTCCTGCTTTAATTAAGCTCTCCAAAGTTTTCCTGTTAACCAACCTATTATCTATCCTGGAAATTAAATCTCCTAAAGATTTAAACTCCCCATCTTTTCTGGCTTGAATAATTGATTCTATAGCAGAAATTCCCACATTTTTAATAGCAGATAAGCCAAATCTAATGCCTTGTTGTGCCTGAGATAATTTTTCAAGTTCTTCCAAAGAAAAACCTATCCCTGATTTATTTACATCTGGCGGTAAAACCACAATTCCCAATCTTCTACACTCTTCAATTGCTGCAGCAATTTTGTCTGCATCCCCTGATTCTGCTGTCATTACTGCTGCCATAAACTCTCCTGTAAAAGAGGCTTTCATATAGGCTGTTTGATAAGCAACCATGGCATAGGAAGCAGCATGGGCTTTATTAAATCCATAAGCAGCAAAAGGAGCAATTAAAGCGAAAACTTCTTCAGCCTTGGCTTTTCTCATCCCATTGTTAATACAACCTTCAATAAACTTACCTTTTTGCTTGGCCATTTCAGCTGGATTTTTTTTACCCATTGCTTTTCTGAACTTATCCACCTCTTCCCAAGAATAGCCTGCCAGGACAATTGCTGCCAAAAGCACATCATCCTGATAAACCAGCAAACCTAACGAGGCTTCTGTATATTCTTTCATTCTAGAATCAATGTAGGTAATTTTTTTGGGGCTATGTTTTCTGGCAATATATTCTGGAATCACACTCATTGGTCCTGGCCTATATAAAGCCACCATTGCCTGGATATCAAAAATTGTTGTAGGTTTTAATTCCATCACATACCTGGTCATCCCACTGCCCTCAAGCTGAAATATACCCATGGTTTCACCTTTGGCTAACATCTCAAAAGCTTTTTTATCATCAAGAGGGATTTTATTTAAATCCACACTGATTTTTCTATTTTCTTTTACAAATTCTACAGCTTTTCCTAAAATAGCCAAATTCCTAATCCCCAAAAGATCCATCTTAACCAAACCGATCCCGCCATACTCATCTGCCAGAGAAAACATATCGTATTGAGAGACTAATTTATTGCCTTTAGCCTCTCTTTGCAGTGGAGCAAAGTTTGTGATATCTTCTGGGGCAATTACCACTCCGGCAGCATGGACTGAAGCATGGCGGACAGTACCCTCAATTCTTACTGCTAAATCAAGCAGCTTTTTGATTTGCGGGTCACTTTTATATAAAACAGAAAGCTCTGGCACTTCCTTAATACTCTGGCTTAAAGGTTTATGAAAACCCTGGTAAGGAGGAGGAACAAGTTTGGCAATCTTATCAACATCACCATAAGATACCCCCAAAACTCTTCCTACATCCCTAATAGCAGCCCTGCCCATCATAGTTCCAAAAGTCACAATATGGGCAACTTTATCTTCACCATATTTTTGGATCACATAATGAATAACTTCATCCCTTCTGTCATCAGCAATATCAGCATCAATATCAGGCAGGGTGGGTCTGTAGACTGTTAAAAACCGCTCAAAAGGCAATAAATAATCCAAAGGGTTTAAGTTCGTTACCCCTAAGCAATATAAAACCATAGAAGCTGCTGCAGAACCCCTGGTATTGGTAATAATTCCTCTTTGGTGAGCCCACTCCATAAAATCAGCCACCACTAAAAAATAATCAGCATACTGTTTTTTCTCAATTACCCCTAACTCATACTCTATTCTTTCCTTAACTTTATCTGTGATTTCTAGTTTTTCTTTAGCTTTCTCGAAAGTAAGCTCCCTTAAATATTCCATGGAAGGTTTTTTATCAGGAGTAGCAAAAACAGGAAAACGGGCAATACCCAAAGGTAATTCTAAATCAACAGCTTCAGCAATTTTTACTGTATTTTCTAAAGCCTGGGGTAAATCCCTAAAATTTTCTTCCATTTCTTCCGGGGATTTAACATAATAATCAGGGGTATCAATCATCCTAAGCCTTTTAGTTTCTGACAAAAACTTACCAGTTTGGACACAAAGTAAAGCATCTTGGGCCTGCGCATCTTCTTTTTTAACATAGTGGAAATCATTAGTGGCAACAATTGGTACACTCATCTTTTGAGATAAGTTCCCAACTGCCTGCCTTGTTTCATTTTGAATATCCAGCAATTCTTGCAGGTCTTTTCTAACAGTATCATCAACAACAGTTTCTAAGGACTTTTGGTAAGGATGGGATTGCAGTTCTAAGTAAAAATTACCTTCCCCAAAAATATCTAAGTAGGTTTTAATTACTTCTTCACTCTTTTTAAAATCTTTAAGGTTTAAAGACCTGATAAATTCTCCTGAAGGACAGCCTGATAAAGCAATCAAACCTTCGTGGTACTCCTTGAGGAGGGTTTTATCTACCCTGGGTCTGTAATAATAACCTTCAATATGGGCAATAGTAGATAGCTTCATTAAATTAAGGTATCCTTGATAGTTTTTAGCTAAAACTGTTAAATGGTAAGGCTCACTGTCAAGCCTTCCTTCTTTGTCTTTATAAGATCTTTTAGCCACATACATCTCTACCCCAATAATAGGTTTTATCCCAGCTTCTTTGCAGGTTTTATAAAATTCTATAGCCCCATACATCACTCCATGGTCAGTAATGGCTAAAGCATCCATCCCCAAGCTTTTTACAGTTTTTATCATCTCAGGCATTTTAGACAAGCCATCAAGCAGGGAATATTGAGTATGGCCATGAAGATGAACAAATTTAGGCATAAAACTCCCCTGTCATCCCCAATCAAGTTGGGGACGACAATTTGGTGATTGTCATTTTACCAGCACCCTAGGATACTATTTCAAGTAGGAAAATTGTAAGCTTACTGCTTAAGTAGTTTTTCTAAGATTGGTCTTAGCTTTGCCACATCTGCTTTACCAGAGGATAATCTCATTACCCCACCGGTTATTGCCTGCAGGGCTGGGATTTTGCCTGCTTTGTAATCTGCCACTGATTTGGGGTTGTCTTTAATAGCCCGCTCTGCTAATTTAGTTAATTCTTCCTCATTATCTATTATTCCAACTTTTTTATTCTTTATTTCCTCAATAATTTGGGTTGGCAGGGTTTCTTCTATGTTTACTTTTTTGTTAATAATATAGTTTGCTATCTGGACTGCTTCTACCCCATGTTTTTTACCATGTTCTACAGTTTGTTCAAAATAATCTGCCAGCTCTTTTGTTTCTGTTAATATTTTTGCCTGGGCTGAAGTTAATTTATACTCCTCCTCAAATCTCTTACTCTTAATCCAAGGCAATTCTGGCAGACTTGACTCTAGACTCTTGACTCTAGACTCTTCTATTCTGAGTTCTGGTAAGTCTGGTTCGGGAAAATAGCGGTAATCATGAGCTTCTTCTTTACTTCTTTGAAGGTATGTGCTCTTTTGTTCTGCATCCCATCCTCTGGTCTCTTGAGAGATCTTTTCTCCTTTTTCCAAAGCAGTAATTTGGCGTTTAATTTCATACTCAATAGCAGCCACCATAAATCTAAAAGAATTAATGTTTTTAAGCTCCACTCTATAATTTGGTAAATCTGTACTTCCTTCTGGCCTAACAGAAACATTAGCCTCTAGTCTCATATCTCCTCTTTCCATATCAGCATTGGAAACACCCAAATACCTGAAAAGCTGCTGGAGTTTTTTAGCATAATCCCTGACTGCTTCAACATTATGGAAATCAGGCTCTGTGACTATTTCCACTAACGGCACACCACTTCTATTGAAATCAATTTGTGTTCCATTTTGACTTTTGACTTTTGACTTTTGACTTCCAAATCGATGCATCAATTTGGCCGTATCTTCTTCCTGGTGAGCCCTGTTAATTCTTATTTTTTGTCCATTATCTAAAACCAAATACCCATTAACACAAAGTGGCCATCTGTATTGGGAAATCTGATAACCTTTAGGAAGATCAGGGTAAAAATAATTCTTTCTTTCAAACCTGGATAGGGAAGGGGTGAAACAATTTAAAGCCAAACCAATTTTTATACAAGCCTCAATAGCAGCTTTATTAGTATAAGGCAAGGCTCCGGGTAAACCTAAACAAACAGGACAAGTATGGGTGTTAGGTTCTTTACCAAAATAATCAGCAGAACACCTGCAAAACATTTTGTTTTTTGTATTTAATTCAACATGTATTTCTAAACCAATGACAGGTTCATATTTATTAGTCATATATTTCTTTCTTTGGCGGGTGACAATGGTGGTTTCTCCTTGTGCCATTCTGTTGCTTGTTCATAAATCTCACCAACATTTAATATAGTTTCCTCATCCATATATTTTCCTAAGATTTGTAAGCCTACTGGTAAACCTTGGGAAAAACCGCAAGGTAAACAAAGTCCTGGAATACCGGCAAGATTTGCTGGAATAGTATAAGCATCAGAAAAGTACATAGCCAAAGGATCATCTGCTTTTTCCCCTAGATTCCAGGCGACAGTAGGGGAGGCTGGACCAACTATCACATCACATTTTTCAAAGGCTTTTTCAAAATCCTGCTTGATTAAAGTCCTGACTTTAGCAGCTTTCATAAAATAATCATCAAAATATCCAGCAGAAAGGGTATAGGTCCCAAGCATTATTCTTCTTTTTACCTCTGCTCCAAAATTCTTCCTTGAAGAACCAAACCTAATTCCATCAAAACGGGCTAAATTAGCTGAAACTTCTGAAGGCAACACAATATAATAAGCAGCAATAGCATATTCTGTATGAGGCAACTGCACCTCCACAATTTCTGCTCCCAACTCTTCTATTTTTTTAACAGCGTCCTTAATTACTTTCTCTACTCCCTCATCTAATCCTTTACCAAAATACTCCCTAGGCAGCCCAATTCTTAAATCCTTCATCGAAAATTGAAAATTGAAAATTGAAAATTCCGAATTGGTACAATTCGGATCATATCCATCCGGTCCGCTGATCCATTCTAATACCTGCCTGGCATCAGCAACTGATTTGGTAAATGGCCCAATCTGGTCTAAAGAAGAAGCTAAAGCTATAACTCCATACCTGGATACCCTACCATAGCTTGGTTTTAGGCCCACTACTCCAGACAAAGAAGCTGGCTGCCTGATTGATCCACCAGTATCAGTACCCAAAGAAAAAACTGCTAAATCTGCTGCTACAGCTACTGCTGAACCAGAAGAAGATCCTCCAGGAACTTTAGTTAAATCCCAGGGGTTTTTTGTGGGGCCGTAAGCAGAATTTTCTCCAGATGAGCCCATGGCAAACTCATCACAATTTGTTTTACCAACTACCCTAATATTTTGTTCTTTAAGTTTTTGAACAACAGTAGCATCAAATGGGGGAATAAAGCCTTCTAAAATCTTTGAACCTGCAGTTGTAGGAATATTTTTTGTGATAATAATATCTTTAATAGCAACAGGAATTCCTTTTGAACCCTCAGCGGTAACTAAAAAGGCATTAAGTTTTGGATTTAGTTCTGCGATTTTCTGCTGATAAGCCTTATTTAATTCTTCTTCAGAAAATTTATTTTCTTTTAAACCTTTTATAGTTTCTAATAAAGTAAGTTGTGTGATATTCATATTAAATAATTTTCAATTCTCAAGTACCAATTTACAATGTTTGAAAATTTGAAAATTGGATATTGATTGAAAATTGCAAATTGAAAATTGATCATTAAATTTATTCTTCAAATACTCCTTTAATTACAAAATACCCATCTTTTTTATTAGAAGCATTCGCTAAAGCTTCATCCTGGCTTAAACTGGGTTGGGTCTCCCCTGCTTGAAAAACATTAAAATGGGGGATTACATTAAAGGCAGGTTCAACTCCTTTTGTATCAGCCTTCTCCAACTGATCAACATAATCTAAAATTTGGGAAAGCTGCTTAGCATAATGCACCTCTTCCTCCTCAGTTAAAGGAAGATTAGCCAGTTTTGCTACATGTTTTACTTGATCTCTAGTCAAAGCCATGCTCAGATTATACTTGATTGTTCAAATCCTGTTAAGCTTTAAATAATCTTGAAGTTTTTGCAAACTATCCCAGTCATAAATTGACACAGGAATTATTTCTTTGTTAAACTTTTTGAGTTTACCTATCTTTTTTTGTAAATTTTTTTCCTCTATTAAATCGCTTTTAGTCAGTAGTATTATTTCCTGTTTTTCAATAAGTTTTGTATTGTATTTTTCCAGTTCATTTCTTACTACCTGATAGTCTCCTGTTATATTTTCTGAGTCTGCAGGAACACAGTGAAGAAGTAACTTTACCCTCTCAATATGTTTGAGGAATTTTATCCCTAATCCTTTTCCCTCAGCTGCCCCTTCAATTAAACCTGGAATATCTGCAATTACTTTACTATTCCACATACCCAGATTTGCTTCAAGGGTAGTAAAAGGATAGTCTGCGGTTTTAACCCCTGCATTCGTCAATTCATTTAATAAGCTGCTTTTCCCTGCATTTGGTAAACCAATAAGTCCAAAGTCTGCAATAAATTTTAACTCCAATTTCAAACTCTTCTCCTGACCTGGTAAACCCTTTTGGGCATACAACGGAGTAGTTTGCCTTGAAGATCTCATCTCATAATTACCTTTTCCGCCTAATCCTCCCTTACAGATTAAAATTCTTTTATCCAAACCATTAAGTTCAAATACTTCCTTTGTTTGTAAGTCTGTGAGCTCTGTACCAAGAGGCATTTTTATTTTTAAATCTTTTCCAGCACTACCAGATTTCTGGAAATTACCTCCCATTTCCCCATCTTCTGCTTCTAAAAGCTTTGTTTTGGAAAATTGGTTTAAAGCTCTTAAGTCTGAAGTTACACTAATATAAATATCCCCCCCACTTCCTCCATTACCTCCATTAGGGCCACCTTTTTTACCAGGATTAAAAGAAACTTTACCAGGACCGCCATGTCCTGCTTTTAAAGTAATTTCTACTTCATCAACTAACATGCCCCTCCATCTGACGGAGGGCTTTTACTCTAACTTCTATTGGAGGATGGGTATTAAAAAGTCCAGCCAGAAAACCCATAGCTTCTTTACCTTTTAAAGGATTAACAATATATAAATGGGCTGTTCCCCTATTTGCTGCCTCCAGCGGTTCTCTATCCCCTGATATTTTTAATAAAGCAGCAGCCAGTCCATCAGGATTCCTGGTTAACAATACTCCAGAAGCATCTGCCAGCAGCTCTCTTCTTCTGGAAACTGCCAGTTGAATTAAAGTAGCAATAATTGGGGCTAAAATTGCTGCAACTAAAGCCAAGATCATAAAAATTGCCTGGCCTTTATTATCACGGTCACCTCTTCCAAACCATAAGCTTCTTAGGAAAAAATCAGAAATTAAAGCAATGGTTCCAACCAAAACTGACACCACTGTCATTACCAGGGTATCCCTGTTACCAACATGAGAAAGCTCATGGGCAGTTACCCCTTCCAACTCCTGTTTATTTAATTTTTGTAAAATACCTGTGGTAAAAGCAATTGCTGCATGTTTAGGATCCCTGCCTGTGGCAAAAGCATTAGGAGCGCTGTCTTCCATAATATAGATTTTTGGTTTAGGTAATCCTCCAGCTACACATAAATTCTCCACCATCCTGTAGAGCTCTTTATTGCTTTTCTCATCAACAGGCTTTGCTCCTGAGATTCCTAAAACAATTTTATCTGACCAGAAGTAAGAAACAAAGTTCATAATCCCAGCCATAATCAGGGCAAATCCGGTTAAACCCAAACCCCCTATTTCCCCATAACCAAAACCCTGGGCAATAATATAGATTACTGCCACAGTAAACATAGAAAAAAATAACATGATTACCCAGGTTTTGAAGACATTGCCTGATACATGATCCCAAGCAGTATTAACAGTGGCCATAGTACCTTAATTTTAGCACTTTTTAAGGATTGGTGCGAGTCCCACAAGCTGTAAAGAACTATGTATTTTTCGCATCAACCACATGATTTGATCTATCCCCAGTTAGTATAAAATGTCTATCTTGTTCCCTCTTAAGGACAAGGAAGTAACCAGCATTATTTTTACCCTGCCTCAGGAGCTCACTGGCCTGAGCTATTGTTTTCAATGCGCGAATATCAGTGTTTGATTCGCTTTCATTACCCCTAGTTACATCATGCGCTAGTTCATGTCTCAGGGTAAAACCCACTGTTGTTCTACCTATATCATATTGACTTTTTGGTTTCCCAAGAATATACCTTGCAAATGATCCAGGCTCAGGGAAGGAATTATTTGGACTGTAAGAGGGAATTTTTTCCACAATTACATCACGGTTGAACATACTAATTGTTCCAAATCTGGTGTAAAAACTAGACTCGCCAAAAGGCGTATCCGCAAAAACTGCCAGATAGGTCCTTGGTCTAGGTTGTTCACCAGCAGCTACAAAAATTACAGTAGTTCCCGGAAGTCCAACTCCTTGCGGACCATCCTTCGGAGGATAGTACTGTCCATACATACTGCTGGTTAATCCAGCTGCAATAATTTTTTCATCAGGCATTTTTTCCCAAATAGCAATTTCTGTATATGTATTGCCACCCATTCCTGGCGTGGTCCGAATATATTCTATCTGCTTTTTTCTTATTTCATCTGGCGTAAGAACGGGATGTTCTTTAAAGAATAAATCAATCACAGTCTGAAGTTTTTGATAACGAGGATTAGCAAATGATTCAGGAGTAAGCTGGGGACTATCCACCAAAGCAATGATTAATTTGTTGCCCGCATTTTTACTATATCGCGCCATTAAACCATCTTCTGCAAATGCTTGTTGCCGAATATATAATTCTATTCCATCAGGAGTAATAATTTCTATTCCCCTGGACAGAAGTCCTTCCCTAGTGAGGACATCACGAGGCAATTCTTCAATAAGAGGTTTTTGGGTATACTCGGTAAGTGATGTTTCGCCTAGATCCACCCAAGCTGTTAATTGTGGTTTTCGAGTTTGTCTGGCCAGTTCTTGTGCTTGAATAAATACACCTTTATCAATCGTTATTCTGTGACCATCAGCCATCTGCAGATAATATGGCCGTCCATATTGATGGTAGAGTGTAATTCCGTGACCCACATCCATTGGTCGCACGTTCCATCCTTGCTCTTCATCCAGTCTATTAACTGCATCAATTGCTTCCTTCCCTCCAATCCCAACGAAAGTACCTACCCCTGCAAGGGCTACTTTAGCAACCTTCTTGAGAAAATCTCTACGACCAGGGGATGACGGTTGATCCCTTTGTTCCATGAATTTAACGTTAAAACTTGACTGAAATATCTGCTTTTTCTTCTTCTCCCGCTTTGAAGAATTCTTCCTTTTGGAAGTTAAAAATAGATCCTACCCAGGCAGAAGGAATAGTTTCTAAATTATTATTTAAATCTAAAACATTAGTATTATAAAATTGCCTGGAAGCTGCTACTTTAGTTTCAGTATCAGAAAGCTCATCCTGGAGTTGTTTAAAGTTTTCTGAAGCTCTAAGTTGGGGATAGTTCTCAGCAACAGCAAACAGGGATTTTAAAGCCCCTGATAACATATTATTGGCATCTGCTGCCTGATGAGGATCTTTTGCTCCCATTAAAGCTGTTCTTGCCTTAGTTACCTCTTCTAAAACTCCTTTTTCGTGCTTTGCATAACCTTTAACTGTTTCAACCAGGTTAGGAATTAAAGAGGATCTTCTTTTAAGCTGAACATCAATTTGGGACCAGGCTTCTCTAACTCTATTTCTAAGAGTTACTAAGGAATTATAAGTAGCAAGCAGCCATAAAATTGTTAAAACAACTATCCCAATAACAACGTATGTTGTAATCACATCTTTATATTAAACCAATCTGTAAAACTTGTCCAGTCCCAGGTATTAACAATATCTTTTTTAGTTACCCAGCCTCTTCTAGCAACAGCTACGCCAAACCTCATATTATCCATCTGGGAAACTTGATGGGCATCAGTATTAATAATAAACTTAACTCCAAACTTTAAAGCTTGTCTTATTAAATCATCTCTTAGATCCAATCTATTAGGATAAGCATTTATTTCCAGTAGTTTCTTATTTTTAGCAGCTAACTTAAAAATTGTTTCCCAATCAATAACTGATGATTCCCTTTCATTAATCAATCTGTTAGAAGGATGGGAAATTATATCTACATAAGGACTCTCCAAAGCTTTAATTAATCTATTAGTAATTTTTTCTTTTAAAGAATGGTGGCCACTATGAATTCCAGCAATACAATAATCAAGCATTGCTAAAGCCTCTTCAGGAACACTTAAAGAACCATCACCAAGAATATCTATTTCAAGTCCATTTAGTACCCGGATACTTTTTGTCCTCAGGTGTAAACTATGGATAAATTTTGTCCTCTTTTCTGTCCATTTAGTTATTTGCTCCTTGCTAACTGATGTAAAACCCGGAGGATGGTCAGAAATACCCACATAACTATATCCTAAACTTATAGCTTTTTTTACCATTACTTCTACTGGATCAACCCCTGGGCCATGGGAAGGATTTGAAATAGGATAACTGGAATGCAGATGAAGATCGCCCTTAATATCTTCAAGTTTAACTAGGTTTGGTAATTTATGCTCTACAGCTGCTTCAATCTCCCCTGTATCCTCTCTTGTCTCTGGCGGGGGAGTCTGCATGCCAAGTAAACTATAAAGCTCCTCTTCTGTCTCGCATCTAATAATTCCATTATTTTGACTTTTCTTTATTCCATACTCACTGACTGAGTATCCTTTTTGCTGAGCATACGTCCTCAAATGAATATTATGGCTTTTAGAGCCTGTGAAGTGCTGCAAAAGGGCTCCAAAACTATCAGGCTGGCCAACTAATAAATCAGCTTGGATACCACTTTTAAGTACCACTGTAGCCTTGTTTTTCCCCTGGTCTAAAACTCTAACAATACCAGGAATCCTGCAAAAATAATCTACTACTTCCTGAGAAGAATTTGAGCTGACAGCAAAATCCAAATCCCCTATTGTTGCCACCATCCTTCTTAAAGATCCCAAAGGATAAACTTGTATTACTGCTGAATTCTTTTTTAAATATTCTAATATTTTATCTGCCTGGGCAGCTGCATATGGTAAAAGCATCCTATGATCTCTTTGATCTAAACTATGAAAGCCAAACATAATTTTTTGGGCAATTTTGGCAGAAAATCCTTTGTCTACCAGTTCCCCTGTTTTAATTTGTTTTCTTAATTCTCCTAAATTTTTTACTCCCAATGAAGCTATACTCTGAGCAGTTTTTGGTCCGACACCAGGAATATCTAAAAGCTCAAAAATAATTTGTGGTATTCCCTCTTCTACTTTCTCAAAATGTTTAACTTTACCTGTGGTAAACAACTCATTCAAATACTCTTGCAGTTTAGCTCCTAAAGCTGGAATTTGAGATAATTTTCCTTCCTGCCAAAGATCTTCTACCTCAGCAGTTGAGTGTTCAATAGAGGATGAAGCATTTTCATAGGCTCTGATTTGGAATATATTACCCACACCTTTAATGGTATAAGCAGCAGCTACATTTTTGAGGATCTTAGCCAGCTGTTGATTAGAGAATTCCATATTAATCGTAATATAGCACTTATTGACAATGCTTGCAGTATGTTTTAACTTATAGATAACCCAAATGAAACCCAAAATCTCAAAGCGTTGGCCAGAGCGATCTGTTGAAACTTTCTTTGATATCTGGAACCCAGATATGGCTTATGTGCTTGGTTATTTCGCTGCTGATGGATCCATGTATCAAAATAAGCGAGGCTCTTGTTATATTGCTTTTACTTCCACAGATAGAGATCTTATAGCTCAAGTCAAGAATATCATGAAAGTATCAAATAGAATTGAAGTCTACCAGGCTAAAGAGAAACCTAATCAGAAATTAAGATATACTTTGCAAATTGGCAGTAAATCAATTTTTGGCAAATTACTCAAACTCGGGTTCACTCCTAACAAAAGTTTAACTCTAAAGTTTCCTCCAGTTTCAGATGATCTTATAGGTCATTTCTTACGCGGGTATTTTGACGGTGATGGCTGCGCCTCATTTGTATACTACAAGCGTAAAAATAGGAAAAACTTACAAAGAATCCTAAATATGAGAATAAGATGTGGTAGTAAAGAATTTATCCAAATACTTCAAAATAAACTTGCTGAAATAAAACACACTAAAGGGTTGTTATATTTCCATAGTGGCGCCTACGAACTAGTATATAGAGCTAAGGATGTGATAAAATTGTACAGCTTTGCGTACCCTACTTTAGTTGTACCTTGCTTAAAAAGAAAAAGAGATATACTAATAAAGGGACTTAAAGCATTTAATGTGGGGCCGTAGCTCAGTTGGTTAGAGCGCCTCCCTGTAGAATTGCAGCTCCCAAAGGAAACTTTGGGATGAATAATTCTGGGATAACGGTGAAGGCTAAAGTCTTTAAGATATGCAAATACCGTGGGAATCCATTTAGGGTGGAGCGCCGTAGAGACTAGATACCAGAATACCTAAATCTTATTTCAAGATAAGGTAAAGATATAGTCCATGCCAATATGAAAATACTGGAGACCATGCACGGAGGAGGTCGCGGGTTCGAGTCCCGTCGGCCCCGCTTGAAACTAAAGGGTAAATAGATTATCCAAAGATTTGGTAATTTTGTGCCTAAAAGTGCTCCAATCACTTCAGACGGAGAGTGAACTTATTTTCCCTGATAAAGCGTATCGTATGAGCTGTTGTTAAAATTAACCTTAAATAGCTTCACATTCACTCCTCCTAGTTGTCCGGACAACTTTAGATAGAAAATCTGACCCTTAGTAAAAGCATTTGGATCAAAACTGGAAATCCAATCAGACTGTGACATCTTTAAATTAACTTTCCCAACAATATTTAAGGAACTGTCTAAAAGGGCAACAAAGACAGATCTGTTCGCTTGGTCTTTTACAGGCAGAACATTCAAAATTTTATTATTTTGATTCATATCGCAATAAAAAATATTTGCATTAGTTGGCATATTAGCTCCAGATATAATCTTTGTGATCTTCAGGCTTGTATTAGTGTCTAAAGAATAACCAGCATATCCACCATATCTAGGATGAGTTTTATCCATTGATTCATAAATACTATTGGAATTTAAAGCATATGGTATGCAGACTCCAGAGATTAAATCTCCATCTGACAAAGACTGAATAAAGGAAGAATAGGAACCGTCAATTGAACCTTCAGTACCTTTTTTGAACTTTTTAGCTGAGTAAACTTGGGCAGCTACAGGATCCGTAACAGGAACATTTATCTGGGAAGAAGAACTAGACGAAAAATTCTGTGTTGAACTATTGGTAGCAGGTTGAGCCAAACCTCTCCCAACAAGATCAGCTTTTCGAGAATTAAAATCAATTTTATAAATATTTTCTATTAAGTCTTTTCCTTTAGCTCTAAGGTAAAGTATTCCATCTTTGGTATAAGCCAACACTTCAGAGCGTCCCTGTGATTGGCTTTCTACCTTAATGGTTAGTCTGTTCTCCAGTTCATATCTTTTTGTGAGACGAAGAATAAATAAATCATTAGGGTCATTTTTTCCACCTCTCTCCACTAGAAGCACATTATCTAAGTCAGATAAACACATTTGCATATCTGGATTATATTTAGGTGGATGTTCTGGAATAACTGTCAATAAAGCTTTATCTAAATTAACAGAGTCTTCTGCAGAAAGGGATGTTTGTGTTTTTCCATAAACAACATAATGTCCTCCTTCTTTGTAATAAACCTGTGAGTCTGTTCCGCCAGAAAAACCTAAAGTTGCACAATCAATTTGGTTAAGTTTATCAGGGGGAATGCTTTTTATTTGTTGTTCTATCGCTGATACATCTGACAAAGATTCAACCTTATTTGTATTTGAAGATCGGCTTACTGGTAAAAATAAATTGGAATTTTTATAAAATAAAATTCCAAGCCCAAAAAGCAAGGTGGCAATAATGACAACCAAAATTGGACTAAAGCCATTTTGTCTCATTATCTTAACTATACCACAGTAATACCTACTTGTTGTAATGTTTGATATTGGTATAAAAGGCTTTTCCATAGGTGTTCAAAATTCGAAGCGTTAAGTCCGCATAGGCATGATATTTTAATACTTGCTGAAATCTTCTAATTTTTGAAGCTAAAAGTGTTCGAGTCCAGTTAGGCGCAGGTTATTTTGACCGCTTGTTGGTCCTTCATCAGTATAGTTTCCATATTCATCAAGCCTCGAAGCCACAAAAAGGGCTTCAGTAATAAACCGGCTTTGGTTCGCCTCTTGTTGAAGCATCAAATACATCTCCTTTTTGACCTCTTAAAACCAAGGCTTCCCTTACTATTGCTGCAATTTGTTTCGGATCTAACTTCCACTCTCTTATTTTATTAGCAATCTCTCTTTTCAAAGGATCAATATATATCCCTTCATCATAAGCCAATCTTTTAAGAGTTCTAACTGATTCAGATAGATGCTTATCTTTATCCTCATCTAATAAAGAATACCCATAATATGTTTTGTATCCTTCACCAGTTGAAATTCCATATACCACTAAATTAAAAAGTTTCCTTTTAAGGTAGGGATCATGTAAATATTCAGAGAGATTTAAAGGATGAATGTATTTTGTTATGTGGTTGAGCAGATTCTAAAACGAAATGCACCACTTTTAAGCAGAATTTCCCACTACAAATAGCCCTGCAATTGAAATTCAGTGCAGGAATTATCTATTAGGCAGGAATTTACCTATGGCCCTAAAGCTTTTAACCAGATCCTTTTCCAGTAGA
>JACPEW010000027.1 GCA_016183305.1 Candidatus Daviesbacteria bacterium
GAATATTCCCTTAATCCAATTATGTATACAAACAACTTTAAAAGAAGACAAACAATTCACCCACCTTACCAGTCCATGAATTTCTGCGGATTAATACAATACCAATTTTTAAGGTTTAAATACAAACTGGGGTAATGTCAGAAGAGTAAGGAATTGGTAAGCTTAAGGGCTTTGATTTTTAGATATGTGGGAGTAGAATGATTATTATGGCAGTTGAAATAGCATCATTTGCTCAAAGTAGCAATTCAGAAGATCCTCGCAATAAAACAGAGAGGAACCGTTTTGAGAGAAATAGATTAATTGCTCATATTGGCAGGGTTTTTGCCCGAAGGTATGATATTGCTGTAATCCCTTCAAGGCAAAAAGGTGTTTGGGCTACCGCTCTGAATCCTAAAGTAACAAGGGAAATTATAAAATATATCGAAGGAGAAAGGCCCACGCTTGATGATTTGCCTGCGCAGTCGTTTCAACCAGAACAAATACTTTATGATGAGCAGTCAGCTCAGGAGATGAGTTGGGATGAGATAAATACTATTCTTCATCATGAAGCTGGACATGCTAAATATACAGATTTTAGATCCCTATATGAAGGACAACGGGCTGCTAAAGACGAGGGGTACTTACCAACAAGTTTCTGGTTGACTTTTGAAGGCATAGAAGATCCGCGAGTTAATATTTTAGAAGGCGAAGAATCTCCTTCCATAGATAATATGATTAGAAGCAATCAAGCCAATGATCTTCAAAAAAGAATTACAGAATTTCCTTTAAAAGATCGGCCATATATGCTGCAGTTTGTCTATGAATGTTTTCATCGCTGGCTTTATGGAAAAGGCATCCCTGAACTGGTTCAAACAGAAGTAGGCAGCTTGGGAGAGCTAGCTGCTCCTTTGCTTAATCAATATTTCCAAAACACTGATCTGTCAGAAAGAAAAAAGCTCCAACAAAAGATCTGGGATATTGCCAAAGTTTTAGAGAGGGAGGATTTGGAAGATGAAAAAAAGAGGCAAATGGCTAAACAGCAAGGTATGAAAGGGCAGAAATCCCAGAATGGTTCTGGCCAGGGTCAAGGAAAGGGGCAGTCAGGACAGGGACAACAAGGTGAGGGAGGTATGGGTTCAGGTCAAGGTGAAGGGGCTGGTGCTCCCCACATTCCTGGAGGCAAAAATCAGGAATCTGGTGGTGCAGGCGCACAACAGCCCAGTTCAAGTGAGCAATCCAGTCCGGGGGGGCAAAGTCAGCAGGAACCAGGTAGAAAAAGTGATAAAAGCGGAAAAGATTTAATGAATAGAATAAAATCTTTTTTTGGCAAACCAAAAGGTGAAGAAAAAAACACTCAAGCTCAGGAGAATCAGTCAACAGGACATGATATTAGTAAACCATCTTCAAGCCAGCCAAAATCAGAAAGGATAGATTTATCCGAATTTAGCGATGAGCAATTAAAGGAGTTGCAAGAAGCCATAGATCAAGTTTCTCCGGCTGAAAAAGCAGCGCTAGAGAAAAGAGCAAGGCAAGCAATAGATGAATTGCAAAAGGAGGCTTTAGAGCAAACTGCCAACAAAACATTAAAATTAGAAAAAAATAAAAAGACGGGTGAATACGAGGCAAAGCCACAACTTGTGAGTGAAAATGAGCAAAAAAATGCCGCATCAAATTATCAGCAGATCTTAAATGATGTTAAAGCGCAGGAAAAAGCAGAAGCAGAGGCAGAGGAGCAGACTAGAAAACAACAAGAGGAAATGCTAAGACAGATGGAAGCCCAAAGAAGAGAAAAATTGGAGATGGAAAAAGCAGGTTTTGATCCTGAAACTGAAAGGGAAAAATATCAAATTTATAAAAATCTGGAAGACAGCATGTATACTTATATTAGAAATTTTAGGCAGGCAATTGAAAAGGTTATTCCCAGGAAAAAGGAAGGCAGGTATGAGGGCGGATTTTTTAGTGGTCCTAGGTTTGATAAAAAAGAAATCGTCCGAAAAGCTCCTATGGGTGATGAAAGATTCCATCTTAGGCAAGTTGAGAAACCAACAGGAGCGCCTAGATTATTTGTAGGTTTGGTTGTTGATAATAGCGGTTCAATGGGGATAAAAATGGCTCAGGCTAGAAAAACCATGATTTTCTTTGCTGAAGTATGTAAAGATATGGGTATTCCTTTTATGGCTGTTGCTTTTGGTAATGATGCCAAAGTGATTAAAAGTTTTCGGCAGGCTTTTGATAGTCCGGCAGAAAAGATAAAGCCTGCTTTAATTGACTATACTGATGCCAGCGGTGGAAGTACTAATATGCATGCAGGCATTGAAGAAGTAATTAAAGGAATGAACGAAGGACGAAGAAACTACGCAGATTCGCATGGAATTATTTTTGTGGTTACTGATGGTGGAGCAAATGTAGGCTTAACAGAAGAGGCATTACGTGATTATGTAGAAGAAAATAGAGGTAGGCTTACTTTTAAAGCTTTTGGTTTATCAGGAAATGCTGTTGAGAGGCAGCAGATACAGGGTTATCTTAATTTATATTTCGGAGAGAGCAATTGTGCTTATCCGCAAAAATTTGAAGATCTGCCTGATGAAGCTTTTCGTTTGCTAAGGACTAATTTAATTCAATTTAGAAGGTTTATTCAGTAACCTTTTGATTTTTGGTTTTTGGTTGTGATACATTTAATATATGCCTGATATGAAAATAGAACTTTCTACAGCAAGATCAGAATCAGCGAATCCAATTTTACCGCTCCCTCGCAGTTTAACTGAAGCTCGGAGTATTTTATCTCAAGTAGTTGATACCCAGTTGTTACCAGTTGAGTGGTTAAAAACACATCCCAGAGGTGAGGTTGTAGATTTACAGAAAGCTGGTGAGACTATAGCAGCCTTAGAAAAAATTTCAGACCATTATGAGGTTTTGCTTTATGATGGAAGAGGTAATCAAACAAGAGTTGTCATTGATCCAACTTTAGAAGAAATTGCAGGTAAGAGTAGGGGTACTCATATACAAACTAGAGATAGCGGACAAGAAAAGCAGTATGGTGGTTTTCAAATCTCAGAAGTGCTTAAGGATTTGGGATTTCAAGCAAATACAGCCTCAAAAATGGAAAGTTCCTTTTATAGTATGGTACCGCAATTTCTACACGGGGGTTTACACGAAACTCATGGAATGATAACAGTGACCGAAGCAAAAAAAATCTATCTTGTTCTGTCAGCAGGTAGTTGGCAAATGGGAGTAAGTAAAGTTACTTGGGGAGGAGACACTTATACTACATTTTTTTTCGTAGCTGAGGATGGAAAAAAGTATGCAATAAAACCAAAGCCAACTATAGTAAAGACTGGCCTAACAACTACTGACCCAGATTATTATAATCCAAATTTAATCCATATATCTGATTCAATTAGATTAAGACGGGAAAATACTTTATTTAGGCTTGAGGATCAAAGCGGTCAAGAATTAGTCAGTTATTCTGGTACGAACCCAATTTTAGATCCGCAAAACCCTAATTTTTTATATTTTATTAACACTGGTCAGGTTTATAGACTAGATCTCTCAGGTGTGGCTGGTAGAACCTCTAGGCCAGTACTGGAACGCCAAATTCAAGTTATTCATCCTAAGGAAATGAAGATTGATCCTAATGGTAATTTTTTGGTTATTAGGTCAGTTGAAAGTAAATTAGTTATCATAGAGAAAGAAAGTGGAGATATCATTAAATCTTTTGATGATTGCAAAGGACCGATTCTTGTTGACGAGCATGGGGATATTGTCTATGTTGATAGTCAAAATAGATTGAGAGAGATTCAGACTAATTTTCAATCAGTTGCTCCTGGTGGCACTGAAACAGCCCAACAAAAGAGAGAAGAAGAGCTTAAGCAAATGCAGGAAAGATTTGCTACTTTGGAATTGAAAAAAGTTCAGAGGCAAAAGGGAGGAGAAATTACTGAGACTGATGTTGCTAATACTCTCAGGGAAACTATTGCTAGACAAGTTAACGAGCCATTAGCCGAGACTAACAAACCTGAAGAAATTGAGGATATCATGGATAGGCTGCAAGGGTTAAAAGCGGATCCGGCAAATCAAGCTTATGGAGAGGTCATTGATGAGTTTATTGTTAGAGCCCGGGAGAAATTAAGCGGGATAAAAACAGGGGAGTTTAACAGTCAGTTAGCTGCTTATGAGAAATCGCTTGAAGAAGTAAAGAGTGTTGGTGATACTATTGGTTTAGATGAAGAGTTTGCCAGGCTTTTAGAACTTAGGCAAAAGTTAGATATCACAGATTCAGCAACCCGTAGAAATATCGAACAAAGATTGAGAGCAATTCAAACCCAAAAAGATGCAATTGTAGGCCAGTATCAGCAGGAATTAACAGATACTATACAGCAGGCTTTACCTAATATCGAACAATTAATCAAAGAGACCGGGTCGTCACAGGAATTAGCTATGTTTGGTGCTACAGTTGAAGCTCAGCAGTTTGAAATGATGTTGGCAAATATTCGAGATCCAAAAATGAGAAAAGAGTTGAGAGATAGGCTAAATACAGTTAAAGCAGAACACAGAAGCCAGCTTGATGCCAGGGGAAAACAACTTGAAGAAGAACAAAGACTTCGCTGGGCGCAAGTAGTTGAAGAAGTCAAGGAAGATCTTGATCTATTAGGGCAACAAGTAAGCGAGTTGCCTGATGTGCGTGAACTAGATAGATTTAGGAGAAATCCTTTAGTGACTGCATGGAGGGCCAAGATTTTTGCCCTACCCCCTGAACTTAGAACAATCGAGGAGCAGAAGCTGGAAATAATAATGGGATCACGCAAAAAAGATATTGAACATAGAAAAGAATTGGGTGCTATAGGAGATAAAGGGGATCTTAAGTTTGGTAATACTAGCTTCCCTGTTTACAAGGAACCGCCTCGTATCTGGCGTCCAGTACTTCTTCCTATTAAAGGAGTAATGCCCGGATACGCAGATTTGGCTTTTCAAGACGAGCAAGGCAGATTATGGCATCCTGATCCTGAACATCGAACTGTTGTCATCTCAGATATGAACGATGCTCAAACAACGCATATGATTGAACGTTACGGACAGGAGGCCGAGGCATATTTCCGAACCATTAAAAGAGAGGTTCCTCAGTATAATGACAAGTGGAGATTAGCCGATTATCAAATGCAGAAACTAGGGGAAGTTGCTGAAAGTATGAATATTCAAACAACAGATCATATGGGTATCACCATTTTAGAAGGGGAGGCAGGGACAGGTAAAAATGTCTTAATTGATGTACTGGCTAACCTTTCAAACCGTGAGGTGATTACCATTGCTTGTAATGAAAATACAGCTAAAGAAGATCTAACTTATGAATTTTATTATGACCCAGCAAAAGGTACTTATAAACTTCCTTCTAGGTTAGTTGAGGCACTAAAAAGACCAGGGGTTGTTATCCTTTTTGATGAAATTAATACAGTTAAGCCAGGGATCGTAAAAATGCTAAATCCGCTTTTTGATTACAGAAGAAAATTGGTAATTAATGAGGGAGGGGTACAGCAAGAAATTGTTGCTGATCCTACAGTCATTTTAGTAGGCACTATGAATCCACAGGATTATGCAGGTGTAGACAAACTAGCAGAGACAATTCTTTCAAGGGCAGATATTATAGGTATTGATTATCCACCATTTGAGGAGATAGGAGCTGGAAGAACACGTTATAGAAGTGATGAAGCTGAAATGCTTTATTCATATATGCATGGTTTAGAGGGTTTAAAACAACGGGAGCTGAAAACAGCCTGGCATTATGTAATTAACAAAGATACCACTAATGGTGGGGATATGCTGCTCAGAGCAAATTCTTCTTTAGAAAAGGATGTTAGGAGACTTTATGATGCAATTAGGGTAGCAAACAGACTAAGAGAGATGTATAGGTCTTATCAGGTAGGTGATTCAAATGAACCTATGGATTTTACTACCTCCCTTAGAGAAATGGTCAATATTGCTCTAAGAATGAATCATGCTCAAAATGTAAAAGATGTCGTCAAGCGAGTTATTCTGCCCAAAATCGGAGATAGAAGACAAAGGGTGTTGGTTGGCCAGACAATAGAAGCTGTGTTGGTTTAGGGGTAGGCATATATTAAGTCCTGGAAGTCAGATAGGTTTTTTACTTCAGTATTTAATTGTGCCTGTGAAGCCAAAAAAGAAGATAGCTAGAATTGCAATACCAATTAACAGGATCACAAAAAAAATAATTATTTTATCTTCAAATTTTCTTGAAACTAAATTTTGTTTGATGCTGCTATTTTTTTTAAAGTTTCCGGTGATAAGTGGTGGAGTGTTGAGCAGTACACCCATTTGATTATGAACTTCTTCTAAAAGCCCTTTCTATAAATAGAAGAAGCAAAGCCCCTAAAGTAGCAACAGCTATTGAAGGAAGATTAAAGCCTGTTACCCCGATTCCAAAAACAATATTTCCTAAAATTCCTCCTAAAATTGCCCCCAGAATTCCTAAAATTATAGAACCTAAAATTCCTCCTCTTGATGTGGAAGGATCAATGATGTTAGCTAGGGTTCCTACTATTAGCCCAAAGATAATCCAAAAAATTATGTTCATAACAGCTGTATAATACTTTTCTGAAATAAAAAGGAATACAAAAAGAGGTAAGAAATATGTATGCTTTTTGTGTAAGAGTGTTGTAATAAATGGGGTTTTTGTATTGCAATTTGTAAGTTTTAAAGATATAATCCCTTTGAAATTCGTAAGAAGCCTGCTCATTATGGTAAGCAAGATCCTAATTGTAGAAGACGACATAGGAGTACAAAAATATTTAAAAGAATTACTGCTTGATAATGCTTATTCCCCTCAAATTGCTTCAGATGGAATTTCTGCTTTAAACTCTATCTCAAAATCTCCCCCTGATTTAGTAGTATTAGATTTAGGTTTGCCTAATATGTCTGGTGAATCAGTCTGCCAGGAAATTAGAAAAAGATTCCCGGATTTACCGGTGATAATTTTAACAGCAAAAGATAGTGTGTCTGATATTGTTCAGGGTTTAAATTTAGGCGCAGATGATTATATTACCAAGCCTTTTGTGGCAGATGAACTGCTGGCCAGGATTAAGGCCAGGCTCCGTCACAGTGGGGAAATTGATAGTAAATTAAAGATTGCTGACTTGGAGCTTGATGATAAAAACTTTGAGGTTAGACGTAATGATAAGATTATCCAGCTAACTCCGCAAGAATTTAAACTGCTAGAATATTTGATGCTTAATAAAGGAAGGGTACTGACCAGGGAAATGATTTTAAACAGGGTTTGGTTATATTCCCAGGATATAGAAACCAGGGTGGTTGATGTGTATGTGGGATATTTAAGGAAAAAAATTGATGCCCCATTTAAGAGCAAATTACTGCACTCAGTCCGTGGCTTTGGTTATATGATCAAAGAATAAAATTACCGCCCCAAAGAAGAAGCTATTGGCAAAAGCACATCAATAGAAGTACCGGTTCCTTTTTTAGTCCGGATTTTAATAAAACCCCGGTGTTTTCTTATAATATTTTTAGCAATAAATAATCCCAGTCCCATTCCTCTGGTTTTTGACTGAGTTCCTTTGTAAAAACTTTCAAAAATTGCTGGCAAATCTTTTTTGGAAATTCCTTCACCTTGATCAGCAACTGTTAAGATAAGATATGGTGTATGGAATTTTAAGCTGATGATAATATTTGTTCCTTGAGGAGAAAACTTGGCGGCATTATCTATTAAATTAGTTACAACCTGAAGCAACTTATCAGAATCTCCAATTACTGTATCCGCTTTACTATCTAGTTTATCCTCCAAAATCACTTTATGATGAGTGTGGGTAAAACGGGAAATTTTAATAGCCCTTTGGGCAATTTCCTTAAGTGAGCACTCCTTAAAATGATAGCGGAATTGGCCACTTTTAATCCGGTGGACTTCTAGCAGTTCATTAACCAGCAGGATTAGCCTTGATGTTTCCCAGGATAACTCCTCAATCCATCTTGATTCAGTAGTAGCAGCCCCGGACAGCTTGCTATAAAGGAGTTGAATATAACCATTAATAGTAGTAAGTGGTGTTCTAAACTCATGGGCTGCCATAGAAATAAATAAATCCCGGGCCTCCAAAGCTTTTTGGGTTTCATCATAGGCCTGGGTTTTTCTGATTGCCAGAGTTGCCATGGGGCTAAATAATTTTAAAGTATTAATATCTTCCTGGGTAAAATAGTTCTTTTTTGCAGATAATAAGGTTAAAACTCCAATAGATTTATTTTTATAATATAAAGGAATAATCATAATAGATTTAGCATTAATTTTTTTAAAATGAGGGTTAACTTTAGCAATTTCTTTAGGACTTAAAATCAAGGGTATCCTAGTCCTAAAAACCATCCTCATATAACCTTTTTGGCTGGATTTAATCTGGTATAAATGGGGGGACGAAGCATAGGTTCTTTGCAGAGTACCATCTTGCTCAATTAGAATTGAGCCTTCATCTGCTTTAACTAGTTTGATAGCTTCTTTAACAATTAAGGCATAATTTTCTGCTAAAGTTAGGGGAACTAAAAATTTAAATCCTGCTTTATAGATTCTTTCTAAATTATGATCCATCTTGGTTTGGTGGTATTTTAACAAAAATCAATGTAAGCGTCCGTTACAAAAGTTACAAGCTTTAATTTAAGAAGCCTAAAACTTCATATAATTTTTTAAGCCCTGGATTATTTTGTTTGGCTAATCTAAGCAAAAACTGCAAAGCTTTGGGAGTATCTAAATTATTATCCAGGATTTGAGTAAACTGGTGAATAAGCTCAGATTGGGAAGTATTGTTTTGTAAGGCTAATATTTTTTCTATGAAATCAACTTTTTTTTGGGCTTTAATTAGTTTTTCTTCTGTAAATTCCCAAGTTTTATTCCACCTGTGAGATAGAAGCAGCCATCTGATAGCATTACAGGAATACTTTTTTAAAAGTTCAGAAACCATTACTAAGTTTCCTTTGGATTTGCTCATTTTTTCACCCTGGTAATAAACTACTCCGGTATGCAGCCAGTATTTGGCAAAAGGAATTTTACCGGTTGCCCCTTCTGATTGGGCTATTTCTGCCTCATGATGAGGAAATTTTAGATCCCTGCCTCCACCATGAATATCAATTTGCTCACCCAAAGAAGAAATGCTGATAGCAGAACATTCAATATGCCAGCCAGGCCTGCCTGCTCCATATGGGGAGGGAAAAGAGGGGATATGCGCTGGCTGGTTAGGTTTTGTCGCTCTCCACAAAGTAATATCCAAAGGATTCCTTTTTTCTGGACATTCTAAATCTTCCTCAAAATTTGGGGCAATTTTTAACATTTTAGCCTGGTTATATTCTGATAGCTTGCCATAATCAGAAATTTTGGAAATATCCAAGTAAACACTATCATTTACCCGGTAAGCTAGGCTTTTTTTTAGCAATTTTTGAATTAAATCAATCACCTGGGGGATTTGTTTTGAGGCTTTTAAATAATGGTTGGGAAAAACCCAATTCAAAGCAGCCATATCTGTTAAAAACTTTTGGGTCCAAAAATCTGCTAGTTTATTCCAGGGAACATTAAGTTTTTTTGCTCTTTCTAAAATATCCTTATCCCTGTCATTAATATCTGTCACATTTTGGGTATAATTTACATTGAAGCCTTTAAATTTTAAGTACCTGATCAAAACATCAAAGGAAATATAGGTAAAGGCATGGCCCAGGTGAGTAGTATCATAAGGGGTAATCCCACAAACATAAATATTAACTTTACCTTTAGAAAGAGGTTTAAATTCTTCCAATCTCCCACTTAGACTATTAAAGATTTTCACTATGCCAGTATACCAAACCTGCAGACAAATTTAGCTAATAGGAAGGAGGATTTCAAAGGTTATGCCTGTTGAATCTGTTTTTAATATTTGTATCCTACCCAAATGTACTTCTATTTGTTCTTCTACATCAGCCAAACCATTACCATTTTCCTCAGGTTTAGGTAATCCATTTCTTAATTCCTACAATCTCTCAAACGTCAAAAGCACCTATTATACCTCTTCGGATAACCCTATCTTTTATGGCATCGCCTGGACAAACAGCAAAGTAACCTTAAAACTCACCGATCAAAGTTGTAAAACTGACTGTACTAAAACTTACTCAACCACAGCTAATGCTGAATCGAGATATGGGATCAATGTACCAAAAGGAGAGTTGAGTTATGGTAAGAAATATATAGCCAATCTTTCAGTCGCTCTTGAGGACAAATACAATGAGCTCCCGCAGTTTACCTTGAGTATTGGTAGCATAAGTTCTCCAAGTACAACAATGATCGTCTCGACATCTGAAAAAGACGACATTGAAACTAAAGAGGATAAGGAAATTTCTCCCGGCCCATCACCAGCACCTTCTTCGACTCCTATATCAACTCGGGCAACGAAAGAAACGAATAAACACTGTATCTGGTTCATTTGTTGGTAACAAATAGAAAGAGGTGAAAATTAGATGACAACAGAAATAACTTTAACTCATATTATTTCAGGACTTTTCGGTGGACTCATCCGTGCAGTGGTGGGCATTACCAAAGATAAATCATTCTCTCCAGACAAATTCAAGTTTCAGTGGCAATATTTTTTAGTTTCACTCTTGGTCGCGGCCATTGTTGGTATAACCTCTGGGATTATTGGCGATGGAGATTGGAGGATTTCATTTTTGGCAGGATATGCAGGAACTGATTTTCTGGAAAACTTATATAAGTTAAAGTTTAAAGAGTTTTTTAAGTCTTAGTAAAAAGTTCTTTAAATATTTACCTTGTTAATTTTTGCGTTTTTTCTTCTGTTCTTTCATTCTAATCGGCAACTCCGGCCAGACTTAAAATATCCCTTTGCAGCGCTGTCTGCGGAGGCGGGCGCAGCCAGCGCTGCCCCCACTTCCGACTCGATTTCTTTTTTGGTGAGCCTCACGATACATTGCACAGACTGGAAGAGTTCTTCAAACTATTCCTTTCTGACGGGCTAAACTCCGAATTTGCATATACATTTGGGCTAAAAGATGCATGGCAAAGCACAATAGCTATTTCTCTTTTAAAACATAATAAGTTACCTTGCCTTTGCCCTTTCTACTTATTAAACCCATTTCCATTAATTTTTTAAAATCTAGTGCCCTTGTTGCTTTTGCCCTGTCAACTAATTTTGCATAATCACGATCAGTAATAAATCCTCTTTCTTTTATAAATTCAAGGATTTTTAGATGGTATTCCTTAAGTTGAGTTTGGGGATTGATTCCAACGTCTGGAAGCAGTTTTTGTACTCTTAATAGTTCGTCAATAATTCCTTCGGTAAAATATTCCAGCCAACTAGTAAAATCAATTTTATCTACCAGTTCATAATAATTACCAAATTCTCCTACAGTTTGAAAGTATTTAGTAACATTTTTGTTGTAGTAATTCTCAAAACTGAAAAGATTAAAAGTATTTAACCCCATTTCAGCAAGTAATACTTTTGTAGCAAGACGTGTTGTTCTGCCATTCCCGTCCATATATGGATGAATAATAACCATCTGTTTATGGAAAATACCGGCTAAAATAAGCGGATCAATTTCGTTTCGGTTACTACTCACAAACTCAATGAGATCATCTATAAGTTTTCTTACATCTTTTGCATCAGGTGGTAAATAAATAACTTTTCTAGTTCTGGGATCATTGACAACCACTGATTTTTCTCTCAATTTTCCAGATTCAAATTTGGGCAATAGTCCAACGGTCACTTGCTTTTGAATTCTTAAGATCAGATCAGGGGATAGTTTTACTTGCGCTTTTTCAAGTTTTTCATTTAAATTCTGGAGTGCTTGATTGTAATTTAAAATTTCTTTCTCACTATCTCTTATATGAGCAGGCTTTGTTTTGAGGATTTTTTTAACTTCTGTTAAAGGTAGAGGATTACCTTCGATGCTAGTTGAAGCATAAGTTGAAACAGCCCTTGCAGTTTTTTCAAGTTCTGCTAATATAACATGAGGAAATCTTCTATTATTTAATTCATTCACTAAAGTATTAATTCTCTTAATGTTGGATAGCAAGCGATCCGTGATAGTATATTTAGGATAAAACATGTAGTCTAATTTTAGACGATTTTTAGACGATTTACAATGGGTAAAATTTCGATCCTTATGGCCTAGATGGATCGGAAAATCTTCTGCCAACAGTCGCTCCCTAACAGTAAGGTACTTTCACCACAAAGATCATTCGGTGTTAGTATTTTACTGCTTCAGTAGATTTTTATCTATGATTATTTAATAAGTAAATTTATTGCCAGTCTATAATTTGACCAGTTTCATTTCCAGCACCAAATTTTGTTTTTGCACCCGAATTAGCATCAATTAGTTGTAACTTACCCTGTTCAGGAGCCAAATAATCCTGATAGGCTATTTTTGATCCATCAACAGACAAATAATAATTAACACTAATACCTGATAAAATTTGGGTCTCTTGGTTATTGTCTAAATCATATAAAAATAATGAAAATTTATCATCAGGAGATGGATTCTGTGCTCCAGGACGGGCTTGAATAAATTGTGAGTAGACTAACTTGTGAGTGTTATTTAATATTCCTCCAAAATGCTTATCTGTAATCTTTTTTACTCCTCCCTCATTGTTTGCAAGATACAATCCGTCATTTTGGCGGGACACCACAAGATATTTTTTATCATAAGTGATTTGGGCAATGTTACCGCTCGTAATCTTCTGAAGCTGTTTTGATGAAAGACTGTAAAGATAAATATTTGTACCATCACTTAAATATAATTCTGAACTGTCAGGTAGCCAAAATACAGGGAATGGAGGAACCGAATCACTTACTATAAAAGAAGCAATCTGAGTTGAATCTTTTGAGACAGGATTGTATAAAAAGGTCTTATTTCCTACTGAGTAAGCTATATATCGGCTATCTGAAGACCAATAAGTATAAGAAGCTGAATCACTGCTTGGTTTAATAATACTGCTCTCCTCTCCCGTTGAAAGATTTTTAATTTTCAAACCATAAGTATTGGGCGGACAATCAGGTGGGCTTTTAAGCATACAGCCAGGTGATTCCTTAGCCTCATAAGAGTTATAGGTGAGATATTTTTTATCTGGTGATATACGAGCGCTTGAGGCTCTACCGGAACTCATCTGCAATGTTAATTTCTTATAAGGAGTACCATCTTCATTAAGAAGAAAGTAGTTATCACTTGCTTCTATTCTGTTTATAACTAAAACATGCTTCTGTTGTTCTTTGCTTACTCCCTTATCTGAAATAGGTGAATTAGATATTTGGTTGGTAAGAGCATTTTGCACTTGCTTATTTTCTTTATTACTGAAAGACTGAGACTTATTTGTAAATTTACCCCCTAAATAATAACTTCCTGTTCCAACAATAAGTAAAACGAAGATGATACTTGTAATTATTAGAAATTTATTTTTTTGATTGTTATTGGAAAGATTATTGGTAGACTGATTTTCAGCTCCACTTACAACAGATGGTGTTTGTTGAGCAGAAGTATTATATCATTCATTTTATCTTGGATGAGTGCAATTATATCATTTCACAAAATAATAATCCTATGCAAGATACAATTGTAATCTTTTGTTAACTTCTGTTCACTATTTTTAACTATTGTTAACTGGTGAGCCTCACGAGATATTACACAGACTGCGGGAATTCTCCGAAACTTTCGTTTCTATGAAGATTTTACCAGATTTAATATGGTGGTTGCAGCCGGAATTAGCCTCAAAAATGCCCGAAAGAAAAGTATAGGCCAAGTTTTTCCACTTTTTACTTCTTTTAAATCTTCTTTAACAACCTATTTTTTATGCAAAATCATGTACAATAACAATTGTTAACTACTTTTAATTAGGATAAGATGGAGCGGTCACAACTTCTTACAATTAACCAAGTTGCGAAAATACTAGGGGTTGTTCCGCCAACTCTTAGGAGATGGGACAAAAGCGGAAAACTAAAGGCAATTAGGATTGGAAATAAACATGGGGTTGGAGAAAGGCAGTATAGGGGAGAGGATATTATTAAATTTATAACTCAATAAGAATTGATTTATTTGTGCTAAAATTGATCCAGAAATAAATCTATGACTAAAAAAGAGACGGAACGAGAATTAAGGAAACTTCTGGATATTTTAATAACAGGAAATCCTGAGCAAGTAAGAACTGCTAAAAAAAGTATTGAGAAGATATGTAATCAGGAAAGAAAAACATTCCATAAGAGTACCCATGTAGCACTCGAATATCTTTCTGGGTTTGACCAAATTATAAAAGTAGAAAATCAGGTAGCTTTTGCTTCAGGACTAAGCTTATTCTTTTTATCTTTGGGGGATAAATATTTTGATAAGTTAGTGAATTTTACTATAAACGTCCTGCAACACCCAAATGGCACCGTTCGAGAGGCGATCCGTAAAACTGCTGACTGGCTTTTTATATCCCTCACTTCTCGAGCACATCCTTCTGTATATCCAAAGGGTAAGAAATTAACAGAAGAGCAAAAGAAAATACAGAAAGAAGCAGAGTTCCAGTATCTAGATCTTGTACGCAAAATAGAATTAGTGATTGACCAATATAATGACGAGACTGAAAGAGTCCAGTACATCCAAGACATGCAACCATCGGTCAATAAAAGCTTGCAGCTTTTCTGGAGCAGACTAACTGAATCTCGTTCTTACCAAAGAATTTTAGAAAAATCTAGGCCTTTACCAGCTGAGATTGTTTTAAAGAAAAGAGAAATAGAAGCTGAGCTAAGAAACTTACTCAAAGTAGCAAGAAGTGGTTTTAGTCTGGAAGACGTTAAGGATATGATATTTAATGAGGATAGTCATGATTGCATGACTGATATCATAGCAATGTTTGATACGGGTCGGGGCGCGATAGGAATACAGGATATTTTGGAAACTGTAAATGATGCATGGAACTATTTTCCCCACAAAGTTTTGAATGGTTTATCACCAGCAGAAAAAGTACTGGAGTATCAGCATATAAAACAAAAACGTCAGTTTATCGTAAACTGAAAAAGTTTTTGTTAATTAGTATGAATCAAGAAATAACCCAAATAACTAAAATAGCAATTTTCCGAAATAGAAAAATAAGAAAAACTATTCATAAAAATGAGTGGTGGTTTGTTATTACTGATGTTATTGCTGCTTTAACTGATTCTCAAAATCCTAAGCAATATATAAAAAACATGCTTAACCGTGATGATGAACTGGCTAAAGGGTGGATTCAAATTGAACACCCCCTTTTGGTAGAAACCCTAGGAGGAAAACAAAAAATAAGATGTGCCAACACCGAAGGCATTTTTCGAATAATTCAATCTATTCCTTCTCCTAAGGCAGAGCCATTTAAGAGATGGTTAGCCAGAGTTGGGTATGAAAGGGTACAAGAAATTGAGGATCCGGAACTAGCTCAGAAACGAGCAAGGGCTCTTTACAAAGCCAAAGGGTATCCAGATGACTGGATTGAAAGACGGATGCGCTCTATTGCTATTAGAGAGGAATTAACAGACGAATGGCAAAAACATGGGGTAGGATTGGCAAAAGAGTATGAAATACTAACAGCTGAAATATCCAGAGCCACTTTTGGTGTTACTCCATCCCAGCACAAGAAAATAAAAGGACTCAAACGTCAAAATCTGCGTGACCATATGAGCGATTTGGAGTTGTTATTTTCCCAGCTTAGTGAAGCAGCCACCACAGAAATTACTAAAACAGAACATCCTGAAGGATTTGAGAAAAACAAGCAAGTCTCAAAGCGCGGAGGTAAAATCGCCGGAGACGCCAGAACTAATTTGGAAAAAGAAACTGGAAGAAAAGTAATAACTTCACAGAATTACTTACCTAAACAGAAAAATCAGAAACGGTTAAAGATGTAATGTGTAAGTTTTAAGAACCTTGTCTCATTAAATTCCTTCGCATGATTTATTCCAAAAATCACAAGATGCTCCTTTGTATTCTTTTCCAGTAACGCAGGCAACTTTTATTTCATCGCAAAGTTGCTTTTTATTAATCTTACTATAATTACTATCTTTTGATTTTAATATTTGTAGCAACTTTTCTGTAATTTTGACAGCTTGATTAGGACTTTGATTTATCATAGCAACTTCATAGCTTTTTCCATTGGCCTTAAGAGTGAGTGTGGAGCAGTCTCCATCAATTATATTTTTGTCTCGATATTCTGAGTTTAGTGAAAAGAAATTATTTTGTACAAACGACCCATATATTTCTGCAATTTCTTGCGGACTAAAGGAGTATTTTTTATTTTCTTTGAAAAATCCTGACGATAGAGCTAGCTCTGTATTTCCCTCTTTGTTTATCTTCAGATCATTTCTGCCCCATTCAGTATGGCAAGCTCCCCAGCTGTATCGAGCCTCAAAATCATTAGGTACTCTTTCGACTTTTTTATTTTGGCTTGAGGCTATGAAGGTATAGTAAATTGCACCAGTAAAAGCTATTACCACAAGCAGACCTATTAGGATAAAAAGATTAGATAACCCTTTTTGGCTAGACATTATCTTATTAATAGCAGATTCTGCTTACAAAAGCAAAAATAGAAATTTAAAGGAAGAATAAAAGTGGAGGTGATGAGAATATATGTTACCACTTGAAGTAATCAAGAAATACTATCCAGATTTGTCTGATGAAGAATTAAAGAAAATACAGGTGTTTGTTTATCAGTTATGTTGCGGAGTAATGCAATACTTTTATGGAGACAACTGGAAAGAGGATATTGGTGATCCGGACTTGGAAAATACAAAGGATTGATATAGCAACCCAATCATCAGTTAGAATCCTGCTCGGTCTCTTGATTATAGGTTTAAATTTGAGAAATTATCCACAATTTCTTGAGGCTAAAAGTTGTAGTTCGATAAAAAATCATCCTGTGAGCCGGCAGGGGATCGAACCCTGGACCAAGAGATTAAAAGTCTCCTGCTCTACCGCTGAGCTACCGGCCCGGTTATTAAATCTTGTTAATTATACTTTACCGTCTGATTCAATTCAATGGATCAGCCCATTACCTTGTCATGTAAACGGTACTGTAAGCTATTATTTGATGAGGAATACTAAGGAAATTGGCGATACGGTTATAGCAGGGGTACCCGCACAAATGCTTAAAAAAGGATATGCAATACTGCTTCCACTTGGTGATAGTCAACGTTATGATCTTGTTGTAGATATAAACAGCCAATTTTATCGGATTCAATGTAAAAACGGTAGGATAAGGTCATCAACTGCTAGTTTAGCTTAAATATTTAAGAATCAGATAAATAATTAGAAAGGAAATGGTATAACACTAAGAAGAGACTTCAGCTCTAACGTTGTGGAGCTTCATTTTGGAGGACAAAATTAATGGAAATATAACTCACTTTTAATAGAATTTGTGTCTGGTACAAACTTTAACCGGCATACCCAAGCATTATCCAATGTTAATTTTCTATTAACACTAAAAAATCCATGTGATTCCCCTTAGTTTTCTTATATTTCCATATGTGAACTGCTGGCCGTCTAATGCTTTACAAGTTAACATGAATTGGGTACTAAACGGTATATCATAGATAAATAGTATTGCAACTATCACAATCACTAAAACGGCAACAATAGGGGGGGTTAGTATTATAACCAAAAATAGAGGTAAAGTAGGTTGAGATCCAAAAATATTAAATTTATCTTTTTTTATCACCATTGTAAGCTGTTTATTATAATGCCTAGACTTTTATTTTATATTTTTTAAGATATTTTTTGCCTGATTTTAAGGTATAAGAAACTTCTAATTTAGCATTTTTAATGTTGGTGTGATATCTGCAGACATTTTTGGAGCAGGTACCAAAAAGCAGCTCCTGAGTAGCATTAGAGGACCCGGTGAGATTTAAAGCTCCTAAAGCTCCCTCGTCTTGAATATTGGTTTTGTATGTCAGCATATAAGAAATAGAAGAAGCATTTTGTAAATTAGAAAAATTAATTGTCAAAGCCCTTCTGTCAGGACGTAGTCTAGGAAATGCTCCAATTCCTGAAGTCTTAGTATTTTTAGCAGCAGATTTTATAGTAGTTTTTTTAGCTTGGGGTAAAAGTTTTGCCTCTGCCTGATGAACAAACAAGAAAGAAGCCAGAAAAAGCAATAACAGGATTTTCTTACCCATGATTTTAGAATAACACAAAAAGCTAATTGTAGTCAAAAAAATCCCATGATATACTCAAAATAGTGAAGAAAAAAATCCTTTTAGGTATATGTTCAGTAGCAGGAGTAGTGGCAGTAATTTTAATTCTAAATCCTACTCAGCAAAAAAACACTTTATCAAATCCTTTGACTGCCCAACTGCAAAAGCCTAAAGAAGCTGTGCCCTCAGAAAATTTGAAAGAATACCAAGACCCTTCTGGATTTAGCTTTAATTATCCTGATAATTTATCTATTGTTAAAAATGATTTGGAAGATAACAGTACTTATGCAGATCTTCAGTTAACCTCAAAAGAGATTAGTGGCAGTTTATCTATAAAAATTGTTGATAGTAAATTTAAAACTCTTGATGATTGGTTGAAATTAAACCAAGGGGCAGCTACCCAAAAGCCCAAAGAAGTAACTTTAGGTAATCTTAAAGCTTCGGAGATAAAACTTAGTGACAGGTTATTATTAGGAGCTTTAGACCAAGGGATATTATTTACCATAGAAATGCCTTTGCTGGAAGAAGAATTTTGGCTAAAAGTCTATAATAAGCTGTTGGAAGGATTTACTTTTGCTCTTCCAGAAACTACCACCCAAGATACTGATAACTCTGATGTCTCCTTTGAAGGTGAAGAAGTAGTAGAGTAAAATGTACATACCTCATGAATTGGGTTGATCTCTTGATTCTGGTTATACTGCTTGTTTTTGTTTTAGAAACTATAGGCAGGCTACTTATTTTAGAGCTATTAGACTCTATCCCGCATGGGCTGTCTTTAGTTTTGGGTTTTCTGCAGTCTCTTGTAAACTTTCAAAGAAAACCGCGGGCTTTCAGCCTGCGGAAGTTTATAATAGTAGGGGGTGTATGATGGAGGAGTATATGGCATGATGTTTACCCAAGTGTTTGCTGATTAATTATGTTTTCCAATACTAAATTATTAATTGCAGCCAGTTTACTGACTATTATCTTAGGTTTTAGCTTCCTTTGGTTTGGTTTTCAACCTTTATCTCAACCAATACCAACTCCAGTTCCCATTACTACAACACTGAGCAGGCCAGAGGCGAGCCAAAGTGCTGTTTTTGGAATAGAAGGGGAAAGAGCTGTTGTAACAAAAGTAGTGGATGGGGATACTCTAGAAATATCTACTGGGCAAACAGTCCGTTTTATTGGGATTGACACTCCAGAAACAGTTGATCCAAGAAGGCCTGTTGGTTGTTTTGGCAAAGAGGCTTCTAATGAAACTAAAAAATTACTTACAGGTAAAGAAGTAGTATTGCAAAAAGATGTTTCTGATATAGATAAATACCACAGATTATTAAGATATATATACTTGCCTTTAGAAGGTGGAACAACCTTGTTTGTAAATGATTATCTGGTTAGACAGGGTTATGCTAAGGTTTATACATACCCGCCTGATATTAAATTTAATGAGCAGTTTAGGCAGGCTGAGGCAGAAGCCAGAGAGAAAAATATTGGGTTTTGGAGAGTTTGCAGGTGACTAAATTCTAAGAATATGATACGTTAGAATTAGATGAAAAAATTTGCTCTGCAAGTTGTATTGCTAATTTTAGCAATAGCCATAGGATTATTTATATTTAAACAAGGTCCAAATCTTGAAAATGTGCCTTTTGTTCCACCCCAGCCAGTTTATAAAGAAATAGAAATAAGCGGTAATAAGATTAGGGTAGAAATAGCAGATACTCAAGAAAAAAGAAACAGGGGGTTGGGGGGAAGGGAAAGCCTGGCTCCAAATGAAGGAATGCTGTTTATTTTTTCTAATGTTGACAAATATTCTTTTTGGATGAAGGGGTTGAAGTTTCCACTAGATTTTGTTTGGATTAGGGATGAAAAAGTAGTTGATTTAATAGAAAATGTCCCATCTCCAACTGTGGGACAAAAAGATGAAACATTGCCTATTTATCAGCCCAGAGAAGCTATTGATAAAGTTTTGGAATTGCCTGCTGGTTCTATACAAAGGCTTAATATTAAAGTAGGGGATACAATCCAAATCTTATGATAGACATACTGCCTATTAGGTTATTAACAAATGAGGATGCTGTTTTGTTTGGTTCTCAAAATGTGGCTTTAGGAAAACTCTCCAGAGCTGGTTTACTGGTAGCTTCTGGAATTGTAGTAACTCCACCAAACCTTAAACTAAAAACTACTTTAGAGCATTTTGATTTTGGTAGCAAAGAAGTCTTTGAGCAAAGTTTAACCTTAGTAAAAAAAGAAATTAGCAGTATTCCTATTCCAGAAAAATTAACTAAAGAGGCAGGTAACCATAAGCATTTTCTAGTAGATGGGCATCAGATTAAATCAGCAAAAGATTTATGGTTATTTTTGTTAAATAATTGGATAGAACAAGTTAAGGCTAAGCTCTGGAATAAGGGATTTTATTTAGGTATTACAGATGATTTAGAACCACAAGCAGTAATTTTTCCAGATAAATTAGAAGCTTTTGGCAGAGGATATTTTGATCCGGTCCAGGATGATGTGGTAGTAAACACCAAGTTTGGGAAACCTCAACCGCAGAGTCTTAAAAAGATTGTTGATTTAGTTTTTACTGCTAATAAAAAGCTTTTTATTCCTCATGAATATGAGTGGATTTTAGAAAAAGGTGGAATAAAATTGACTAAAGTTTTACCTTATACAACACCTATTGCACCAACTCCTACCAGTGTTATTCCAGTTCAGCAAGATGTTACACCTGTTAAAAAAAGAAGCGCTGTTAAAGTATTTTTTGATGTATCTTCTGGACTTACTATAGAAAAAGATATAGAAGGAATCTATATTGTTTCTGAAAAAATTTTTGATTTAAACAAGCCAAGGGAATCTTTTGAAAATTTAGTTTTTAGGATAGTAGAGTCTGCTATGACTTTTCCTAACCAGCCAGTATTAGTAAAGCTTGCAGATAAATCAGAAGGCATGGGTAAGGTTAGGGGAACCTTAAGGCTTTTACACCAACAAAGCCTGCTTGCTCCCCTTCTTGATGCTTTAGATTTTGCCAGGCATAAAAAGGGCTTAGTCAATGTTCATATTGTGATTCCATTTGTCAGGACTGCCCAAGAATTTTTGCAAATTAAAAGAGAGCTGGCCGCTAAAAAATTAATGAGAAAAAATTCCTTAAAAATCTTTTTAGAGGTAGCAGTGCCAGAAAATATTATTAATTTGGAGGATTATTTAACAGGAGGATTAGACGGGGTAGTTTTAAACTTAGATGAATTATCAGCTTATCTGAATGGTTTTGATCCTCTGCAGGAAGACTTATTATTCTATAAAAATGAGGTAGAGGGTTTAGTTACTTTCCTAGAGGATGCTATTAAGCTTTTACATAAATCCAACATTCCTTTTATAGCCTATGGCAGCTTAGCCCTTTACCCTAAAGTTTTAGAATTTTTAGTAGAGAAAGGGGTATACGGGGTAGTAGTAGAAAGATATGAGGCACACTCAGCCCATGATTTGTTATATCAAACAGAAAAAAGAGTGCTTTTAAAAAAGATCCAGATGTAGCAGTAAAATATATTCACCCTTTGGTGTTTTTAGTGTCTTTAACCACTCAGAGATTTTTTTCATTTCCGCACTTTGATGAATCTTAGTTAACTCATGGGCTAAAACAACTTCTATATCTCCAAAAACTACTTTTAGATCTTCTAATATCTTAGTTAATTTATGTGGAGCAGCAAACATGAGAATAGTATAGTTTAGCTTACCACCTTCCAGGTGGGATCCTAAGCTTTTGAACCAGTTTAACCTTTGGCCAGACTTTTCTGGAGGGTAACCCAGAAAAGTAAATTTATCTGGAGGAAGGCCCGATAAAGTTAAGGCAGTAATGACTGAAGATGGACCTGGTAAAGAATCTATTTCAATCCCCTGTTGAATACATTCTCTCACCAACTTATATCCAGGGTCAGAAATTAAAGGAGTGCCTGCATCAGAAACCAAGGCCAGATTTTGTCCTGATTTTAACCTTTCTATAATTTGTGGGGAAGTCCTTGCTTCATTATAATCATTTAAAACAGTTAAAGGCTTTTGAATTTGGTAATGGTTTAAAAGCAGTGAAGTCCTTCTGGTATCTTCACAAATTATTCCGTCAACCCCTTTTAAAACCTCCAGAACCCTTAAAGTAATATCTTTTAAATTCCCAATTGGTGTTGCTGCTATATATAGCATAAATTTTATGGTATCACTTTTTAATTCTTACTTTTTAATTTTTTGATGATACTTGCCCGTATTTGCGCATTGACTAAGACATGGTGTAATCCTGGTAATATTGAGGCAAAAATAATCAGCCCTATTATTGGCAAAAGATATTTATCAACATCTGGAATTAAACTGCCTAAATAATACCCAGCAGAGGTGACTCCAATTGCCCATAGCACCCCGCCTACTAAATTAAAGGTAAGAAACTTTTTATAATCCATCTTCCCAGCTCCTGCTACAACTGGGGCAAAAGCCCTAACAACAGGTACAAATCTGGCTAAAATTATAGTTTTACCACCATGTTTATCATAAAATTTTTGGGCTGTATCCAGGTGTTTTTTATTGAAGAAAAGAGAATTTTCTCTGGTAAAAATTTTAGGCCCTAAATTTTTACCAATATGGAAACCAATGGTATCGCCCAGGACTGCTGCTATAAAGCAGCCTATGATTAAAACAGTAATATCAAGGAAGCCTTGTGAAGCTAAAAAGCCAGCTGTAAAAAGCAGTGAATCTCCTGGGAAGAAAAATCCGATTAAAAGACCAGATTCTAAAAAAACTATAGCAAATATTCCTAAATATCCTGCAGTCTTAATCAGGGAAACTAAATCAAAATGCATAGAAGACAGTATATCAGAACAGAAAAGGTTAATGTAGGGCTACTGAAACCTGCGGATTACTCCGACGCATTTGCCTTGAATTTTAACATCTGTAGCAAAAATAGGAGACATACTGGAGTTGGCTGGTTCTAGTCTGATTTTGGTTGGTTCTTTGAAGAATCTTTTTAATGTTGCTAAACCATTATCCAATAATGCTACTACTATATCCCCATCCAAAGCTGTATTTTGTTCCTCAATAATCACATAATCCCCATCTAAAATTCCTTCCTCAATCATGGAATCACCTTTGACCTGTAAAACATAGGATCTTTTTTTACCTGAAACCATGCTAGGAGCAACTTTAATAGTGGCATCAGGGTCTGTGTAAGTCATAATTGGCTGGCCTGCTGCTATAAAACCTAAAACAGGAAGTTCTATTCCTTTTAAAGCATTGGAAACTTTTTGATCCAAAAGCTCAATGCCTCTGACAGCTCCCTCAAATTTTTTGATTACTCCTTTAGTAACTAAAGCCTGCAGGTGTTCATGGACTGTAGCCAGGGAAGAGACTCCAATTGCCTCAGCAATTTCTCCCAGAGTTGGGGAGTAACCATATTTTTCAATATATTGCCTGATAAAATCCAAAATTTGTTTTTGTCTTCTATAAAGTGTAATTGGCATAGCCTTCGTCTTTTGTTAGTATTACTTTACCAAATACAACCCGAATAAGTCAACAGGGACTTTATATATCAAAATATATCAATTAATAAGAAATCATGATCTATTGTAGCCATGACTCATATTGTAATAATTGCATATTATGTAGTTATTAAAATACAGTAAGAATATAGGAAGGAATACTTTTAAAGGTTATTTGTTTTTGATATCTTGAATTTCAGGGTAATAGGTTTTTGCTACATTCCGTACTTCAGCCCGAAGATCAGCAGCTATTTGGTTTAAAGGACTGTTTTTACCTAAAAATACTCCTTTTGATATTAAAAAGAGATTTTCTAATATTTCTCTGAGAACTAGGGCTGTTGCTTGAGTTTCTTGTTGCGGGTCGTAGAAAAAATAGCCTTTGGTTTCCCCGTCCCAAGCGTAACCCGTTGGATCAAGCCTAAATCTGCCGTGGTTTGCCATTTCAACAGCCAGGTTGTTAGTTAAAAATTTAATCTCTCTTGAGGCTTGAGGATTTGCTGATTCAGCAACATAGTCAATCAAAACCTTTTGTTCCTCTTCTGTTATTCTTCCATGGCGAGTCAGGATAATTTCTCCAGATTCTTGTAGTTTCTGTGCAACTTCAATAGGCTTGTCAATACTTTGTTCGAGCTCTGGTCTAACACGGTTGCCTTGTGCTTCTGCTGTAAAGTCCGCAACCTCTCCTATCCAAAAAGATTTATAAGCAAGTTCAGTAAAAGGAGCCATTCTCTTAGCAACTGCTTTTAAAGCCGTATAACCGCGGTTCCTTCCGTAAAACTGTCCATTAATCTCTGCTCCAGTAGAAGGGGGGACTTTAATAAAAATCAAATGTTTCCTCCCTTGGTGATCTCTAATTGTTTTATAAGTTAGGTCACAAAGCTCATCCGTAACTGCATTTAGGTCTGCATAATCATATTCCCCATATACTCCCGGATGGATTCTGCCTTTATATTTGGCAATACTAAAAGAGTAACCCCATAAAACAATATCGGGTGGTTTAGAAAGCCTGTTAGATAATTTATTGGCAAGATCCCAAACCACATGCATTTTGCCTGATTTAGGTTTGCCAAGGACAAAAACTAAATGAGGGATTTCCTGGGTATCTAAAGATTCCCTTAAAGCCCGCCTAAGTCCTCCAGGAGATTTATACCCATAATCAGGAAAAAATTGGGTACTGCTATCAAATACTCTTTTAGGCGGTTCCATGATTGGAACAGGTTCCATTTCTAAGCTCATATTTTTATTCTTGGCAGTTTAATTTCCACGGTAGTTCCTTTGTGTAACTGGGAATGCAGGTTTATACTTCCATGATGGTACTCAATAATATTTTTTACTATAAATAAGCCAAGACCGAGTCCTCTATGGGAATCTCCTGACTTTCTATAGTAACGATTAAATATCTTTGGTAAATCCTTTTTAGCAATCCCGATCCCTTGGTCCTTAATTTGAATTATAAAATTTAATTGATCAGATTTTAGTATGAGCATGATTTTTCTGTCAGGAGGCGAGTATTTGGCAGCATTATCAAGCAAGTTAATGAGAACCTGCATTAAACGGTCATGGTCTACAACTGCAGTGTCCTTATTAGTTGAAATATAATCTTTTAGAATTAAGTCTCTATGAGAGTAGTTGAAGCTAAAATTATTGATTGCTTGGTTAGCAATTGCTTTTATAGAATACTCTTTTAAGTTATAGTGTAAAGAACCTTTTTTAATATGGCCAATTTCTAAGAAATCATTAACTAGTGATTTTAAACGATCGCACTCGGCAAACAAGGAATCTATCCATTCACCTTTTAATTTTTTGCCCTGATGAAAATTATTAAAAAGCAATTGCGTATAACCAAAAATAGTAGTAATAGGGGTTTTTATTTCATGACCTGCCATTGAAATAAACAAATCCCGTGTCTCCAGATCTCTTTTGGTGTCATCATAAAGTTGAGCCTTGCGGATAGCCAAACTTGCCAGCGAGCCAAATAAGATCAGAGTATTGATTTCCTTCCCAGTAAAGCTTTGTTCCCTTTTAGTAAGAACAGATAAAATGCCGATTGATTTGTTCTGGCTAGATAGAGGGATAATTACATCTGATGTGATAGCCAGTTCCTCAATTTCTGGATGGACCTTTGCAATTTGTTTAGCAGACAGTGCAATGGGTTTGTCGGTTTTAAATGACCGGTAAAGAAAACCTCTTTTACGGTGTTTAATTTGTCGCTTAAGAGGAATTGAGCTATAAACTCTCTTTAGTTCACCATTCTGTTCAAGCAGCACAGACCCCCACTGGGCTTTTACCAGCTTTGCAGCTTCTTGAACAATGGTTGAATAAGTTTTTTCTAGGCTAAGAGGAGCTAAAAATTTAATGCTGGATAAGTAAATCTTCTCTAAAGTAGTTTCAGGCATAAGTTTATTCATGGCCTATTATCCCTACTAAGGTACAAATGTTCAGTGATTTTTGTTACTTATTTCTTACTTCGTCTTTTATTTGGCCAGTGATATAATAAACTAGGAGTTGTTATGGCAAAATTCAAAATTGTTTCTGACTTTAAACCTACTGGAGACCAACCTCAGGCTATAGAAAAGCTGGTTAAGGGTATTAATGATGGCAGACAACACCAGGTGCTTCTGGGTGTAACTGGCTCGGGTAAAACTTTTTCCATTTGCAATGTTATTGAAAAAGTACAGAAACCAACGCTTGTGATCGCCCATAATAAAACCCTGGCAGGTCAATTGGCTCAGGAATTTAGGTCCATTTTTCCTCAAAATGCTGTGGAATACTTTGTATCTTACTATGATTATTACCAACCGGAAGCCTATATTGCCCAATCAGATACTTATATAGAAAAAGAAACAGAAATCAATGAGGAAATAGAAAAACTAAGGTTGTCCACTACAACCTCTTTGATGACCCGCAAGGATGTGGTAGTTGTTGCCTCAGTTTCTGCTATTTATAACTTGGGTTCACCTTTAGAATATGGCCAGGCAATATTAGAAATTAAAGCTGGGATGAAAACAGGCCTGCAGCAAGTCTTGAAGATCTTAACTAAGATGTATTATACCCGCAATGATATTGATTTTAACCATGGCGCCTTCAGGTTAAGAGGGGATACTTTGGATATTTTCCCAGCATATAAAGACCAGGCAACCAGGATAGAGTTTTTGGGTGATAAGGTAGAGAAAGTTTCCACCCTGGATCCTTTAACAGGTAACTCTACTCCTGTAGAAGAAACTCAAGTCCTTTATCCAGCCAAACATTATATTACCCCAGAACAAAGGTTAGTCCCGGCTTTAAAACAAATAAAAAAAGATTTAGAGTCAAGGGTCAAGAACCTAGAGTCAAGTGGAAAATTAGTAGAAGCACAAAGATTAAAACAAAGAACTCAATATGATTTGGAAATGATCAGGCAGTCAGGGTTTTGTAATGGGATAGAAAACTATTCCAGGTATTTTGATGGCAGGAATCCTGGTGATCCTCCTTATTCTTTACTAAATTATTTTTCTAAAGATTTTTTGATTATTATTGACGAGTCTCATATAACCCTTCCTCAAATCAGGGGGATGTATAATGGTGACCGTTCAAGAAAAGAAACCCTTATTGAGTTTGGTTTTAGGCTTCCTTCAGCTTTGGATAACAGGCCCTTAAAATATGAGGAGTTCTTAAGGAATATTAACCAGGCTATTTATACATCAGCCACCCCAGATGATTATGAATTGTCTTTAGCGGGAAAAGATGGCATAGCCGGGCAATTAGTCAGGCCTACCGGGATATTAGATCCTCAGATTATAGTAAAACCTATTCAGGGACAAATTGAGGATTTGATTGGGGAAATAGAGACCAGAACCAAAAATGGTGAAAGAACTTTAGTCACCACTTTAACCAAAAGAACAGCGGAGGATTTAGCAGAGTTTTTGCATAACAGGGGAATTAAGGTTCATTACCTGCACTCAGATGTAGTTACTTTAGAAAGAGGGGATATCCTGCAGGCCTTAAGGCTAGGGGAATATGATGTGATTGTAGGAATTAATTTACTGCGGGAAGGCTTGGATTTGCCAGAAGTATCTTTGGTTGCTATTTTGGATGCTGATAAAGAAGGGTTTTTAAGGTCCAGGACCTCCTTAATTCAGACTATGGGAAGGGCTGCCAGACATATTAATGGGATGGTGATTATGTATGCTGATACTGTTACCAAATCTATGAAAGCTGCTATTGATGAGGTTGACAGAAGAAGGAAATACCAAGCAGAATATAACAAAAAGCACAATATTACTCCAAGAAGTATAGAAAAAGCTTTAAGGGAAAGGTTAATAGAGAAAGTGGAGGAGTTAGAGGAGGAATTGGGTAAAAAAGACTTAACTGTAGCAGATATCCCAGCTTCAGAAAGAAAGAAAATGATTAAAAACTTAGAGGCCCAAATGCAGCAAGCAGCAGAACTTTTGGACTTTGAAGAAGCAGCCAGAATCAGGGATCAAATAAAGGAATTATCCTTACCTCTTTAAAAGGTTTTCAAAATAAGTTAAAATAATAGCTTGTTTTTCGGGAATCCTTCGACCCGCTGCGCTCGCTCAGGATAAAAATATGGCTATAGACAAAATTACAATAAAAGGCGCCAGGCAACATAATTTAAAAAATATAGACCTGGAAATACCCAAAAACCAGCTGGTAGTATTAACTGGTATTTCTGGATCAGGTAAATCTTCTTTGGCTTTTGATACTTTATATGCAGAAGGCCAAAGAAGGTATGTAGAATCCTTGTCTTCATATGCCAGACAGTTTTTGGGGGTGATGGATAAGCCTGATGTGGATTTAATTGAGGGTTTGTCTCCTGCTATTTCTATTGATCAAAAAGGCGTTTCCCATAATCCCCGTTCTACTGTTGGCACCACCACAGAAATTTATGATTATTTAAGGCTGCTATTTGCCAGAGTAGGTCATCCTCATTGCCCGGTTTGTGGCAGGGAAGTAGAGAAGATGAGTGTGGAACAGATAGCAGAAAAAGTTAAAAGTCAAAATGTAAAAGTCAAAAGTAGTGGAAACAGAATAATGATTTTAGCTCCAGTAGTAAAAGATAGAAAAGGGGAGTATAGCGCCCTTTTTGAGGATTTTAGGAAAAAAGGTTTTTCTAAGGTTAGGATTGATGGGCAAATAAGAGATCTATCTGAAGATTTAGTCTTAATAAAAACAAATAAACATACGATTGATTTAGTGGTAGACCGTTTAGTTTTGGACAAAAAAAGTATTCAAGAACAAACTTTTACCTCAAGATTGGCCCAAAGTATTGAGACAGCGCTTAAATTTGGTGAAGGATCTGTGATAGTCGCCGAGGTTTTAGATGCTTCTTTGGAATTTCCTCAAAATCCCAAAAAAATGAAGGACC
>JACPEW010000028.1 GCA_016183305.1 Candidatus Daviesbacteria bacterium
GACTTTAAAGAAAGTGACAGATGCCAAAGTATTAAACATTGCTACTCAAGAAGAAGCCCTATGGAGATCAGTTATACCAGAGGAAACTAAACAACTACTCAAAAATCTTGGACTCACGTACTAATTTGCAGAAGTCAGGAGCTAATAATCTGGCAGGCCATTCACCCACAAATTCCATGTGTAATTTTGTATCTAGATATTGATCAAGCAGTCTTTTTAATTCGGCCTCAATATTATCGGTTCTAGGCTTTATCCTTTTTAATCCATCTTTTTTGCTAGTTTTACTTTGAACGTGGTGATCTACAAGGAATTTCCACCTAGTATTAAGCATCTTCAAAATTTCTGGTGGTAAATTCAAAGCTATAGGATTAATAACAGCATTACCTGCTACAAGCTGCTGTTTAGCCACTGCTAGCTGATCGCGTAGCTGCGCGCTTAATTTATCATCAATCAGTTCTGCAACCTCATCCTCTACTGCCAAACGTTCCTTATTTAATGGCACTGCTAGTTTGTTAACTTCTATTACTAAAGGCTCAATTTGTTTAAATTGCTCAACAGCAAGCTTCTCTACTTCTGTTTCTATTTCTTCCTTTGACTTGTTTTTTTGCTGTAATTCTTGTTTTTTCTTATTAAGCAGCACTGTATGCGCAGCTTCTTTTGTTTCTAATTCTTGTCTTTTCCCGACAAGCTTTACTTGTTGGTCTTTCTGTTTAGCTTCTATATCATTTCTTTTAGTAGTTATTATTGGAGTGATTGCCGTTTGAACAGCTTGAGGCAATACTGTCAGCGCTGACCTACTTCTTTGTTTATCCATTTCCAGTTTAGTTTCCTGCGCTCTTGGATACATAACCTCACGGTCTTTCCCCACTAAGATATGATAGGTGCTTGTCTCCAAAATTCCTCTAAATATCTCAACGGCAATAAGATTCCTACCTTGTTTAGCATACTCTAGATTTTTTGCGCCCATAGTTGCTTCATCAAATAATTCGGCAAAATATGCATTAGCTATTATCTCGTTATCGTATTTCCAGTTTTTAGGAGCTAAACCTGCTCTATTCATCAAGTACCTACGGGCATCCATATAATCTATCAGGGGTTTGAGAATGCCTGCTCCAACTTCTACTAACTTATCTTTTACATCTGCAGGAAGATTTTTAAGCTCGTCAACATCATTTAATACTACCTCAAGCGCCTCCAAATAAGCACTTTTTGATTTTGTATCTGCTTCTTGGGTTAGCTTATCAGTTTTTAGACTCTTTACAGACCATATCTTCTCATCAAAAAACATATCTCGATATTTATATGCACCGCTCATTGGTTCAATAAGTACTCCTGGTAGATGTCCTTTCCCTTGCACTTCTCCACCAACTAAATACTTTCTGGCTTCAAGAGCACCAGCTAACCTGTCAACATAAGTCAAGGGATCTGCATATTCCCTGGGGTTAAAGAAGCTTTGTTGCCGGTATTCCCATTTACACCTTCTTTTTCTAAAGCCATGTAGTCTTAATTTATCTTCCTGGCCATTTTCTAAACCTTCATCCCAAACTTCTAGTTGGGCTATCTTATGCGCTAGGGGTGTTACTTCTACTCCACCACTGGTAGAAATCATAAACATCATTTCAAATATACCTCTTAGTTTAAGATTTCCCCCAGGATTAATTACTCTGGCACGCACCCATCTTTCCTCATGCGCAGGTTTCACCTTACCATTTTTATCTTTGACGATTAATCCTGGTTTTCTATCTACCACCTCAAGTACTTTTCCATCCATATGCTGCTCACCCATGAAATACCAGACAGCCTCCATTTCCTTGCGCGGCCTGTCTATCAGTTCTGGTAATGCACCTTTATCATCATCTGTATAACCCACCAAAGGAGCAAATGCCCCAATTATAGATTCATCCGAATAACCATAATAGAGAACAATAGGCAAATAATCTGCCAAGCCAATTTCCTCCAATCCCAAAATCGTAGCCATGGTGTGGTTCCTTCTGAGTAGTCTTCTTTGTGCATTTCTGTCTTCTGCAAGCTCTTCATTTGTTGGATTATAAGCAGCTTTATATCCAATCCTCCATGCTCTGACATATTCGTCATATTGTGCTTGTGTCAAATCAGGGTTAAGTGTCTTAAATTCTGCTCTCCATTTTATTTCTTCCCAATCATATGCATTAAGTGTTAGTCCTGGATGTTGTTTTTCCCATTCTTTTATCTGTTCTATTTCTTCCTTCTCGTATGCATTTATTGTTTTCCCTGGGTGGGTTGCCTCATACCCTTCTTCCCATTCTTTTAATTCACGTTCAACTGCTTGTTTGTCTGCTTCTTTCTTGGCTTTAAGAATTGCAAAAGCCTCTTTATAAACTGTAGTTAACTCCAACTCTCCTGTTTCCTTATTAACTACCCGTGTTGTTAGGCCACCCCACCTAGCTTCCAACCCTTTAAATTTGTCATCATCAACATTGAGATTAAAGTTCCTTATTGCTTTGGTTAGTCTTTGTTGACGTTCAAACAATATACCCTCAATCTTATCTTTAATCTCTTTTTCTCTCTCTTCTAATAACCTTACATATTCTTGTTGAGTTTTATCAGGCGGGAGATTTTTTGCTAATACCTCTCTTTGAATGTCTTCTTCGAATTCTCCTCTAATTTGTTGCTGAATCTGTTTATCAGTCATATTGTCATAAGGATCATCTATCTTTTCTACCATTGCCCTAAATTCTTCTGGAGTCAGTCTTCTGTCTATTACATCTTCAGGCCTTCTAATCAATAATCTTTCTTCGTCCCAATAGCTTGGAAACCAAGGCAAGGCATCAGAAGCATTTTCCTTCTTTGCTAGTCTTGGCCTGTTATATTCTTCTACCCATTCCCATAAGGCTTTATCTTTAACATCTTGAATTTCTTGTGAAATTACTTGTTGTAGATTAGGATCAGATGCTATATGAACATCAATAGCGACTTGTATTTGTGCCTGAGATGAATTCGATCCCTGAAAAGCTCTATAAAGATTCTTATATGTTTCTGTATCTTGCATATCAAAATCATCAATTTCTTCTCTTCGTGCTCCAGCCTTCCGTTTATCCATTTCAGTCCTAATTCTATCCCTAATTCTTTGTCGCCTCTCCTCTGGAGTTAATCCGTATAGTGATCCTTTACCAGCTGCTCTTTCTTCGTCTGTAATATCCATCTTATCCAACATATCTTTAATATCCACAAAAACTTTTGTTCTTGCTTCTACCTTTGCTAGAGCTTCATCTCTTTCTTGCCATGATTTAGCTCGTCTCTGCGCGTCTAACAACCCTTCACTATTAACTAAAAGCATTTCTTCGATTGAATCATCCCAACCATACCGATTACCTCTTTCGTTACGATCTCTTTTGTCATCCAATCTTTGTTGAATAAGCTTCTCTGCCTCCTTTGAAGTCAACCTCTTAGCATTAGGGGTTTGGTTATGCAACCGAACTTCACGCATAACTTCTCTTCTGATTTCTGCCTCCCCTAATTCAGCATTCTCAATATCCTTTTTGGTAATATACAACTGATGGGTAGCTCCATACTCTATTGCTTTCCGTCTTATCTCATCCCTGTAAGCTTTGGTTTCTCCTGGTAAAGGCTTATGGACATTCGGGGGTCCGCCTTTATAATATGCACCATCTTTTTCTGCTATTTTATCTGCCATAATGGCAAAACCTTCTCTTAAATAGGTAGCATCCTCATATGCATCATATTTTGCTGCATTGTCTTGTTTTAATTTAAGAAAGTACTCCATACCTTTTTTCTTATCTACCATTCTTGCTGCGGCAACCCTTCTGGCACTACTCTCATACTTATCCCTTTGAGCTTCTGCAATAACTGAAGCAGGGTCAATACCAATATTGCTAAGCGCTTTCTCATGAGCAGATTTAATATTTGCTAGCCATTGTTGCACATCCTGATATTCCAGGTCTTCTGCTTTTTCAGGAAGCGCATTTTGAAAAAGATCCAGCCAGTCATCTAATGAATCATCCAGCTCTTCGGCAGTTTCTGCCCAGAGAAAATCAAATCTATCGCGCCAGTCGTTGTAATGTAGTCTCTCGCGCGCAGTAGCTCTTTTCCGTAGTTCCCGCCTTTCTCTTTCTCTGACCCCTCTTGTTGCTAAAAGTTCTGCTTTAATATCAAGTAAATAGAAGTCGCCTATATTCTCAGTCTTTTGATATTCTGCCATTGTTCTAAAACGGGCTTTTCTTTCTGCAGCTGGCATACTCATTAATTCTTGTTCAGTTCTTTTAGATATGAAGCTTCTTTCTCCTCTGAGCTCTTTTTCTATAGCTATACCTGCCCTCTGAGCAATAAAGCTTGCTAAACCCTGATTTTCAGCTTTTAATTGGGCTAATTTAGCCTCATCAGGAGCAGGCAATCCTGCTTCTTCAAAAACTTTCTTAAAAGACTCCAAACCATAATCCCAAAAACGCTCTTTGTAATTATCCAAGGCTTCGTGTATGTCTTTAATTTTATCGTCAAGAGTCTTTGGTTCTCTGGGAGCTGACCAGTCAGATACTGCTTTTGGTTCCGGACGCATAGCTGCTGTGTAGGCGTTGCCTATACGGTCTGTCATAAAACTAAGTACGCATTCTAATTCTTTTTGTTCTGTTTCATTCTGGGGATAAAGCGCTGTTTCTAAATCATGCCTCTTCTCATCTATATAAGTTTTAACAGTAGGATCTGAGTTAATAAGCTCTATTGCCCCCGGCTCCTTAGCATAAACAACTGCTCGACTAGCTTCTTCAATTTTTGATCTTTCGGCCGCTGCTTCAAGTTTCTTAAAAGGGGTAGCTGGACCAACTAAACCCGCTTCAAATAGCTTCCTTCTTTCTTCCAAAGTAAAACTGGGTAACTTTTCTACTTTTCTTCTAATCTGCTCTCGTGTAAAGTTGTATACACCGGCCAAATATTCCTCATCCAAACCTCTTTCTGTTAAAGCTTCTTCATGAGCAGCTTCCAATTCTTGTTTTTGTTGTTCTGATAGTTCTTTGCCCTTACCATACAACAGTTCCCCTGCTGCCCTGGCCCGCGCTACATCATTAAGCTGCGCATTAGCCAAAACAGACGCATCCACAGTTTTTCCTCGGATTACTTGACCCAATGATAAAGACATATGCTTTAAAGATTGCGCAGAGCGTATACGTTCTGCTTCTCTTTCTGCATCAGCAAGGAACTCCTTATCAGTTTTGTACCTGGCCCGCTGTTCTTGAATAACTTGCAAGGAGTGACGCTTGCTTAAGGTATTGAATAACTCGTGGGGCATACCAGGAATAGGAGATTTTACTTCTCCACTTACTACTTGAGGAGCTGCTGAGGTAGTTTCTAAGCTTACTGACCCTTCTGCCATATTGGTTGTTTCTAATCTGACCATAAGTTTTTAGACAATAAAGTTTAACAACCTATGGTAAATTCAGTGTAAGGTTTTTGTTAAACTAATGTCAATCCTTTCTACTGAAAGTTTACCCTGAATAAAAAATAAACGCTTGATTAAATAATGATAAAATCCTGACGAATTCGTATTACACCTATGCAGCTTTTCTAAAAGATGTATTCTTCTCTGACTTTTTATTCCTGCAATTTGAGTGACCTAACATAAGAATATAGATTGTACCGCAATCAGGACAAACGCGTCTTGGTCTTCTGCCTCTTCTCTTACGAAACCTTTCTGCCCCCTTAGGATCTTTTATCAACTGTTCAATCTTTTTATTTCTAGGTAAATATGTTGCCTCAACATTAGCAATCTTTACCCTAAAAGCCATTTTTCTCATTATTTCTCTTTGGTTATTACCAAAATGAGTTATTGTGCGTAGAGATAATTTATCAACTGAAGGTAAAAAAGGTAAAAAGGGACTCAAGTTATTTTCTGAAGAAACTATAGAGTCGCCAAAGACAGACCGAGCCATTATCATGGTTTTTTTAAGAGAAACAAAAAGCTTCCGTTTTCTATCAACTTTAGGTGCTTCTATTGGCATATTTCCTCACAAGAGGTATATAATACAAAGCATCTTTTAAAATTTCAACTCACTCTAAACTTTAATCTAGGCCTTAATTAAAGAAACTTTGTACTTCCAAATCTTGGCATCTGAGGTAACCAGGGTCAGGTTTTCTGCCAGTGCCTGTGATACTAAAATCCTGTCAAAAGGATCTTTATGAATATAGGGCAATTTTTCAATCCCTAGCACATGGTTAATATCCATAGAAAGCAAAATAAAGTTACTTTTGTAAATCCCACTTACAATATCCCTTGGCACTTTCAAACCTTTTCTCTTTTTTAAAATTATCTCCCACACCGTTATAATACTAACAAATACATCGTTGTTTGGATCAGAAATTTTAGCTTTGATATCTTGAGTAAGCCTCTTGTTTTTTTCCATTGCCCATATAAAAATATGGGTGTCTAGAAGATATCTCATTTAGGAAAAATGTCTCCCTCGTAGAAAAGTTTATTTATCTCTTCATCTTCTTCGTCAAAATTATCAGGAATAAAAACTTTACCTTTCCATAATCCTAATTTGCGTGGCTTAAGTTTTTCTTTATAAGAGCTCAGCTTGGCAACTGGTTTCCCTGCTTTAGCAATAATGACCTCTTCTCCCTTAGAAGTTTTTTCAATTAACTTAGATAGATTGGTTTTGGCTTCATGGATATTATATATTTGCATAATATTTATATATTAGCTAACTTAGCTAACTTTGTCAATAATCAGGTTAACAACGGACTGCTTTGGGATTAGGGCAGTTAGAATTTTGGCAACTTTCCACATATCCTTCGTATGGTCTTTCATTAATATGACCACAAGCAGGACAAGGGAAAGTCCGTTCTCCTTTACTATCTGATTCCACAAAGCCTCTACTGCTAATTGTTACAGCAGAACCGGCAACTGATTGAAACGCTGTTCCAACGCGACTCCCGGATCGGGGCGGACAACTTGCAGAACCAGACCCCAACATTTGTATAACGGCTACCTTTGCTTGGTCTGAATGAGATAGTCTCTGATCTGTAAAGAACTGTTTTTGGACTATTGCAGCCTGTCTGAGAGCCTCTTTTTTAAACTGCTTATCTTCCCCACTTCTGATCATTGTCCAAATTGTAGAAGCATCAATTAATTTTTCCAAAATATCAATCCAAGGTTTCTTTTGGGTATTTAAAATCAAAGGAGTCGCCCTGATTTCATCTGAATTCCTAAAAATAGGCTTATTGGAACTAAAACTGGTTAAATTCCAGGCTAACTTCATACATTGCTTTTCATCAAAATCCAAGACAATGGCCCGGTTAAATATTTTCTTAATTCCTTCCTCGTATTCTATTTCCTGAACAATAATTTTAGAAGCAGAATAAACTCCCTGCTTTGGAGGACTAATCCAGACAGATACCCCTTCTTTATTATTTGCTGCCCATTGCTCAATAGCTAGAACTGCCTGATATTCCAGTTGCCCTAAGGGGCTGATTTTATCATCGATTGTATCTTTTACCAAACACTGACCAACCGGTGAGAATAATTCTCCATCTGAGGTAACTGAATAGGAATAAGGATCAGGAATCCTGTGTGTTTCTTGGCTTAAGGAAGCTAAGAATTCAACAAATTGGGTAGCAGAAGTATTTCGTAAACCCGGGATATTTTCAACAGCGGTTCGCTCTTTTTCTTGGACTGGCATATTGCTCCTGCAACGGGATATAAATTGTGGTCGGTCTCCTGACTCTACTACGTTCAGTTAGACATGAACGTAGCTCACAGTTGCGGCACAGTCCAGGATTTACACCTGGTTCCCTTTTTGTACCTTACCCTGTACCATACGGTACGGGGTTAGTACACCACACTGCTAAGATAGCAGACTTACGAATTAAAAGTCAAAGATCAAAATTAGATGAGATATAATGATCTGTTTTGAGCTTCTTGCCAATATTTTTTTCACGATGTATATAGTTAATACCTTACTTATATGGATGTACATCCTATCCCGCAAAATGTTACTTCTTTCCAGTTTAAGCTGGTAGGAGATATGACTTTAAAACAATTCCTATACCTGGCAGCAGGAGCAGGGATTGCCTATTTTTTATTTGTGGCCTTTTCCCAAAATTACCCCTTTGTTTGGGTTTTAATAATTATTTCTGTTATTTTAGGCCTTAGTTTTGCTTTTATTCCCATAGAGTCAAGGCCTTTAGACCATTGGCTATCAGCTTTTTTAAAAGCTGTTTATTCTCCAACCAAGAGAACCTGGAAGAAAAATAGTAAAACTTTTAAAGAAGATCCTTTGTTTGCCAGCAGGTTAGTAATGTATTTATCAGGAGTACAGCCACGACAAATGTCTACCACCTACCGCCTACCGGCTACCCCAGAAGTCAGAAGTCTGGAGACTGAAGACCTAACACCACTTCCTACTCAGGAGCAACTTCAAAAGACCGTTGACTTGGCCAAGCAAGCCCAAAAATTACAAATGAGGATTATCCAAACTGAAAGAACTTTATCTCAAATTAAAGAGCAAGCTCAAAAACCAAGCCCTATACCAGTAGATTACGGTCAGGAAGTTAATAAAATTTTGGCTGATTTACAAAGCTTAGTTTCTCAAGCATCTTCTATAAAACAACAAATCCAATCAGTTCAGAAACCAGAAACAAAATCAGAACCACCTCCTGTTCAACCAAGACCTGTGGAAAAAGTAAAAGTAGTCATACCTGTTAGGCCCAGGCAAACTCAGGTTGCTTTAACTACTTTTCCTAATGTGATTAATGGGATTATTAAAGATACACAAAATAACTATCTAGAAGGAGTAGTAGTAGTAATTTATGATAAAGAAGGCCTGCCAGTCAGGGCTTTAAAAACCAATAAGCTTGGCCAATTTACTGGTTCAACCCCGCTTCCTATTGGCACCTATACTTTAGAGTTGGAAAAAGATAATTTTATTTTTGATGTTTTACAGATAGAGTTAACAGGGCAAGTATTGCCACCATTGCTGATTACAGCAAAATAATATGAGCACAACACAAGAACATTTATCAATTATTGAGGTGGTTGATGATATTTTAGTTTTAAAAAATGGGGGGGCAGCTTTGGTTTTACAAGTTTCAGCAGTTAACTTTGGACTGCTTTCTGATAGAGAACAAATAGCAATCATATCCAGCTTTGCCCAGATGCTTAATTCTTTATCTTTTACTATCCAGATTGCCCTGATGTCGCAAAGACTTAATATCTCCTCATATTTAGAGCTTTTGGATAAAGCTCAAAAAGCCCAAGCTAATCCTTTGCTATCACAAATGATTACTGAGTACAAACAGTTTGTTCAGTCAACTATTAAGGAAAATGAGGTTTTAGATAAACAGTTTTTTGTAGTTATTCCACTTTTTAGTATAGAGCTAGGATTAACTGCCTCAAAGCAGGCTTTAGAACAAAAGATTAAAACAACTCTTTTGCCAAGAAGGGATCAGGTTATAAGACAGCTTGCCAGGGTGGGCCTAAAAAGCACTCAACTAACCAAGCAGGAGCTTATTGAAGTATTTTACAATATCTATAATGGGGAAGTTATAGAAAAAACTGCAGAAGCTTCAGTTAACCCAGCAGATTTGGCTGTTAAATTAAAAAATCCCCAGCCCATCCCTCAACAACCTGCCCCACCAAGACAACAGCCACAACCAAACCAAGTTCAATCACCAACTCAGCCTAATCCAACCATAACCCAGACTGCTAGAACTCATCCTTTTGTGGTAGAAGAACTGGAGGAATAAAAATTAACCTAATTAACCTAATTTCTAATTGACCTAAAGAATGACTAATTTAAAAATTAGGTCATTGGGATTTGATTAGAAATTAAAAATTAGAAATTAGAAATATTATGAATATCTTTAGTAAATTTAAAAAACCAAAAGTTCAGGAGAATCAAACCCTTCCTCAATTAACCTTGGAGGATGTAATAGCTCCAGGGGAAATTGAGGTAGACTTTAACTATCTTAGAGTAGATGGCAGGCTTTTTAGGACCTATTTTGTTTCCAGCTATCCAAGGTTTGTTCAGCCTAATTGGCTTGAGCCTTTAATTTCTTTTGATCACTCGCTTTTAGTTTCTATGTTTGTCTATCCTTCCCAGTCTCAAGGGGTTTTAGATGAGCTAAAAAGGAAAATTGCTGAAATGGAAGCAACTATCCAAACAGATTTGGAAAGAGGCAGGCCACTTGATCCAGCAGTAGCAGTAGCCTTAGAGGATGCCAGGGGCTTGCAAGATCAATTAGTAAGAGGGGTGGAGAGGTTTTTTCAACTTTCTTTATATATTTCTGTTCCAGCCTCTTCTATAGAAGAATTAAATAATACTTCTAAATTAATTGAATCAACTTTAGCTTCCTTGTCTATTACTGCTAAACAAACTACTTTGCAGATGGAAGATGGGTTTAAATCTACCTTGCCCCAAGGCACAGATCTGCTCAATTTAACCCACAATATGGATACTACTTCCCTTGCTACCACTTTTCCTTTTGCCTCATCAGAACTTACTGCTAATGAGGGAATAATGTATGGAATTAATGAGCATAATGATTCTTTAATTCTTTTTGACAGGTTTAGTTTAGAGAATGCCAATAGCTGCATATTCGCCAAAAGTGGAAGTGGCAAAAGTTACCTTGTAAAACTAGAGGCTTTAAGATCATTAATGTTTGGCACAGAAATTATTGCCATAGACCCAGAACAGGAGTATTTGATGTTAGCCCAAGCAGTGGGAGGAGAGTATATTAATTTCTCTTCTTCATCTCCAGTCAAAATTAATCCTTTTGATATGGCAGGTATTGTTAACCCTGAAGAGAATGAGTTAGGCAGAAAGATTTTATCTTTAACCAGCTTTTTAAGGATAGTGTTAGGCAACTTAAATGCCCAAGAGGGAGCTGTTTTAGACCGGGCTTTAAAATTAACTTATCAGCTCAAAGGTATTACAGATGATCCTAAAACTCAAACTAAGACTCCGCCTTTGATGGAGGATTTATATAAAGTCTTAATTGGAATGGAGGAAGGAGCTGCAATGGAACTTTCTGCCAGGCTGGAAAGATTTATCAAAGGCTCGTTAACAGGGATTTTTTCTGCCCAATCCAATATTGATTTATCTAACTCATTTACTGTTTTTTCAGTCAGGGATTTACCGGATCAACTCCGGCCTTTAGCTATCCATATGATTTTAGATTATGTCTGGACTAAAATCAGAAGCAAGCTCAAAAAAAGGATTTTAATAGTAGATGAGGCTTGGTACTTGATGAGGAACCGGGATTCTGCTGATTTCTTGGTAGATATTGCTAAAAGAGCCAGAAAATATTATTTAGGTCTTACTACAGTTACCCAAGATGTAGAAGATTTCTTGGGAAGTGAACGAGGAAAAGAAATTATTTCCAACTCTTCAATCCAGGTGTTATTAAAACAAGCTCCTGCTTCTATTGATTTACTGGCCCATGTGTTTAATTTATCAGAAGGGGAACAAAGATTGTTACTTTCAGAAGGAATAGGGGAAGGAATATTTTTTGCCGGCAATACTCATGTGGCAATCAGAGTAGTGGCATCTGCTAAAGAACACAAGCTCATTACTACTAACCCGCAGGAAATATTCGCCAGAATCAACAAACAATGATAGTCTAGTATTATGATAGAAATACAGTTAACACTCACCCAATTAAGAATAGTTGCAGAGTTTCTAGCTAAACTCAAAACTTTTAACTTTAACATTAATGCCAAGGAGCTTTCTAATATTCAGATACCAGGCCGGCTGGTGAGCAAAAAGGAGTGTCTTGATTTGCTGAGGACCCTTCCTAGCTTAAAGGGGGAACAATTCAAAAACGACTTAGCTTTAGCTGATTATCTAAGAATCCAGGAATCAAAAGATAGTTTAAAGTTTGTTTTGGGCGGACTAGACCCAAAACAAAGCCTGGAAATTCAAGAAGCATTAAAAAAAGTAGTCCGGGAGCAACCAGTTGCTACAGAAACCATCACAGAATCAACCACTGGATCAACTACAGAACAATCAATGGCATCTGGTCCAACCCCAGAAACTACTGGAAATATACCAGGATTTGGTATGACAGGTGCTATATCCTCACCTCTAATTAATCCCCAAGCTGCTCCGCCTAAAACCCCGGAATCCCTAACTGGAGGAAAAGAAGGGAAAGGAGGAACTGGTACAGGCTCAGCAGTCAGGAGAAAAATCCAACTTAATGAGGCAGCCAATACTCCAAAAGTGCCTAATACCCAACTGAAAAATCCGCTTCAAGAACAAGGCCCAGCTATTGCTAAAATCAACCGCTTACAAGCTGCAGCTGCTAACCCAGGCTTAAAATTCCAACCTGGACTAAGCAGCAATTTAAAAACTTTTGGCTCTAAGACAGGTATATTTGCCAAAACTAATCTAGGAAGAATTACTAATGGATTAACCCAGACTATGCTTCCTGCTGGGGCAAATCTTCTGGGTAGATCAGGGTTAAAATTGATTAACTTTGGGGGGGATTTTTTAAGCAACCTATCAAATACCAGATTAAGAACAGCTCAGGGCATCAAAGGAGCAGGATCAGGAATATCTTCTTCTTTATCTGGAGGAAAGAAATTTGCTGTAGTATTTGTCTTAGTAGCTTTTTTCTTAATTCTTACAGCTATCCAAGGAGCTATCGCTGGCACTACTCCTACTGGAGAAGCTAACCCAATTGCTCCAATCACCACAATTGGGGGAGATATCAGCAGTTGTAAATTTACCAGAGCAGGTAATTCTCAATTAATAAAAAGTTCTATCTTGGCTGGCTGGATTAGTGCTGCAGCAACGGCAGGAGGGATTCAACCCGAAATATTAGCTAGCGTAGCTATGCATGAAAGCCCAGAATTTACAGCTAATGCTGATAATAACCATGATGCAATAAAATCTGGCCAGTATTGTAATAAAAGCAAACAATTTTGCGTTAACGCAGATAATTCTGGTCCACTACATATCAAGCCTGGAGAAGACGACCCTTGTACACCAGACGAGCTAAAAGCAGGGCATAAAACAGCCCAAGCAGTTGGGCTGATGCAAAATCTTGATATATATAACCTAGGAAAAGATTTGTGCAGTATTACTGGAAATTTAAACCTTGCTGTAGCAAAATTAAAATCCGCTGGCTTAACCCAAACACCTACCCAAGAGCAGGTTAATACTGCTATTGAAGGCTACCATAACAGTTGTAAGTATAAAAGCGGGGGTAGTAATTTCAGTTATTGTGATGAGGTTTGGCAAGACACACAAAACTGCCAGCCTTCCCCTACTCCAAGCCAGGGCACCCCTCCTGGCCCTGCTTCTCAAGAAAAGCTTGACCAGATCATGTATTGGACAAAGGCAATTAGCAACTACTTAAATCCTTATGATACCAGTATATTAACTTCACCAGTAACTAACAGCTCATATAGCACAGGTGATTATGTAGGGGGAGGCTATGCCTGTACTTACTTGGTAATTGATTCTTACAACTTAGCAGGAGTCACTGGATTAAGCAAAAACTCCCATGGTTGGGTAGGAGCAATGGAGAATTTTTGGAGAAACACTCCAGGCTATATTTTCTTTGACTACCAACAAAACCGGTCTGTACTGAAAGACATACTGCCTGGTTTTGCCATGTTTCAGCAAGAAGTACCCGGGGTTTTTACTGGAAATGAACATGTCTCAATAGTAGAAAACCCAAGAATTGATTCACGCGGAGATGGATATATTGATACTCTTGATTCTAATACTGGACACTATCGTGGCTGGAGATATAAAGTAGATAGTTGGATTATTAAAAATGATTTTACAAATAATGTCGTGCCTGGCGGAGAAATTATCACTGGTTTTGGTGGATATTAAACTATGAGAAAAACTTATTTATTAATTGCAGCTTTAATTATAGCAATTTTACTGCTGTCTCTGTTAACTTTACTCACAAAGAATCAAAAAGAGGTTCAGCCTCCACCAGTAATTATATTCCAACCCTCACCTTCAATTTCCTCTCTACCGCAAACAACAGACGAACGGATTAAGCTACAGCTACAAGCCGATCAAAAGCTGGGCACGCAAAGAGATGCCTTACTCCAAAAATACCCTTGGTACCTAAAGTTACCTTTACAGCAAACAAATTATTTTGTATATTTTAATACTGTAACTGAAACATTCATAGCTAAATTGTACCCACAAAAAAGCTCTGCTTCTTCATTAGATGAACAAACTAATGACTTAAAAAATACTGTTATGAAAAAAATAAAAGAATTAGGAGCAAATGCAGATAGTTATGAGGTAGCATGGAAAATAATACCAGAATGAATCTGTTTTGCTCAAAACAAAAAATAATTGCATTTGTAGTTGTATTAGGAATTATTCTCCTTTTTTTCTTGATCCTGGGAAATAACAAATCCACCTTTCCTATATCATCTGACAACAAGACCTCTCTACCCACTCAAATTAATGAAAATGATCCTCCTGCAATAGTTTCTACTAAACCAGATCCTTTAAATGATGGTTTAGTTACTGGCGCAGATGCTATTGAGATTACTTTTAACAGGTCTATAGAAAATATTGGGGAGTTTAAAAATAGAATAGAACCAAAAATAGAGTATAAGGTAGAGCTTATAAATGAAAGAAAAACAGCCAAAATTACCCCCCAAAAACCTTGGCCTTTAGGCACAACCTTTACTTTATTTATCAATCCTGACACTAAATTTGATGGGGTGGGAGATTGGGGACAAGATAAAACTTTCCATTTTAGGACTATTAAATACACCGGGGTATAACCTTAGCTTAATCTCACTGGCATTACTATATATTCTAATCCTTCTATCCCAATTGGTTTGACTAAAACCGCAGATAAAGATCCAGAAAACTCAATCATAATTTGAGTTGAGGGACAATTAGAAACTGCATCTTGGATAAACTTGGTATTAAATGCAATCTGAAGCTCTTCTCCTTCAATCTGGCCTTCAAGCTCATTTTCCTGACTGCCTACTTCTTTGGCATGAGATTCTAGTTTTAATGCATCTTTTTTAACAGTCAAAACTACTATATTCGCCTCATTTTTAGCAAAAATTGCTGCCAGTTTTATAGCTTTTAACAACTCATCTTTTTCTACCATTGCCCGGGTCATTATCTTTTGAGGGATAATTTTCCCCCAGGCTGGAAACTGACCTTCAATCAATCTTGAGGAAACTGTAGTATTACCTAAATTAAAAACAATCTGATTTTGATTCTCTGAAGCAGCAATATCTATCTTTTCTACATCTTGCTCAGAGATAATCTTAAGCACTTCTTCAAAGGTGCGTCTGGGAATTAGGCTTCTAAATTGGGTGTTACCCTCAGGAAGAGTTATCTCTCTATGAGCAAGTCTAAAACCATCTGTTGCTACAAAGTTTAATTTACCATTGGTAACTTCTGTTAATATCCCGGTCAAAACTGGCCTGCCTTCATCTACTGCTGAAGCAAATAAAATCTCTGAACAACCAAGAAATGCTTCTTTTGGGAAACTAATACCTTTGTCTGACATCAAAGGAATAGCAGGAAACTCTGAAGCAGAAATACCATTTATTGCAGCTTTAAACTTACCTGCTTGTATAGTTAATACTTCTCCTTCAGAAAAAAGCATGACTTTATTTTGGCCTAAACTGGAAACAAGCTCTACTAGGGTTTTAGCAGGCACTGTAATCTCACCAGCTGTTTCTACTTCAACATTTAGATACTTAATTACCCCTATCTCTAGATTAGTTGCTGCCACCTTTAAACAGTTATCTTCTATACTAAGCAAGATATTATCTAATACTGGCAATGTTGATCTTATACCTACAGATCTTGCCACTGCCTGAAGTAAAGGCAGGAGATCTTGTTGTAATGCTGTAAATTTCATTAATTTTTACCCCTGGCAGAAACAAACCTTTGGACTTCTTCCTCAGTTACTTTGATAAGCCTGAAATTAACTAGTCCTCTGGCAATAAGGTTTTTAATGTGTTTTTCCTCATCTGTCAAGATATGAAAGTTGCCAGACTTAACTTCAATAAAATCTATCCGTTCATTATTTTTAATACCAATAAAATCAATTGGCCAACCTAAGGGGATAATCCGGTCATAATCATAACGGAGTTCAGCATATGTTAAAAGCTCTGCCATTTTACCTTTTTGAGGGTTAATTGAGCCTTGAATAACATGCAGTACTTTTGCAGGCAAGTCCTGTACACCTTTATAAAGATCAATTATATCTGTGGGGATATCTGCAGATTTTCTATTATGAAGTCTTCCTAAAAGATAAGCTATTAAAAATAATAATCCTAGAATTCCTATAATCCACCAATTGATTTCCATCTTAATTGTTAATAACTTTGTAGATTATACCTTATCTTTTAATGTAATAGTCATATTAATATATGCTGTGGATATGTTGGTAAGTAAAAAATTTAGATTCGCTTTTTGGTAAATTTTCGCGTTCATGCCTTGTTTAAAAATAGTGGATAAATTGTGGATAAGTAGAAGTTTGCTGTGGAAAACTAACTTATTAATTTCTGTTTGACCTCAATCAGAATCCGCTGTACTTCCCTATCTGTAGTTATTAACTTTTTCATTTTATCCCTGCCATGCATAACAGTAGTATGGTCCCTTCCTCCTAGAGCTTGCCCAATCTTCTCCACAGTTAGCTTTAATTCTTCAGACAAAATATACATTGCAATATGACGTGGCAATACAAGCTCTTTTTGTCTTCTTGGTCCAGTTAGGTCTTTTAAGGCGATATTAAAGAAGCTGCAGACAGTTGAAAGAACTTGCTTTGAGTCAGTTATAACTGGTTTTCTGAAGGATTGGCCTAAAAATCTGCCTACATTTCCCGGATCAGCAGACAGGCCTTGGGCTTTTAAAGCTTGCAGAATCTGAATTAGCTTGCCCTCTAGTTCCCTAATATTTGAATCCAAAGATGAGGCAATTAGTTTAAGGGAGTCTTCAGGCAACATACTGCCCTGCTCAATACATTTGGCCCGCAGGATTGCGACTCTGGTGTCAAAATCAGGAGGCTGGATATCTATCATCAGTCCTCCAGCAAAACGGCTTTTTAAACGGTCTTCCAATTTAGCAATTTCTTGAGGAGGCCTGTCAGAGGTTAAAATCATTTGAGAGCTTTTGGTTTGTAACTCATTGAAAGTATGGAAAAACTCTTCCTGGGTGCCTTCTCTGCCTGAGAAGAATTGAATATCATCAATAAGTAATATGTCGCAAGACCTGTATCTTCTTCTCAAATCGCCCATTTTATGTTCCTGGATAGCAGTGACATAATCATTCATAAATTTTTCTGAAGAGCAGTAGATTATTTTCAGATGAGGTTTTTTTACTAAAAGCGCATTACCTATACCCAGCATTAAATGAGTCTTGCCTACACCAGTCCCCCCATATAAAAATAATGGGTTATAACTTGTACCAGGGTTTTGAACAACTGCCTGGGCTGCAGCAAAAGCTACATTGTTTGAAGGACCAACTACGAAGTTTTCTAAGGTATATTTAGGGTTAATGACAGCGGTGGTAGTTTGAATAGGCTGGAAAAATTCTTCTTCCTCATTCTCAGGTTGTATCTCCATTTCTTTAACAACAAATTCTACCTGTATATCCCTTCCGAGTAGATTAGCAAAAGTTTGCTCTATCAAGGGTAGATGTTTTTGGTTTAGCGTTTCTTTGGCAAAAGCATGAGGAGTAGAGATAATTATTTTATCTTCATTAATTGATTTGAGCAGAGTTTTAGAGAAAAAAGTTTTAAAATTAGCAGGGCCAATACTAGGTTTGATTGTTTCCAAAAATTTATGCCAGAGGCGTAAGTTATCCATGTTGAAAAGTTATCCACAATTTAATCCACAAACCTGTTTCTGGCAATATAGAGAAACTATTAAAAACTAGATCATTTCTTAAGCTTCTATACAAAGATTATTATTTCTGGTAATATTAAATAAGTATGCCAAAGAGAACATATCAACCAAAAAAATTAAAGAGGGCCAGAAAGCATGGGTTTAGGGCAAGAACCAGTACTTTGGGTGGAAGAAAAGTGTTAAAGAGGAGAAGAGCAACTGGTAGAACCAGATTAACAGTTTAATGCTTCCTAAACCTCAACGCTTAAACCTGAAAAAAGATTTTAAATGGGTAGCTAGTGGTAAAAAACTAGAGACGAAGCTTTTAAAGCTGTTTGTAAGAACAGGTAATAACAAAATCCCTCTAGTTGGGATTGCAACATCTGGCAGGGTTTTTCAAAAATCATCTCAAAGAAACAGAGCCAGGAGACTGGTATCTGCTGCTTTTGAAATTCTCTACCCTAGTTTGCCTAATCAGGTAAATATAATAGCCCTTCCCAAGCTAGGGGTAACTAGTGTAAAATCATCTGATGTGCTTTCAGATTTAGAAAGAGTTTTAAGAAATGAAGAAATTATTAATTAATATTATTAAGTTTTATCAGTTATATTTATCTTTTGATAAAGGCATTTTAGTTATTTTTGCTCCTGGTGGTGCTTGTAGGAATAAAATTAGCTGTTCAGAATATACAAAACAAGCAATTTTAAAATATGGGGTTGTCAAAGGAATTAAATTAGGTATAAAAAGAATTTGGAGCTGTAGATAATGGATATAGGCGCTATTTTTAATTTAATATTTTTTGCTCCAGTTATTAATTTATTGGTTTTAATTTACCAAGGGCTTTCTTTCCTTAATCTCCCTGGAGCCTTGGGTTTTTCTATTGTGGTTTTAACTGTTTTAGTAAGAATTTTAGTATGGCCTTTTATGTCTTCTCAAATTAAAGCTACCAAGAAAATGGCAGATCTTAAACCTCACTTGGATGCTTTAAAGCAAAAACATAAAAACGATAAACAAGCTTTAGCCACTGCTCAAATGGCTTTATATAAAGAACATGGGGTTAATCCTGCTGGTGGTTGCTTGCCGGCTTTAATACAGATTCCTATTTTTATTGCCCTTTATCAAGCCATTATTAATATCTTGCCTGGGGCTGGCGGAAACATAAATACCATAAACTCGCTTTTATACTTTCCTCAATTTAAGCTTCCCAGCAGCTTAGATCCTAATTTTTTTGGACTCAACTTAGGCTTAAGGCCTTCTGATTTTACTACCCAAGGAGTCTTGTTGCTTTTGATTCCACTTCTTACAGCTGTCTTAACTTTTATCCAGTCTAAAATGACCTTGCCCAAACCAATCAAACACTACCCTTCTGATTCTCCTAAAGAAGAAAAAGAAAAAGAAAGTTTGGAAGATAGTATGGGACAAGTACAGTCTCAAATGGTATACCTTATGCCAATTATGATTGGTTATTTTGCTTTTACTTTTCCAGTAGGGCTTGCAATTTATTGGAACACGTATACAATGTTGGGAATAATTCAGCAGCACCGTGTTTCAGGCTGGGGTGGGCTGGAGAGTTTAGTATCTAGAGTCAAGGGTCAGGGAAAATAAAAATGGAAGAACAATTATCAGAAATTTTAGATAACTTATTAGGCACTCTTCTTTTGGAGGGTAGTTATGAGATAGAGGAAACGGAAGATAGTTTTTCAGTTTCAATTGAAACTAAAGATGCAGGAAGACTCATTGGAGCAAGAGGAGAATCTTTAGATTCCCTGCAGCTTTTGGTTAACCAGATGTTAGCCAAGAAAGTTGGAGAAGGTAACTTTAAAAGAGTAGTTATTGATGTGGAAGGTTGGAGAAAACAAAAAGAAGAGGATCTAACAAAAAGTGCTAAATCTTGGGGAGAGCAGGTTTTGGAAAGCGGAAAGGAGATGGAGATTGAGCCACAGTCTCCTTGGCAAAGAAGAATAGTACATATGGTGATAAGTGAGATGGAAGGCTTATCTTCTGAAAGTATGGGAGAGGGAAGAGATAGGCACATTGTAATCAAAGTCAAAAGTCAAAATTCAAAAACCAAAAATAAAGAAGCAGATGACAAAGCTGCAGAGGCTTGAAAAGACCCTTTTTTTCTTAATCCTGCTTTTTCTTCCCACTCAGCTTGGTAAACATTTTTGGCCAAATTTTTCCTATATTTATTCTCTAAAAATAGATTACCTCTCTCCTGCTATTTACTCCTGGGATATTTTAGTAATTGGGCTTTTAATAGTTTGGATTTTGCAGAAACCAAAGATTAACAAGCAAGCCTTAAATTTGTTGTTATTTTTTTTATTAACTCAGGTTTTATCTTTAGTAAAAGCAGTTAACACAGGGGCAGGTTTGGTCAGGATAGAACAGTATTTGTTAGCTGGGCTTTTTGGAGTTTACCTTGCTTCTTCAAATCTTGAAGCCTTATTAAAAAAAATGCCTTTACCGCTTGGTTTGGCAATCATAGTTGAGTCTATTCTCGCGGTTTTGCAGTTTATAAAAGGATCTACTTTAGGCTTTTGGATATTAGGAGAAAGAAGTTTTAGTATTACCACTCCGGGAATTGCTAAGTTTGATTTCTATGGAACTCAAGTTTTAAGGCCATATGCCACTTTTCCCCACCCTAATGTGTTAGCAGGATTTATATTAGTGGGCTTGAGTATCTTGTATCAAGTCTTAAAAGTTAAAAGTAGATTAGTGTTTTTACCTCTACTTTTAGGTGGGATAATAGTTTTTCTAACAGTCTCAAGAGTAGCTATTTTAACAGGTATTACTACCCTATCCTTGACAGTTAAAAGAAAGTGGTTTTTGTGGATAATAATTATTTTGGTTATTTCCTCCCCAATACTATTTACCAGATTCTCCAGTTTGCTAAATTTTGATAATTTAGCAGTAATAAGAAGAGAAGAATTGTCTGAAAAAGCTTGGCAAATATTCCTAAAACAGCCTTTATTAGGAGTAGGGCTAAATAATTTTATTCCTCAAATAGCTGGTAATTTAGTTGCTGGCCCCAGCAGATTCCTACAGCCAGTACATAATATTATTTTATTAAGTTTAGCTGAGACAGGTTTGGTTGGCCTATTAGGCTGGATAGCTTTAATGGGATACCCATTTAGGAAAATTCTAAATATTGTGCCTTGGTTAATAATTTTAACAATTGGGATGTTTGACCATTATTTTTTAACTTTGCCACAAGGTTATAGATTATTATTTTTAGTCTGGGGTCTATCATTTCTTCATGTTAGAATAGCTTAATGCAGTCTTTGTTTAAAATTTTTGAGCAGTCTTTTTGGCAGGTATTAGGGAAAGTTGTTACTACTTTTTCCACTTTTGTTATCTTAGGTATAGTTGCCAGAAACTATGGTAAAGAAGGCATAGGTGTTTTTACCCTAGCACTTACCTATTTAGGAATATTTTATTTGTTATCTGATTTTGGTTTTAATGCTCATGTATTAAAAAATCTCAAGTCTCAAAGTTCAAATCTCAAAACTGAATGGCAACAGCTGCTTGGAACTAGAATCTTATGGTCTGTAGTGCTAGTAATTTTAGCTGTTGGATTATTACCTTTTTGGCCTTTTGCTACTTTTGTATTTTCTCAGGCAGTGTTTTTTGGCAGTTTGGCTATTATTGGATCAGGCATTTTTACTACCTGTAATTTAATCTTTCAAAGTAAACTAAGATATGATCTATCTGTTTTAGCTGTAAGTGTTGGAACTTTGCTTAGTTTATTGGTTTTTATTGCAGTTTCTTTTTATAAATACCCTGTTCCTATTTTACTTTTTGTTCATTTATTGGGTTGGGTTTTAATAGCTTTTTTTGCTTTGCTACTGGCCCGTAAGCTTTCACCAAATATTTTTCCTGTGTTTGACTTAAATTATATGGTGACTTTGCTGAAAGACACTTGGCCAATTGCTGCTACCCTGGCTCTAAACGTAGTTTATTTTAGGGCTGATTCATTTATGATTGCCTA
>JACPEW010000007.1 GCA_016183305.1 Candidatus Daviesbacteria bacterium
ATGAAGATCCTGTTTTGGTTGTTCTAACCCTCACTCCTAAATTGTACAGCTTAGTATGTACACACAGAAGGTCAATTGGATGATTGGATTGTTGTAACAAGTAATTGATTTTTTAAGAGGAAAATTTAGCAGAAGCCAGGATAATATTGAGGCCGAATTAAAAAGACTGCTTGATCAATATCTAGATACAAAATTACACATGGAATTTGTGGGTGAACGGCCTGCTAGATTATTAGCTTCTTAGCAGATTAATATTATTATATTCTCTATTTTATTCAGCTACAAGTTAATAAACTACCAAATTCTCTTTTTGAGTATCCCGGGTAGGTTTACGCCTGGCCTTTTTGCAAGTAGTCCTGATACTGATTCACCAGGTGGTCTGCCATACCAAGTATCGGTAGCTTGGCCAATAGCGCCAGCCCCTCTTCCTACCCCTCCAGTAAACTGGCCATAATATCCTTGTCCGCTTCTAGTTTCAGCTCCAATTTCTTGTCCAATCATTTGTCCTGCTTGGCTGGCTCTGCCAACTGCTCTACATATTATATCAGGAATGGCAGGAGTGGCAAGCAAAGCCCCAAATGCCAATAACATTCTAATAAAAGATAAATTCAGTCCACCGAATAGGGGTATGGTATGGTTATCTGTTGGGTTTAAGACGCTAGTAATTCCAAAAAAGCCTCCTCCATCACTGGTAGGCCCAAATAAGTATGCAGCAAAATAGAACACTGCATAAACAGCTGGAAAAGCTAAAACATTACAAAGCATACTTAAAATCCAGCCTGTAATAATATTTTGTCTGCCTGGTAGGGACGCAAAAAGAAATTGAAAAGGTGCAGAAATAGTTAAAAAGATAATGTTGAGGTAATTGGTAATTAGCTTTAGGAGTAATTTAAACATAGTATAAATTAAAACTGCAATGGCTATAAAAAAGAGTACCAAACCAAAGGTAAAGGCGGGATCAAGATAAGCAACAGCACCCAAACCTATACCTGTCAATAACCCTCCTGCTATGCCACCAACCAAACTGCATACAGGGGCACCAATTGCACCTAGGGCTGCACCTACTCCTGGTAAGACAAGTGTAGGAAATCCTATGCAACCTGCTAGACCCGCTAATGAACCAATCGGACTTCCTAACGAATTACCCGCTGAAAAACCTAATATTGCTGCAAACAACCTTGTATAAAAAGTAACGGTAGTATTAAAGTGATTCATAATAGCCCCCATTGCATTGCCAATATCTCCATGTGAAATTTGGCCAACAAATCTACTGAATATAGAAACAACACTTTCATTAGAAATATCCTGAACAAGCTTTGGAGAAGCTCCTGGTTGGGCAGCGCTAAAATAATAACCTACAACATTAACCCCCAAAAAAGCTGTATCAGTAAGCAGTGAAGCAAAAAAATAACTTAAAGTAATCATAATTAAACCAATTACTAAGCCTGGTAAAGCTGCCTGGGCTGTAATGACTGTTTGAGGGTTTAGTTTATTTCTAAATAAGACCATAAACCCAATAATTAGAAAAATAATAATCATCAAAACATAAGAAATATTTCTCGACACTTGCCATAAGCTTAAAATTGGGTTTAAAACTTGAGATCCTGATCCTGCTACTTGAGCTTGAGCTTCTCTAACTATCCCGAAATTTCCTGAAATTGAGGCAACATAATCTGCTGTTCTGACAGGAGGATTTTGGTATAAAGCTACAACCAGTCCTGTAACAGCTCCTAAAGTTCCTCCAGAAAAATTAGTTTGAGAGAGAACAGGAACTCCTTGTAATACCCCCTGAGCATCTTTGGTTAGTTTATAACTTAAACAAGGCTGTCCAATCACTGATTGTCCTATTGCTAAACAAGAAAAAGAATGGAATAAATTATTTACTAAAAGATCAGTATAAATAGGGGACGTAGGTGAAACATAAGCTGGTAGATTGTAGGTAGTAGAGGGAAGGGTAGTAGCAGCTGAGGGTGTAGCAACTGGTGAGGCAGCAAATGAGGGAGTAACTAAAACAAATAACAATAAAAAGCTTGTGGCAAATAAGCAGACAAATTTAGTAAACATCTTAATTGTTATTTATTCTAGCGTATCTTTTTTTAGGCAAAATTGCAACAGTTATGGTTGGCAAAATGGTAAAGTCTTTGGATCTCCGCATAAAGCTTTGATATTAAATATTGTAATATCAATTCCAGTAAAGCCTGCAATTAGTTGCAGAATAAGCCAGGCAATAGCCATAAAAAGTATTCCCAATAAAGCCCAAGTAGTAACAGCATGGGCTGATTGAATGGCTTTAGGTTCTCCTCCGGAAGTAAGGTACTTAAACCCTGCCCAAACCAGCATAACCAATAAAGCTATAAAACCCAGCCCTGCAAATACAGAAATAATATTTCCCACCATCTCTTCAAACTCATTTAATCCTGCAGGATCTGGTCCCATATTTTTAGCTTAACATCATTATTTTTAAGGGTCAATGAGGATATATTTAGATTCCCGGGGCATTAGGATCAGGTGCTGGGATAGTTAGGTTAAACAGGTCTAGCCCGGTAAATCTGGCAGCTACATTAGCTAAAGCAAAAGCAACAGCCAGTACTGCCAAACCAATCAAGGCATTAATAATCCTGCCTCTGGCTTTACCAACAGCTTCTTTATCCCCTCCAGAGGTAATCCATTCAAAAGCTTCAGGATATTATTAATAGCATTACCAAGAGTGGTAAAGCCCCTTGAGGGCGGTGTAATTACAATATCTGCTGCCAATACCTGGACAGGAGTTAAAAAGGAAAATATTGCAGAGCCTAAAATTGCCAATTCCTTCATAATTTATAATCCAGGAGCTCCACGGTCAGGAGCTGGGATGGTTAAATCAAACAGATTCAGCCCGGTAAATCTGGCAGCTACATTAGCTAAAGCAAAAGCAACAGCCAGTACTGCCAAACCAATCAAGGCATTAATAATCCTGCCTCTGGCTTTACCAACAGCTTCTTTATCCCCTCCAGAGGTAATCCATTCAAAAGCTATTACCAAGAGTGGTAAAGCCCCTTTGAGGAGCAATTACACCAACTTTGGCTGATTGGCATGTGCCTTTTGTAGGGTCTGCAGGTGCTTGGTTTGGTCTGCAGAACAAATCTGGATTTGCACAGTCATTGGTTATTGCTAGATCACAGGGGTCGTTTACATTCTTAGCAAATACACTGGAAGTATTAAATAAGGCAAAAAAGACAAAAGTAAATACGGTTCCTAATACCAGTAATTTTTTCATTACAATATAATCGTAGTCATAATAGACTTCACTTGTCAAGTGTCACTCTGTGCGTGATTTAAGATCAAATAACAGATCCCTGTACGAATTTCGCAGCTGTCATTGCGAGGAGCGAGTCTTCGAGCGACGTGGCAATCTAGATTAGTAAAGATTCCCACGCTCGGCCTTTGGCCTCGCTCGGGATGACAAGAAATGCGAAACTTGTGTTTTTGTTTCCCATAGGGTAGTTTTCCTACCCTATGTAGCACCCACGTAACATTACTTGTCAAGTTTAATGGCCCTGACATTCTTTTGCAGGATCTGCGATATAACCGCCTGGTCCGCCTTTGGGGGTTCCATCAGAGCAAATGACTCTCTCGATTTGGCCCTGTGCGTTTCTAAAAACCTTAATATTTTCTTTAAAAAAGGTAAATCCTGTAAATATTCCTAGGACCCTAATAATGACAAATGCTACAGCAAAAAGAAGAATACCAATGATGGCATGAAGAATCCTTTTTTGGGCGGAAGCAATTTTTTCTTTATCCCCTCCGGAGGTAATCCATTCAAAAGCTGCCCAGATAAACATGAAGACTAATACTATCCCTGCTATAGAAAATAGCAAAGCTATAAAATTAGTTAAAAACTGGCTGATAGCCCCAGCTCCTGTTGGATTATTCCCAATAAGTCCTCCTAAGGCTCCTGGAACCTGGATTATGCCGAAAACTTTACCTACAGCTGATACAGGCAAACAGGCGTATAGACGTTTTGTTTTAGTAATTGCATCAAATTTAGGTTTACCGTCAGATTCGAAATCTGGTTGGCAGGCAAAACTGTTGCCCTGAGGATCATTTTTGCAAGTATCTCCTTTCTCGCATGGACCTAATGGATCTCTCTCTGCAGCAAAAACAGAATTAGTGCTAAGCAAAAAAACAACACATGTTACTAATAAAAGAAGATTTTTTTTAAGCATTGAAACCTCTTTAAATTATATTACCACAAAATTCATACTTATTTCTTACTTTATTTACATTCTTCTAACTTGTTCAGAACCTAAAATAAAGGCTCAAAATATGAAGAGTCCTGAAAGAAAAATAGAGGAACCTACCTCCTTAATAGGTAGAAGAGAAACCCTTGTTACCAGGTTAACTAAAGAGTATAAACATTGTAGAGCAATCGTAATTGCTGCTGGTGGGTTTGCTTTATCATTATCACTGGTAGCATGCTCTGGAGAGAGTGATAGCACTACACCAACTATTTATGCTAATGGCGGTCATCCTGAAACTGCTACTGTCACGCCTGCTGCTACCGCGACTGCCACAGAAACTGTCACACCTACTCCTACCCATACTCCAACCCCAACTTTTACCCCTTCTTCTACGCCTGATATAGATGGTACTGTTAGAGCCAGGTTAACTGCCTCTGCTACTGTTCCGTCTACGCCTGATATTCCTAGTACGGTTCGCGCTATTTTAACACCTGGCCCTGCTGCGTCTCCACCCACTTCAGCCCCTGTTCCTCCTGGTGTGGTGATAGTACCTATTCCTCAAGTAAACCCTGGGCCTGATCGTGACGTAATAGTGGTTAAGCCTGAGGTTGTTAAACCAGAAGTGGTAAAACCAGAGATTGTAAAAGTACCAGAAATAGTTACAGTACAAGTACCTGTTGAAGCCACACCTAATCCTGACATTATTAGTTTACACAAAAAGGATTTTTATGATGATGTAGAAAGAAGGGCGCAAAAGATAGCAGAAGATAAAACCTTAGAGATTAAGCAAAAAGCAGAGGCGGAAGCAAAAGCTCAAATTGAAGCTGCTAAAAAAGCAGAAGAGGAGGCAAAAAGGGCTAAGATTGCTGCTGAGACCAGGCCTTGGAGTTTTGATTGGACATCTGGCCTTATTGCTGGCGCTGTGGGTTTGGGTCTTGGGGCAGCAGAAGTCTGGAGAGGATTAAAAACAAATAAATGGTTTATTATTAAGTAAATTTGACCGCTATTGACAAATTTCCCCTCATTTGTGTTCTAATAAACTTGTAGCGAAATAATTATATCTCAAATTTGATTTAAATAAATTGATTTGTCATTACGAGGAGTTCCGCCTTGCGAACAGAGGGATATGGCAATTTGCTATTTATCCTATAATTTAGTAAAATCTGTGTGGAATTAGTTTTTTAAACTTATGTCAGAACGATTAAAGCCAACAGATGTTCCGGGACAGTCTGGAAGTATTCAAAATACCCGTCGAATAATTGATGCTTTAATTTAAGCATACCTCATTTTCCGGTACAGACGCTGGAGAACTTCTTATCGGTTTAGACAGATTAGAAGCGGAAACAGAAGCAGAAAAAGTATTAAAAGCTCCTCAAGTTCAAGATGCCCTCGGAGTCGTATCTTCTATACTTGCAAAAGGTTTTATTTCAAAGAATCAGCCGATAGCTTTTCCGCTCGTTTAAGTGACCCTGCAACAGCAGAGGTATTGAAAAGAGAAGTCCTCCCTAAAGGGATAGGAAGAAGAAGATTTTTGGTGGGTGCAGGAATATTAACAGCAGGAATTGGGCTTATTTCTATTTTTACAATTGAAGAAGCTAATCGTCAAAAGGCTGCTCATCAGGAAGCAGAACGAGCAGCAGTCGTCCGCGAAGCAGCTAATCCTATAATGATAGAGCGTGCTAAGGAACTCATTGGTAAGGATTTCTTAGGGATAGAAGCTGTAAGAAATATGGAAAGCAAGCTTAAGGGAGTAGGAATTAATGTTGAGTTTTTATTAAATAACCTTCCTTCATTCCTCTATTACAGAGGAAGACTTACAAACAGCTAAGGCTTTTAGTGAAATGCTGGTTCTTAGGCCGGAGGCAATGTTAAGAGGTGGCAGAGAAGTTCCGCTGACCATGATTGAGTTTAGGGAATTATTCCGCAAAGACCCACTGGGAAAAATGCAGGCAGTAGTTCATTCTTTTAGAACCGATGCTAATGATTGGTATAAGGGAGAAAAATTTGCAACTGGCGCCGGAGAAATAAAACTAGGCTGGTCACTAGTTAAAAAGAAAGGGTGCCAGAAATGCATCTGTAAAACGCAGAACTGGTACAGAAGCCGTTTACGATGAACTCCTTTACTATGTGAATACGGGAGAAAGGCTTCTTCCGGTTAAATACGATTGGACGCAAACCCGCACGTCCGTTGGTTATCTGGTGTACGTGAGTAGCTTCGGCTCGGGTGGTCTGAATGTGTACAGCGACTCGCCTGGGCGCTCGCTCTCCGGCTTCGGTGTGTGTCCTTCCCGGTAGTTTAGGTACTTGATCCCTTGGACTCTTGGTTCTTTTGGTTCCTTAGTTTTTGTCCACTTCTTACTCAAAACCCACTGGTTTCTGTCAACAGAAATGTCAGTACTGAGCGAAGTGAATGTATTGACAAATATATAGACATAAACTACAATATTTGTATTATGTTGAATACTGTCACAGTAACCGCCAGGGATATACTCAGAAACTACAAAGAAGTTTTTGGTAAAGTCAAAAAGACCAAACAACCTGCTGTGGTGTTTGTCCAAAAAGAGCCTCAAGTAGCAATTATCTCTTTAGATGATTTGGAAAAACTTAAGGTTCTGAAAAATAAACAATCCACCAAAGCCCTTTTAGATCTGGCTGGCATTATTCCCAAAGGAAGTGGCTTACCGGCTGATTTATCCGAAAGGCACGATGAATACACCTGGGACTAAGAAACCATTAGTTGTAGTAGGAGATACCGACGGTCTGATTGCTATTCTGTATGAAGGTGACTTGCATCACCAAAAAGCTGTTGAAACTGTTTCCAAGCTACTTGCCCGTGATGCCCAGGTCATCTTTCCTCTGACAACTATTACAGAAACTATTACTACACTGATCCGCAAACTTAATCAACCTGATTTGGCTGCCCGCGTAGTAGAGAGAATAACCAATGGGTTGTTAGCAGTTGAAAATACAGATACTGATATGCTGGATGAAGCCTTAAAAGTATTTGATCCAAAAGGCAGCAAGAAAAAAACAATCTTTGATGCTATGGTGGTGGCTACTGCAAAAAAGCTGGACACTAGTGTTATCTTCTCCATGGATGACTGGTACTGCAAACTCGGTTTTACTTTAGCAGTTAAGTTATGAAATCAAGGTAATTTTCTGAGTTGATGATTGAAACTTCAGACCCTGGGTATGTTTTCAAAAAATCCTGGGGTATCCTGTCTTTGCCGGGAGAGTATTTAAACTCATAGCCAAACAGTTTGCCTTCCCTCTCTTCAACAAGATCAACCTCTTTTTGATCCCAAGTCCGCCAGAAATAATTATTCGAAAGTATTGACCGGTAAGCCTGTTTCTTAAGACGCTCCACCACCAGAAAGTTTTCCCATAGTTTACCAACATCATCCCGTAAATTTATAGGATTGAAATTATTAATGACTGCGTTCCGTATGCCGTTGTCGTAAAAGTAATATTTGCTTTTGTTGCTTATTTCTTTTCTTAAGTTCCTGCTATAGCCCCTGATATTAATCAATATGAATGATTTTTCCAATAAATCCAGGTATCTGGCAACTGTTTTAGGGTCAATCGGCAGGTTTTGGGCCAGCTCAGACAATGATACTTCATTGCCAATCTGAAAGGCCAGTAACCGGAGCAGGTCTAACAGGATTTTTGACCCCTTTACTTCCTCCAGATCAAGAATATCTTTTAACAGGTAAGAAGTAACAAGCTGGGATAGGTTTTTGGCCTTATCTGCAAAAGATTCCATGGTTAAAACCTTTGGATATGATCCATAGATTAAATACTCTTCTTTTTTCCGGGAGAGCTCAAATTTATTCATCTGGTTTAAAAGCTCAAGCTGGGAAACAGGGTAGAGTAGCAGGGTAGTACTGCGGTCTGTCAAAGGCTCGCCCACCTTATTGGACAGTTCAAAAGAAGCTGAACCGGTTGCAATCACTTTAATCGTTGGCACTGTTTCAATCAACAGCTTTAAAGCATCCCCGATATTGGGAATGTATTGGGCCTCATCAATGGCAATCAGTTCATACCTCTGGGCATACTGGCGGAAAGTCTCAGCCCTTTGGGAAGAAAATATTTCCTGGATTCCCAAATCACTGCCATTTTCTAATTTATACTTCAGGGAAGTTTTAGCCAGGAAGTTTTCCAAAAGGATGGTTTTGCCTACTCTTCTCGGGCCATAAATAATCAAGACTTCTTTTGGATGGAGGTATTTACTAAGGTCGTTATAGATTCTAACAATCATTATTTGATAGTAACATAACTCCTCATAATTGTCAAATTATAAGGAATCAAGCTCCTGATAATAGCCTTATTATGAGGAATTTAGAATAACCTTAAAACAGTAATCCCGAGTAAAGAAGACAGTAAAAATTGTAAAATAAAGAAAGCAAATATTAGGATAACAAAGCCAATTATGGAATGGGTAATCATCTGTTGGGCCCCTGCAACTTCTTCTTTATTTCCTGCAGCTTTTAAATACTTAAAAGCACCAAGCAAAAAGTAGATAATTACCAGTACTGCAGCTATGGAAAAGAATGGAGTAACTAATTTAGAGGTCCCTTCTCCTAAAGATGGAATATCCCCAAAACCAAATTTGTCTTCAATCTTCACCTCAGCATAGGCAGGGAACAGGTTGTAGGTTACAGGGTACAGCAGGATTAATAAGTAAACTGTAAACTGTAAACTGTAAACTGTAAACTTTCTCAAAATGGCACCCCTCCTATATTTGGTTTAAAGATCTCGCTGGCAAATTTAGCAATAGAGTAAGAAAGAAGGATTATAATGAGTCCTATTATAGCCCAGGTAATCCTGGCTCTGGCTTTTCCCAGCTCTTCTTTTTTACCTCCTGCCATAATATACTGGAAAGCTCCCCAAACTAAAAAATAAAAAGCTAAAAATATTGCTACATAAAAAGCAATATTTATGAGCCTGGAAACAATATCACTTAATTTTTTAAATTGAGGTATTTTACTGTTACTAAAGGCATAAAGGTCTTGAAGCCCAGGGATTGCAGATGTTGGAGCAACAGCAGCAGCTCCTCCTGGAGCAGCAGTTGGAGCAGCAGTTGGAGCTGCAGGAGCTGGACCAGATTTAGTAGTTACTGAATTAGAAGAAATATTTCTATATCCAGAGCAACCACCGCTATTACAAGCTACAATAATGATGTTATATGAAGTTTTTGGGGTAAGCCCTTCAATGGTTGTACTTATATTTCTAGAAGTAGAAGTAGAAGTAGTATGCTCCACCCGTTTAACAGTAGTGTAATTTTTTTCAGCAGTAGTTTTATAAGAAACTATGTAATAATCTGCTGTTGATACTTCTTCCCAAGCTATAGGGATGGTTGTTTCGGTTTGCCCATAGTTTTGTACAACAAGCCAAACAGGTGGCCAGGAAGGAGGTGGAGGATTTGGTTCCCTGGCGAGAATAGGTAAAGAGGAAAATAGCGCTATTATTCCAAATGTCAGCAAACTGAAAAGTGCTATAAACTTCCGCGGACTAAAATCCGCGGTTTCCCCCTTCAAGTTTACAAGAGCAGCAGAAAATCTGTTCTTTTGTGTACACCGATCTGTCTGCGGAAGGCTGTCATCACAAACATTCATCCTTCCGCCAATGGTGGGGAGTTTTCTGCTAGTGATTATAAATTTTAGAAAAAGTTTATTCATTTTAAGGTCCAAATCCTGGGATTGCTAAAATACCAAACCCAATAATCTGTAAAAATAGGATAGAAAATATTATAAACAATAATCCAATTACAGCGCTGGTTAACCTTTCCCTGCCTGCATTTAGGGTTTCCGGGTTACCCTGGGAGGTTAACATCTGAAATGCTCCCAAAAGCATCATCAAAAATGCCAACCCCCCTCCTATTCCTATTATAAACTTCATAAGGTCTTTAACAAATTCAGCAGGGTTGGTATGGATACAGCCAATAGCAGTAGCAATTGCTGGGTTATTAGGATCAAAGTTGAGATCTTTGGGATTATTGCACCCTGAAACTAGTTTGCCTCCTCCGCTACTACACTTTGGATCATCTTTTGCACAGGCAGTGCTTGAGCCGGTTGTGCCAGGAGTACCGGGTTGGGTAATACTTCCTGGGCTGCCACTTGAGGCTACATTCATATTATACTTACAATTCGTGACGAATTCCGATATGTTAGGCGTGATGGCTCCTACGGGGGATTGTGTTTTATATAATGTAATAGTGTAATTTCCTGGATTAAGCTTTCCAGTCGGCCCCAATGGCGTAGATTTAAAATTACCTGTTGGATCAACTGTTATAACAACATCAAGCTTGCTTGGACCTTCAATTTTTAATTTATAACCTTGATTTATGAGAATGGTTGATTGAGGTGGTGGTTGAATATAACCTGTAACCTCAATTTTATCTGTTTCATTAGGTGTCAATGTGCTGAAATTAATTACACAAGCTGTTATTCCTCCAGACTCATCTTTTTTTATTGTATACTTGCCTTTGCAATAATTACCCGGTGAACCTTTTCTTTCCAAATAAAATGTATGGTCTCCAGGTTCAAAAAGACTGCCACCATCATAATATATGCCCGGAAACACAGGACCATCTGTTAATGTCTCATCCACTAATGTCCCATCCACTGGTCTGGAAGTTAGATTATCTCTTTCTATGCTTCCTATACCTCCTACCTTACCACTAGGAAAGACTAATTTATAAGTACTTTTTGTATCTTTCGGAATAATTTTAAACTGCACCCAACCAGGGCTAGAGCTTGAGATGGGAGCGACATTTTGAACCAAGGCTGGAGGAACTTGTTCGATAGGTAGGCAGTTGCCTGCATCTGCAGATACACGTTGCAGAAAAAGTTCTGGCTGGATTAATAAAACAATGAGTAAAAAAAAGGCCTTTTTGGACATTAATCCTAGCTTAGCATAATTAAATAGAAAATGGTAGAATTTTAGGGCAAATGTTTGCCTGCAAGAAATCCCTTTAATCTTTAATTTTGCTTTGCAAAATTCGTTGATCTAAAGATCTCAAAATTGCTAATTGCTTCTTTCGTCTCATTATGATACGATTCGTCTATATGAATGAGACGAATCTTACTCCTAGACAAGATCTAATATTATCTTTAATCAATAAGTCAGATGGGCTTGGCCGGGTGGAACTTGAAAAAAAGTTAGCAAACCGCTATCCGTCCTCAAAACCAACCATTGTCAGGGATTTGGTTTACCTTCTTCAGAAAAATCTTATTAAAATTTCCGGAAAAGGTAAAAACACCAGATATCTCCCTTTGATTGAAAACCCGCTACTTCGTTATATTGACGGGAAACAATATTTTAGTCTTGAGGTTGACCAGCGTCCAGGTGCTACCACTTTTGACTTCAGCATATTTAACTATCTGCATGATCTTTTTTCAGTAGATGAAAAAAAGCAAATTGCCAATATCCGCAAAAGTTTTATTCAACAGACAAAAAAACTGCCAGAAGATATTTATAGAAGAGAATTGGAGCGCTTTATTATTGAGTTATCTTGGAAATCATCTAGAATTGAAGGTAATACTTATTCACTGCTTGATACTGAAACTTTGATTAAACAAAGCATTGAAGCACAGGGGCACCCAAAACAGGAAGCTATTATGATTTTAAACCACAAAACAGCTTTTGAAACAATCTTGGCTCATAAACAAGAATTTAAGAAGATAACGCTATCTATAATTACTCAGCTTCATAATTTAATGGTAAAAGATCTCAGTATAACAACTGGCATAAGGAATGAAGCAGTTGGCATTACTGGAACTACTTATCAACCTTTAAACAACCAGTTTCAAATTAAAGAAGCCTTAGAGAAAACAATTTATGCCATAAATTTGGCAAGTGAGCCTTTAGAAAAGGCTTTGATAGCAGCTGTTTTTATTCCTTATATCCAGCCTTTTGCTGATGGCAATAAAAGGACTAGCCGAATGCTAGTTAATGCTATCTTGATGACTTATGATTATTATCCGCTTTCTTACCGAAGTGTTGAGGAAACAGCCTTTAAGGAAGCATTAATCCTTTTTTATGAGACTCACAGCCTTGTCCAGTTTAAAAAAATCCTCATAAACCAATATCAGTTTGCCCAGGATACTTATTTCAGATAATGGTATGTTAAAATTTTAAGGTTATGTTTGCCCACAAGAAAGTTTACAGGTTACAGATTTTAGTGGTTAGGTTAATCACATTTATAGTCTTGTTTTCTGTCTTACTGTACCCTGTAACCTACAACCTGTTTACTGCCTCTGCTGATGAAATAGATGACCTGCAAAAACAAATTGATGAACTAAATAAAGCTAGGAGTTTGTCTGTTTCTGCCACAAAGCCTTTAGAAGGACAGCTTGAATCTTTAAAAAGACAACTATCCCAAATCCAAAATAACCTAGATGCCTTAGCAGCAGGGATTAAAGCCAAACAAAAGGATTTAGATATTAGGGAAGATAAATTAGCTCTGCAGCAAGCTCTGCTGGAAACCAGAATTAAAGCTTACTATATCCGCTCCTATTTAACAGATCCTTTATTGGTTATTTTTTCTTCTATGCAGTCAGGTGATTTGTTTAGGGAATTATCTTACCGTCAAACTGTAACCAGGGAAGATAAATCAATAATTTCTTCTATTACCTCAGAAGTAGTTGATTTGTTAACCCAACAAGAAAAGCTGGAAAAAGATAAACAAAAGCTTGCCAGTCTTCAGGCAGAAGTGGATAAAAATGCTGGTTTTTTAGCAGGGGAAATTAAAAAAGCTAAAGATTATCAATCAGACTTAACTGGAAAAATTGCTGAACTATCTGCCAAACAGCAGGCAATATTGGCAGCCAGGTCTGGTCAATTTACTGCCAGTATTGGAGATTCAGAGCTGGCTGATGATTATAATGCTTCTATTAAAGGCTTTAGGGAAGCAGCGCCGAGTGGTTCTTTTGCTGTTTTTTCTTTTGGAGCCCATACTCATAGAAAAGGGATGAGCCAATATGGGGCAAGAGGCAGGGCTTCCTCGGGTCAAGACTACAAAGCAATTTTAAGAGCTTACTTTGGGAAAGAACCAGTAGGCAAAGATACAGGAGGGGATATTAATGTTTCTGGTTTTGGCTCAATGAATTTTGAGGAAAAGTATTTGTATGGTATTGCTGAAATGCCCTCAAGCTGGCACCCGGAAGCATTAAAAGCGCAAGCTATAGCTGCCAGAACCTATGCTTACAGGTATAAACAAAATGGTCAGTCAATCTGCACCACCGAGGCTTGTCAGGTATTTTCCAAATCCAAATCAGATAATCCTCCTGATGCTTGGAAAGATGCTGTAAATAGTACCCGCGGGCAAGTGATTGAGGATGTGGTAACTTTTTATGCTTCTACTCATGGAGGCTTTGCTTCACCAATTGGTTGGGATACTACAGATGGTTCTGGTGGAGGGAATTTTGCAGATAAATCTTATGATAAGCTTGGAGGTTCGCCCTGGTTGTATAAGGCCTGGTATACACAAGGCTATAATATTAACAGTGATAAATGTGGCAAGTCTAACCCCTGGTTATCTGGTACAGAACTGGCTGATATAGTTAACGCTGCTTTAGTGCTGATTAAGGGTAGCAGCGAAGAAGCCTCTAGGGTTACTCCAATCTCTTCCTGCTGGGGAGGAAGTCCTTATAGTATGGATGAGCTTAGGTCTGTTGCCAGCAAATATGGAGGTATTTCAAATGCTTCATCCGTCAGTGTAATCCAGGGTAATGGTAATACAAATCAGGTAACTATTGATGGAGTGAGTTTGTCTGGGGCAGACTTTAAAAAAGCCTTTAACTTAAGAGCTCCTGGCAGGATGTCTATCCCTCAGAGCGGTTTCGCTTTCTTTAATATCGAGAAAAAGTGACACTTCGTGTCATCCTGAACTTGATCTAGGATCTGTATAAATTCCAACTTTCGTTGGAATGACAAGAATGCTATACTTGTTTTAATGTTTCCAGCGTTTGTAGAAAACCCAACAGACTGCCGTTTTGAAGGCCAGGACATAGATGAAAAAATCCTTTTGCTTTTAAGGGCTCATCCAATTACTAATTTAACCTGGATTATTCCTGCAATACTATTGTTTTTTGTACCATTTTTTGTGCCTGGGTTATTGCCTTTGTTAAGTATTGATTTTTCTTCCTTGCCTCAAGCTTTTGGACTGGTTTTTTTAATAATTAATTATCTGCTGGTTTTAATAATTGTTTTTGAAGGGTTCCTGCAATGGTATTTTAATGTTTATATTGTGACTAATAAAAATATTGTGGATGTTGATTTTCATTCACTGCTTTTCAAAAATATTGATGTGGCTCCTTTAAGAAATATTGAAGATGCCTCATCTTCAATGGGCGGAATTTTAAATGCCATTTTCCATTATGGTCATGTTTTTATCCAAACAGCAGGCAATGCCAGGAATATTGATTTTCATTCTGTGCCAAAACCACACCATGTTGCTGATTTTATTTTAGATGAGGCTCACAAGCTTTATGGAAAGGGGAGGGATGCCTACCACCACCCAGCTTAATCTATTTGATTCAGATGCAGCCTTGATGGTTTCAAAGGGAGTAATTTTGCTAATTTTAATTTTTTACGCGGTATTTGCTTTAATTGTAGTAAGGCAGGTAGATTTAATGAGTAAAACTTTAATTACTAAAATTTCACCATATGTTAAAGCAGCAGCCATAGTTCATGCAGGATTTGCTATTGGACTAATAATTTTAGCCTGGGGAATATTATAAGGACCTGCTACGCGCGCAGTATGAAATATTTTACTGCCTGCTTGCAGAACCTTGCCTTTTTAAATCAAAGGCTATTATATTTTTAAGGAGGATTTAAAAACGTGAAACTAAAAATTGCTCAAGTTATTGGCTTAAATACTGACCAAAAAGCGGCTCAGGTTTCTTTTTCCAAAAGAGAAGAAGCGGCTTTTTTAGCTGTGTTAGAACTTGTCTCTGATGATGCTTTTACCAAAGGCAGGCAAATTTTATCTGAACTGGAGGATTTCTATTTTGACTCTGAAGGTTCTGTTTCAGAAAAACTAACAGCAACTTTTAATGAGGCTTCAAATAGATTCCCCGGGGGTTCAGAATATAGTTTAAATTTAGCAGCCATTGCCGGGAAAGTTTTATATATTATTGGCAAAGGTCAAGTTGAGGCTTATTTAAAACGGGCAGATAAGTTACTGCCTCTTTTATCAGTTGGCGCTCCTTCTCAGCTTATTTCTGGGTTTATTAGTGATGGCGACAGGTTGTTATTTGCTACCAAAAGCCTGATTTCTTTTCTAAATTCAGACTTGGAAAAATCCTTAAGTTTACCAATTGATGCTTTTGAGGAAGAAGTAGGGGGAAAAATTGGAGTATCTGAGTCTGAAAACCAAGGCTTGGCTGCTTTAGTAGTTGAAGTAGTAGAAAAAGAGGAAAAAATAGATCAACAAATCAGCCAGCAGCTTCTTAGTGAGTCTGTTAAACCAGGGCTTAACGCTCCTTTGGTAAACGGGATTGTTGCTAAGGCAATAAACAAGTTTGTTGCTGGCGCAATAAACAAGTTTGTTGCTGGCGCAATAAACAAGTTTGTTGCTGGCGCAATAAAACCTGGTTTATCAGGAGTATTAGGAATATTTAGAAAATTACCCAAGTTTTTACCAACAACTGGGAGAGGCAGGTTGGCTGCAGCAATAATTTTAATTGTTATTTTAAGTTTGGGAGCAGGGTATAAATATAAATTAAGTAAAGATGCCCAGAGGAATCAGCAATTTAATCAAATGCTGCAAAGCGCTTTAGAAGATTTTAATGAAGCCAAGGGTTTGGCTAGCTTAAACCCAATAGAGACTAAAAACAAGATTGAATCTGCTAAAGACAAAGTTGATAAAGCTTTGGGTATAAAGCCAAAAGCTGCTCAGGCTCAAGATTTACAAAAACAAATCGAAAATGAATCTCCTGATATCTTGCAGCAATCTGCTGTCTCTTCCTTTCCGGTATTTTTGGATATGGATTTAGTTAAGAAAAATTTCAGGGCAGAGAAAATAAGTTTATCAAAAGATAAACTGCTGCTTTTAGACCCAGGCACAAAAACTTTGGTGGTGGTGGATCTTACAAAAAAGAGTAATCAAATCTTGGGAGGATCTTCTAATTTAGGTGAGGCAACTGCATTTTCCTTAAATGGAAGCGCAGCTGTTATTTATTCAGATACAAAAGGAGTCTTAAAAATAGACATTGGGAGTCAAAAATTAACTACAGTAGCTAAAAAAGATACTGATTTGGGTAAGATCCAGGATATTTATGGTTTTGCAGGCAATGTATATCTGCTGGATAGCGGGAATCCTTCGACAGGCTCAGGACAAATTTGGAAATATTTATCAACCACTGATGGTTATTCTGGTGCCAGGGAATATTTAGGCAAAGGCGTTAAAGCTGATTTTAGCAATGCTTTAAGGATGCAGATTGAGTCTTCTATTTATGTGTTAAAAAGCGGAGGGGAGATACTAAGGTTTACTAAAGGAGATAAAGACAGTTTTAGCTACTCGGGCTTGCCTTCTAATGTCAAAGATCCCAAGAGTTTTTTTGTTTCTTCTGATACTGATAATTTATATGTTTTGGATTCAGGCAATTCCAGGCTGCTGGTTTTAACTAAAACAGGCAGCTACAAAAACCAAATTACAGGAAATAAGTTTGCTACAGCAGGAGATTTAGTAGTAGATGAGGTAGGGAAAAAGGTTTATCTTCTTGAGGGTGGTAAAATTTACTCAGTGGATTTAAAATGACACCTTTGTCATCCTGAACGCAGTGAAGGATCTCCCGGTTTGTTCGGGATGCCTTAATACTTGCATTCGCAAGAGATTCTTCGTTACACTGTCAGAATGACAGAGTGACTATGCGCATAGTTAACAAAAAAGCCCTACATAACTACCATATCCTCGAGCATCTAGAAGCTGGGATAGTTTTAACTGGTGGGGAAGTCAAATCAATTAGGACTGGCAGGATAGATTTAGGGGAAAGCCATATAAGGATTTTAAATGGGGAGGCATATCTTATTAATGCCAATATTCCCCAATATGCTCAATCTGCTAATAAAGAATATGATGCAGGCAAAAGCAGAAAATTGCTTATGCATAGAACTCAAATTGATTCTTTAATAGGTAAAACTTCAGGTAAAAATACTACTTTGGTGCCAGTTTCTATTTATGAGAAAAATAACAGGTTTAAGGTAGAAGTAGGTTTAGCAAAAAGCAAAAAAGAATTTGACAAAAGAAAGATCATTAAAGAAAAAGACCACCAAAGAAGAGTAGAGCAGGAACTTAGAGGAAAAGGGTAATCACTCTGGCATCTTGACAATATGTACATAATTCTGTAACATAAAATTATGACAAAAACTTTACCTATTACTGAGGCTAGAGCTAATTTAACCGCGCTGGTTGATAGAGCCAACAAAAGGTTGGATGAGTATGTTATTACAGTTAATGGTAAACCTGCTGCGGTATTGATGTCAGCCCAAGAATATGATTCCTGGAGAGAGACGAACGCAATTTTAGCTGATAAAAAATTAGTAAAAGCTATTAAGCAGGGCGGGAAAGACATTAAAAAAGGCAGACTTTATGATTGGGAAGAGGTTAAAAAAGAGCTTGGGATAAATGTATAAAGTTAAAATTACTTTTAAAGCCAAAAAAGAACTTAAAAACCTTAATAAATTAGATAGATTATCCATCGCTGAAATTATTGAAGAACTTAAAGAAGATCCCAAGATTGGTAAACCATTATCCAGAGAGTTAATCAGAAAATTTTCTTATAGAGTAGGAGCTTATAGAGTTATTTATATAATAAACCACCAGGATAAAATAGTGATTGTATTATCCGCAGGTCACCGTGGTTTGGTATATAACTGATTGGTGGAGATGTCGGCTGTGAGCCGAGTCCAAAATTGTGACTTTAAAATCTTCTACAAGCTTAGCTAATTAATTTGTATTCATCAGTTGTAACCAATTAGCAGGAAAACTAATGAATGACCAAACTTTCTTTTGTTAATACTGATCGGTCAAAATTGTATTAACAGCACCCTGACTTTGTACGTACCTTAGTGTTCCGTCAAGAAGAGAATATTTTCTAAAGTAGCTTTAAGCAGCTAAAGCGAGAGAAGGTCCAAATCCAGGTGCAACCCCGTAAATGAGACCTTTTACGCTATTAACAGCGTTGGCAACGGAATTTTTAGTGCCGTTTGTGTTTTGAAACAATATTTTACGGATAATGTTTCCTATCCGGCTTGCAGTTTTTAAAGAGCAATCCTGTCGAAACTATACATCCCCAGAATTGTATATTACCATAAACTGAGCGTAGAATCAAGCTATCTTCTTTTTGTCATTGCGAGGAGCGAAGCGACGTGGCAATCTATATTATGTGAACCTTCTTCTTGATCTTCTCTTCCCTAAAAAATGTGTAGGCTGTGGAAAGTTTGATACACATTTTTGTCAGGATTGTGTCAGTAATATCTTACAGGCAGACCTAGTTTGTCCAAGTTGTGAGAAATTAGCTATTGGAGGTCAAACTCACCCTATTTGTAAAAAAAGGTTTGGCTTAGATGGTTTGTGGAGTTTAGGGATTTATAGAGGTTCTTTAAGAGAGGCAATAAAGCAGCTTAAATATAGCAGGGTTCAGGGCTTGGCAGAAACTTTGGTAGATATCTTAGTAGAGTATTGGGCTAAATATCAGCCATTTGTTTTAGAACAGATAAAAAGAAATAGGGGAGAAGGATGGGTGGTAATTCCAGTGCCTTTGCACTGGTGGAGGGCAAACAATAGAGGTTTTAACCAGTCTTCTTTGTTTGGACAAATGTTATCCAAAAAATTAGGTTTGGATTATTGTGATAGTCTAAAACGAATTCGCTATACCTCTTCACAAGTTGGTCTGAAAAGAGGAGATAGAAAAAATAATGTTAGAGATGCTTTTTCCCTTAATACCAAATACTCAATACATAATACTAATGTTCTGCTTATTGATGATGTCTGGACCACGGGTTCTACTCTAAAAGAATGTTGCTATGCGCTGAAGAGAGCCGGAGCCAAAAAAGTCTGGGCTTTAACTTTGGCTAAATGAGCTTAAGATTTTTAATCTTTTTAAATATCTTATCGCCGGATATTAAAGTTAAATTATGTACCATTGCAGTTGAAGCTATTAATAAATCGAAATTAGGAATTCTTTCACCGTTCTTTTCAAAGTTAGCCTGAAATTTAGCATACTGATTGGCTATCTCTAGATCTACTGGTAAAATTCGAATTTGCGCTGTAATTAGAAAATCTTGAAATACTTTAATATTCTTTCTTGGATTTCCAGATCGATAAGCCCCCCGTAAATATTCTGCTATAGTAATTACACTGATAGCAATACCCTCTCTGAATAATGGAGTCAGCTTTTCAATAGTTTCAGCAATATTGTGGAAGTAATTGATTATTTGATTGGTATCGAGAATATATTTCACAGAGGTTTAATCTTTGTTGATCTTTCAGATAACTTATCATTTTCTTCAATACTTTTTAAAATTATTTTAGCATCTTTGTCGGATAAAACTCCTGCAAACTTTCTAATATTTGATTCAAACATCTCTGAAGCGGGTTTTTTGATCTCTACCATTACTTTTCTGTTTTTGGTCACCAGAAAAGTGGTGTCAGAAAAATAGGCTTCAGATAAAATCCTACTTAAATTGCTGCGGGCTTCGGCAGCAGATATGGTGATTGTTTTCATAATATTAATTATATTACAAATTGTACAATTTGTCAATAATTTACCAATTGTGCATGGCAAAGGATCTAATATTCTGGTAAAATTAGGCCACTGGAGGAGTCGCATAGTGGCCGAGTGCCGCGCAGTGCTAATGCGCTATACCCGTAAGGATATCGTGGGTTCGAATCCCACCTCCTCCGCACTTCGATAAACTCAGTGTAAACTTGGAGGAGTTGAGCAATGGTGGCTCACCAGTCTTGAAAACTGGGGCCTGAAAGAGTATGTGGGTTCGAATCCCACCTCCTCCGCAAGATGAAAAAGTTACAGGAGAAAACTACATTTTTTTGGAAATTAGTTAGTTCTTCCCAGAGATTTTGTCATTCTGAGGCTGAAAGCCGAAGAATCTTCAGACTATTAGATCCTTCGCTACGCTCAGGATGACAGTTTACTGGGAAACACTAATTAGTTACTTTTTTTGTTATTGTCTTATTTTGAAATTGTTATTATACTTACTACAATTACTAAAAACTTATGAATAATGACGATCTAATTAAAAAAGCTGATATTCAGAAAATAGCAGGAGCAGGAGCGAAAATATACGAAACAATAAAATTGCAATATGAACCCGCTCAAACTGGTAAGTTTTTGGCTATAGATATTGAAAGTAAAGATACCTATATTAGCAATACGAGTAGTGAAGCAGTTGAGTTAGCAAGAAAGGCTCATCCCAATAAAGTTTTTTATGTTGTAAAAATTGGTTTTTCAGCAGCCGAAACTTTAGCCAGCTTAGCTTCTAACAGTTTATGATTAAGGGAATAATCCACAACAACAGGCCACTTATTTCTTTGGTTGTCGGCTGGAAACTCGGTGTCCAAGATCTTATAGCGTTAGTTGACACGGGTTTTACAGGAGAGTTAAAAATATCCCCGGAAAAGGCTTTAGAATTAGGACTTCAAACTACTCACACAGAACGCGTTACCTTGGCGGAGAGAAAGCAAGGAAGTTGAAGTGAGGTTGTCAAGACAAGGGATAGGAAAACACAGAGTGAGAATTCAGGTGGTAACCTTACTAGGTAAACCAAATTGGTACGGTGATTACAAAATTCTATCTTTTGAAATGAAAGAAAAGGAGGATCTTTTAGTTAAATACCCTTTTTTTGCTAGAGTAATTTTATGGTTAAAAGAATTATTTAACTAGCTAACAGATTCTTTTGACTGATTTCGTCAAAAATTCTAGAGCACCCATCGGTTGATTTAATAATATCACAACTTATGCTACACTTTATTCAGTATGCCCAAGGAAACCAAACAAGATTTACCTAAAAAGACTCAGTCCAAAGGCCAGCCAGGGCAATCTGCTAGGCCTGAGTTTTTTACCCCTAAAATGATGGAGGCTGAGGAGATTAAGACTTTCATTTCTTGGGAAGCTGCCTCCCGCCCTTTTAGGAAAAAAGACAGGTCTTATTACACCACCTTGGCTATTATTGTTATTTTGCTGGTTTTAATACTTTTTATAGCTAAAGAATTTTTGCTTATTGCCACTTTACTCTCTTTTGCCTTTGTCGCTTATGTATTAGCCTTTGTCCCGCCTCACAATATCACTTATAGAATCTCTACCCAGGGTATTACTATCGGGGAAGACTTTTACTTCTGGCATTTTTTGGATACTTTTTGGTTTACCAAAAAAGAAGGTTCAACTATTTTGCATATCCAAACTAGATTAAGGTTCCCCGCGCAGCTAATGTTAGTTTTAGGTGAGGGAGATGAGGAGAAGATTAAAAAAATAGTGGCCAGGTTTTTACCATTTGTGGAAGTTCCCTATAAATCATGGATGGAAAAATGGTCAGAATCCCTGCAAAAACATTTCCCTTTAGAAAAAGTCCATAGATAATCACTGCGTCATTGCGGGGTACGTTCATGTCAACTGAACGTACCGTGGCAATCTGATTCGTGCTAGAATACCCATATTGCGCCCGTAGCACAATGGATCGTGCACATCGTTGCGGACGATGCGGTTGTGGGTTCGAGTCCCGCCGGGCGCGCCAGGCTCCTAAGGAGGGTGGGCCGGACGGTAAGGTAATGGTTTCGAAAACCATCGGGTGTAAGCCCTAGCAGGTTCGACTCCTGCACCCTCCGCCAGTCCTTGTAGGCTAATGGATAGACCCCGGGATTCCGGATCCCGTGATGAGGGTTCGATTCCCTCCAAGGGCACAGTATAGTAAATTAAAATGAAACGGGAATTTTCTGCTGGTGGAATAGTTTTTAATGATAAAGGACAAGTGCTGGTAACTCAGCACTCTCAAAATCACCATTGGAGTTTTCCTAAGGGCTTACTTGATCATCCTGAACAAACTACAGAGGAATCTGCTTTAAGGGAGGTGAAAGAAGAAGGCGGGATAAAAGCTGAGATTATAGGCAAAGTTGGTTATTCCAAGTATGTATATAGTTTCAATAGGGAAAAGATCTTTAAGATAGTAACCTATTTTCTGATGAGATACCTCTCAGGAGATCCCAAAGACCATGACTGGGAGGTATCAGAGGCCGGTTGGTATGAGCCTGAGGATGCTTTAAAACAACTCACTTTCAGTCAAGATAAAGAACTGTTGAAAAAAGCTTTAGAATTACTTAAAACTTTAGAATCATGAATTACGGATAAACATGGATAACCAATTCGTTTCCCGTGGCGGGATTAAATTACAAGCAGCTATTGAAAATTGGAAACTGAAAATTGAAAATTTAGCAGTGCTTGATGTAGGTTCTTCAACTGGTGGTTTTGTAGACTGTCTTCTGCAAAATGGAGCACAAAAAGTTTATGCTTTGGATACTGCTTATGGGGAGTTGGCATGGAAACTCCGGAACGATCCTAAAGTGGTAGTGACGGAGAGGACTAATATCCTTCATTTGGATAAACTTCCATCTTCTGTCATTCCTGCTCGCCGGGATGACGATTCAAAGGTAGATATCGTCACTATCGATGCCGGCTGGACTAAATTAGAATTAATCTTACCAATAGTAAAAAAATTTCTAAAACCTGAAGGATTGATTATAGCCTTACTTAAACCTCATTATGAAGCTGAAAAAAAAGATCTAATCAAGGGAGTTCTGCCTCCAGACAAAGCTAAAAAGGTTAAAGAACAAGTGATTAAGAAGATTAATGATTCAGGATTTAAGATTTATGAGCAAATGGAATCACCAATATTGGGGGGAGCAGGGAATAGCGAATATTTACTTCTTCTTAAACTTTGAGGAAAAAAAGGTTTTAATATCTGTTAAGACTTCATCTAATTGTTTGGTTCTCCAAAGATAAAAGATAGGAATAAGTCCAAAGAGATTAATTAAAAGAATGGCTATAAACCATACTAAAGCTCCTTTTTTGGCAGATCTCCATAGTCCAATTCCTTTCCAAAATAATTCCCACATAATAAGCAGTAAAACTATCCCGCCTTCTAGATTTGGAACTTGCCAGTTAAACATCAGATTATTATAACACTAAGCGGAGAGGGAGGGATTTGAACCCTCGATACCTTACGGTATACGCGCTTTCCAAGCGCGCGCACTAGGCCACTATGCGACCTCTCCAGTGAAGGCTATTATACCTAATTTTAGGTTCTAGTTACTAGATCTATTCATGCTTGTCTTCGGGATCTTTTTGGTGTACAATTCACCCGCAATACCTGAAAGTTTTAATTTATATGGGCTTTTGGGATTACTGCAGGTCTATGGATGATACAGAACTGATAAAACAGAAAATAAATATTGTAGATTTAATCTCCGGATATCTTCCTTTAAAAAAAGCAGGTATAAATTTTAAAGCCAATTGCCCTTTCCATAACGAGAAAACTCCTTCATTTGTTGTTTCTCCTGAACGCCAAATCTGGCACTGTTTTGGCTGTCAGAAGACAGGAGACCACTTTACTTTTTTAATAGAAAAAGAAGGAATGGAATTTAAAGAAGCCTTAGAAGTACTGGCTAAAAAAGCAGGAATAGTCTTACAAAGAAAAACTGGTGACAAGAAAGACTTTAAAGACAGGCTATTTGAAGTAAATTTAAAAGCTCAAGAATTTTTCCACTATATTCTAACCAAACATCTCTTGGGCAAAAAAGCCCTTGAGTATCTAAAAAATAGAGGAGTAACAGCTTCTTCCGTTGAACAGTTTGGCCTAGGTTATGCTCCTAATTCCTGGGAATCTTTAACTAAGTTTTTGTTAAAAAGAGGTTTTTCTATGCAGGAAATTATAGCTTCTGGTTTAGGGGTAGTTTCAAAATCAGGCTGCTATGACCGTTTCAGAGGCAGAATTACTTATCCTTTATTTGATAGTAAGGAAAAATTAAGAGGTTTTTCTGGCAGGGTATTAGTTGCTGCTGAACCTAAATATATTAATACCCCTCAAACTCCAATTTTTGATAAAAGCAATCTTTTGTTTGGTCTAAATTTAGCAAAGACAGAAATCAGGAATAAAAAAGAGGCAGTTTTAGTAGAAGGAGAAATGGATATGATTATGTCTTTTCAGTCAGGTTTTAAAAATGTAGTAGCTTCAAAAGGCACAGCCTTAACTGAAGGACAAATAGATTTACTGAAAAAATACACAGAAAACCTCTCTTTAGGTTTTGATATGGATTTAGCAGGAGACAGTGCTTGCAAAAGGGGTATTGAAATGGCAGATAAGGCAGGATTAAATATTAAAATAGTTCAACTTCAAGGCGGGAAAGATGCAGCAGAAGTCATCCGCGGGAATCCTGCTGTTTGGCAGAAAGCTTTGGAAGGATCTGTGCCTATTTATGATTATTATCTGACCTCTGTTTCCAAAAGATATGATACAAAAAAACCCTCAGATCTTAGAAAGATTGGGGAGGAGCTCATTCCTGTTTGGGCAAAGATTACTGATGATTTAGTAAGAGAACATTATATTCAAAGGTTAGCAGCTTTTCTGCAAACAGATGAAAAAATAATGCGTGATTGGGTGGAAAAAGCCAGAAACCTGCCACAAAAAAGTTATGCCAGTATTTTTACTAAAAAAATGGAAGATAATATAGTCACACCCAGATCCAGAAGAGATTTATTAGAGGAGTATTTGATAGCTTTATTGCTGCATCTTCCTAAAGATTATAATTTTGTTCCTAATTTTCCCGAGACCCTATTTTTAGCAGAGAAATGGCGCGAGTTGTATGTTTTGCTGGTGCTTTATTTAGACTCAATTTCTTTTAAAAGCACCTCATTTAATATTAATGAATTTATTTTGAGTTTGCCTAAAGAAATAGTTGCTGAAGTAGATAGGTTGTATTTAATGGAACTTGATAGTAAACTTATGGACAATAAATATTGGAAAAAGGAGACGGATGGGGTAGTTTCAGAGCTTAAAAAAGCTCTAATTAAAGCATCGCTCCAAAAACTGTCTTTGGAAATAAAAAATGCCCAAGAGTTTGATAAGATAGAAGTCGTAGAAACCTTAAATAAAAGATTTAGAGACCTGTCTGTTAAATTAAAGAATTTCTGATAAGTACCAAAGTTTGGAATACTTGAAGTTTGGTTCTTGGAAAACTTAATTAAAGTTATGGCTAAACACAAAGAAACGCAACTGGATATAAAAAAGCTTTTTAAATTAGGCAAAGACAGGGGTTTTGTAACCCAAGAAGAAATTTTGCAAATCTTTCCAAAACCAGAAGATACTTTAGAGGAGCTTGATGAGTTTTTTATTAAGCTAACTAATGAAAATATTGATGTTTTTGAAACAACAGCAGAAGAATTAGAAGCTGAGACTAAATCCCCCTCAGAGTTAGAAAAAGAGCTGGAAGTACTAACTACCCTAGAGGGAGGTTTTGTTACAGATCCTGTCAGGCAATACCTCCGTGATATAGGCAAAATTCCTCTTTTAACAGCAGCTGATGAGATAGAGCTTGCTAAGAAAGCAGAAAAAAATGTGAAAGTAGCCAGAGATAAGTTAATCAGTGCTAACTTAAGATTGGTGGTATCTATTGCTAAAAAGTATGTGGGTAGGGGAATGAGTTTATTGGATTTAATTGAAGAAGGTAATATTGGTTTGATGAGGGCTGTTGATAAATATGATTGGAGAAGAGGTTATAAATTCTCAACATATGCTACCTGGTGGATCAGGCAGGCTATCACCAGGGCCATAGCTGATCAGGCCAGAACTATCAGGATTCCTGTTCATATGGTAGAAACAATTAATAGATTTAATAGAACCCAAAGAAAATTAATGCAGGAGCTGGGCAGAGAGCCTGCCCCGGAAGAAGTAGCTAAAGCTTTGGGGATAGATGAAAGCAAAGCCAGGGAAATTATTAAAGTATCTCAAGAGCCAACATCCCTTGAAACTCCAGTGGGGGATGAAGAGGATTCTCATTTGGGAGATTTTATAGCAGACCAGGGTCTGCAGCCTGATGAGCAGGCAACAAGAGAGCTTTTAAAAATTCACTTAGATGAGGTGTTAGATTCTTTATCACCCAGGGAAAAAAGGGTTTTACAATTAAGGTTTGGGTTAGAAGATGGCAAGCAAAGAACTCTGGAAGAAGTAGGTAAAGAATTTGGAGTTACCAGGGAAAGAATCAGGCAGATTGAGGCAAAAGCCATTAGAAAATTAAAGCATCCCACCCGTGCCAAAAAGCTCAGGGACTACCTGGAATAATTCCCTTAATTATTTCTGTATCTTATTCCACAGCATGGCAAACACGTAGCCAAAACCATAACCTATTATGGCAGTCACTGCTACTAAAGTTACCCACTTAATTAGATCAAATGGTTGGATAGTAAATGGATTATTCAAAAAATGAAGATCCAAAATCCAACTTTGCAGGGCTGATGCCCATCCCAAAAGTACTAATAATCCCCATACTATATGCCAAAGCCCGGCAAAAGTTCCCAATACCATAGCTGTTTTACTAGGATTTAATTTCAAATTTTCTCACCTCTTTTCATATGTCATTCTGTGCTTGACAGAGTGCGTGTCCTCCGGACAACGGAATCTATATAAAAATAGACCTTAAACTAGATGTACACCCCTGTGTTTAAAAATGCAAGTAGAGATGGTAAAATTCCCATTGGTACATTTACATTTATAATTTAATAATCCCCTGTAGCTCAATGGTAGAGCGAGATCCTGTTAAGATCGAGGTTCGTGGTTCGAATCCACGCGGGGGAGCAGATTGTTTTACGCACGAATATGTTAAATGTTGACATGTTAAGTATATGTAAAATGATTATGTTATAATATATGGATGAAAAGATGTTATAAGTGTAAACAGACAAAATCTTTAAGTGAGTTCTATAAGTTATCAAGGAGCAAAGATGGCCTGCAGCCGATTTGTAAGGTTTGTGATATTGCACAAACCAAAGCTAGATATAGGAATAATAAAAAATATTATATAGATGCTGCTAGAGCTAATAGACAAAAAACAATAGATTTTATAAACAAAGTTAAATCAAATCCATGTACTGATTGTGGGAATATTTATCATCCAGTATGTATGGATTTTGACCATCTTGAAGAAAAAGAAAAAGCAATATCTTTACTTAAAGGTCGTTCAATAGCAGGGATAACTAAGGAAATTATGAAATGTGAACTAGTTTGTTCAAATTGTCATAGACTAAGAACTCTTAAAAGAAGTGTAACGCTTAACATGAATGAATTATGAAACAATCTAAATTTAACGTTAATAAAAAATACTGGGCATTGTGTAACGAATGTGGTACTGAGCTTTACCCGAATTCTAATAAGGCAGAATGGGGAGCTATAACTGTTTCTATGGGTAAAAAATGTCCAAGATGTGGCAAGAAAGCTATTTTGATACCTGTAGATGATTGGGAAGATAGAGAGTTTGATTATGCCTAAACCGTATAAAGAATCCTAATATTATTTCTATAGCCAATAAAAAATAGTGAGAAGTTTTTACATCCTATTATTAAAGCCATCTTCTTGCATTTTTGGATTGGTTATTTACACCCTTTTGTTGATGGAAATGGTAGATTGGCAAGGACTTTATTTTATTGGTATCTTCTAAAGAAAAAGTATTGGACTTTTATGTATTTACCAATTTCTCTGGTAATTAAACGAGCCCCAATTCAATACTCAATGGCTTATATTTACTCCGAACAAGACTCCTACGATGCTACATATTTTTTCGATTTTCATATAAGAAAAATTATACAAGCTCTTAATGACTTTAATGAGTATGTGAGTGAGAAGATTTTAGAAAATAAGCAGATAGATAGTATTATCAGCAAAGATATAAATCTTGTAGATAGACAGAGATATTTGATACACCATTTAGCTTCTGAGACTAACGCATATTCTACAATTACATCTCATGCTACCCTTAATAATATTTCTAGGCAGACGGCTGCTAAGGACATTAAACAGCTGGTAAATATAGGGTTAGTGAAGGGAACAAAAGAAGGAAAGTATATAAAATATCGTGCTACCCAAAAACTTCTTGATATGCACCTGGCGTGACTAATATTTAGAAGGATAGAGGTAGTAGCTTAAATCTGCTTAATGTAGTGTCAAGTACCCCATTCATTAAGACATTATTCTTTAACTAATTGAGCATAAACGGCAGGCGGCATTTTTAGAACGGTGTGGATCTTTTCAAAGTTGTAGTAGTGGATCTGGCTGTAGATCTCCTCAATTAATTGCCCAATTGTTTCAAACCTGTTTAAATCTCCTGCTTCCATTTTAAACTTACCAAAGAATGATTCCTGATAGCCATTTTGCCAGGGTGAGGCTTTGTCTGAAACTGATATTTTAGTTCCCGCTCCTTCTAAATGGTCTGTACAAACCTTAGCCATAAATTCAGTCCCCTGGTCAGAATGGAAAATTTTAGGAACCTGTTTAGTGATTAAGACAGCCTGCTTAATAGTTGCTGAAACCAGCTCACTGTTGTGGTATTTGCCAAAATTTACACCAACCATCTGTCTGGTGAATATATCTTCAATAGTTGCCAGATACCAGAATCTACCCTGGAATTTAATGTAGCTTAAATCAGAACACCATAGCTCATTAGCCTTGGTTGGGACAAAGCCTTTGATTAAGTTAGTGTAAGTATGGTGGGAGGTGGATCTGGTAGTGTAAAAATGGTTTTTTCTTCGGGGTGGTTTAATCCCAAATATTTTCATTACCCTGCGGATCCTCTTATGGTTAATCTTTAACTCTAACCCCAGTCTTTTATGCCCATATGCCGGGTGTTTCACCCAAATCTGGTTAATATCATCTCTTAAGGCCAGGTCTTTAACAGTCTGTTTACCTGCTTTGTAGTAAATATTCTTTCTGTTAATTCCTAAAGCCTCTGCCCTGACTGATTTAATATTACCAGCTTTAATCTCAGCTGGAATAATTTTTCTTTGCATGGATACTCCTTTCTAAACTCTCCCGGATTTTAACAAAAGTCAGAGAATCTTGTCTTAGTTTAAGGGGTACCTGTCAATCGGGTAGGGGAAACCCGATGCTTTCTTTTGATGAAAAAGTAGCACGAATTCTTTATTGGTTAGATAGTAAAAGAATAGCACATAGTAACCCTACTTTGGGGATTTATTATTTGTATCGTGATGAGGTTGGGGTGGAAAATGTAAAATGGGATGCCTGTGTGCCTGTTAGCGAAAGAGTTGGAACAAAAGGAAATTTTAAATACCAAAAACTACCTGAAACTAAAGTTACAAGTGTCATTTTGACAGGAGGTTATGATTTAATTGGACCTGCTTTGAAATGGATGGATAGTGAAGCAGAGGCAAGGGGTATAAAAACTAAATGGCCATTGACAGAGATATACATCAGGGAAGGAGACAATCCAATTACTGAATTACAGTATTTGGTGGACGATAAAGAGCAAGATGTTCATTAATGCATTTTAGACTGTAAGAGCAAGGGAGGGTCTGACTTTTTCTATTTCCTCTCTGATTTGAGCTATCCTTCGGTTTCGCTCAGGACTATAGCAAGCCTAAAATCTTCAAAAGTCTTGATGGTACTAACCAGCTCTGTGGCTGTGTTAGAGTTATGGTTTTCAAACAAAAGCCAAAATTTAATGGATATTGACAAATGTAATGTAATTTGATATACATAATGTATGACATACATGGTTTCAATTACTTCTCAAGGTCAAATAAGTATTCCTGCTAAACTCAGAAGAGAGTTGGGATTAAATACTGGGAAAAAAGCTCTAGTTTCTGTGGAAGACAAAAAGTTGCTTATCGAGCCGGTAAAAGATTTTTTGGAGCTTAGGGGTTCGTTAAAGACTGATATTAAGGCCACTCCTGGACAGATCCGTGAAGCCTTTGGGGAATATTTAGCCAAGCATGCTGTTAAGGGTATAAAATGAGTGGACTGATAGCTGATACCAATATTTTTCTAAGATTAATTTTAAATGATATCCCCAAACAAGCAGACGAAGTTGAGAGATTACTAAAAAAGGTAAAAAAAGATAATATTAAAATATTAGTTCCTCAAATAATTATCTTTGAAATAGAATATGCCCTGTCCAAGTATTACAAGTTTCCCAAAATTGAGATTATTGATAAGCTTGAAGCAATACTTGCGGCGCCGTATTTTTCTATACAAGATGGGAACATTTTTAGAAGGAGTTTAAAGGACTACAGGGAGAAAAATCTTAGCTTAGTTGATTGTTTTCTACTGGCCAAATCAAAAATTGAGGAGGTTCAGATTTTTACTTTTGATAAAGATTTAAGTAGGTTGATAAGAGCGTAATATTTTATAAATTCTAATGCCTTCTTTATAAATGTAGTATTTGTAACTAATGTTTGCGGGATCTTCATCTGGGAAGGCTTAAGAGAAGAGTAGTGATAAATCAGAGGTTTTTTCGTAGTCACTTGGTTCTACTTTGGCTAGAATCTCTTCGAGTTCGTTTATAGTTTTAGCTGGTGCTTGAACTCTCTTTGATGGTTTTTTGTTTGGTTCTATGTATTTGAATTGAGTTCCAGTGATGAACTTTTGTTCTGGATTTAGTTCCTTAATTAGCTCCTTAATTGTTTTAACCTTTTGGTTATTTGTCGTATCAATTACTCTTAATGCATGTGTTTCATTGATTGCTTTTGTAGGATCCCCGGCGTATCGTTCGACCCTTTGCTCTAGATCTAAAAGTACTGTTTGCATTTCCGTATCTTGAGATATTTCTGAAAGGAGATCTGAAACTACTCTAAGCCCTTTTGCAGTGAGATCAATTGTTTTACCTTCTGTTTTGACAAGATCTGCCTGTTCTAATCCTTCCATATATTGGTAAAAAATATTATTAAATGGCCCGTAGGTGTTAATAAAAAAGAAGGTATTTAAGAAGGAAATATCCTTTGCTGCTAACGATTGCACGGATTGAAAAAGGGTTTTTTGGAGTGTTAATTTTGTTATTTCCTTATCCTTACTATTTGCAATGAATAGAGCTGTAACTAAAAAGAATAGGTCACTGGTTTTCTCTGAAGACGATTGTGGTAGGTGTTTATTGTAATCGAAAGAAACGACTTTAGATAAAAGTGGCATAGTCTAGATTATAGCACCATCATTATTAATTGATTCTTGCGTTGTTAGTTGGTTGCCTAATTGAGGATAATTAAAAAGTGTAAAAATTGCCGCCTTATCATTTACTACCGACATAACCAAGTTAAGTTGTTGTGTATAATGAGAATATGCCTGCCACTTCTTTCAAATATGCTTACCTTATAGCAAACTTCTTCTTTTTGGCTGTTTGGTTTCTTATCTTCTGGAAAGTGAAACATTTAAGACGGCCAATGCTCATTATGAGTTTAATTACCGCTTCTTTCGGTCCTATTTCCGAGCTTTGGTATTTTGCTGATTATTGGAAGCCTGAAATTGCACTTCCTTTGCCAATTGGCGGGGTTGAGGATTTACTTTTTGGGTTTTCCATTGGCGGGATTGGCGCTTTTGCTTATGAGTCTTTGTTTGTCAGAGGAGTTTGTAAGTGTGAGGAGAAGAAATTAAAGAGAGAGTGGTTCTTATTTATATTTTTTGCTGTAGTTGGTGTTTCCATGATAATTCTCAATAATCTTTTGGGGCTAAACTCTATTTTTGCCAGTTCAATTGGAATGATGATAGTGGCCATTATCATGCTTTATTTAAGACCGGATTTGATTACCAATGCGATAGGCTCGGCCGTTTTGGTAGCAGGGGTAATGTTTATCATTTACTTTTTAGGTCAAGAGATTTTCCCGGGTAGTCATGCCTGGATGCTCAGAATATGGAAGCTTTCAGGAACACCTGAAGGAATTATTTTCTTTAAACACATACCATGGACAGAAATGCTCTGGGGACTTTCCTGGGGTTTAGTCTGGGGGCCAATGTACGAATTCTTAGTGGGAGCAAGGACAATAAAATTCAAACAGAAGGGAGGTGGACATGATGAAACAATATGCTATTCCTAATACCTTAGCGGCTACAACAGCCGTTGTTTATATTTTATGCTTAGTTTTATAGAGATATATCTATTGCTGTTGCCCGATCTTGGTTTCATGATATAGGACTAAGCAAAGCTACCCTGAACATAACCCTTGGCTCTTTTGTTTTAGGGTTAGTTTCGTCAGTTATAACTGCTTGGGGTAATAGGTTATATTTTTATAAAAGTTCATAAGCTATTTACTAAATAAGACAAGAATTAGTATAAATAACTTTAAGCAGTAGCTGCTCTTGTTGGAAGAAAGTCTTTATATTACAATCAAATCGTCCAGTTCGATTAATCCAAGGAATACGGAGCACTTCGACGCGCTTCACTTGCTCAGTGCAACTCGAAGGGAATCCAGGTTATAACCCTGAGTTTACCGAAGGGTCGAGGAGCCAAAGTTGAGATTAGATTGTTAAGATAGATAGAAATTGCTCTAACTTAGCTGAGCCTATATTTCTAACAGTAAGATAGCGTAGGCTGGTTTTACTGGCAATGTCTCTCTAAATTCTGCCTTAATATTTATATCTGGAAGATTTATCCAAGGGTTCATCCATAAATTGTTGTATCTACAAAGGAAATGTCCGCAAGGATGAGTTTTTGATTTTTTAATAAAAACAATGGATAAGTTGTTAAATTCTTTTTCAGATATATTCTTTAGTAGTTTTTTCCAAGCATATTTTAGTCCTTCATTTTTCAGAATTTGAACAATCTCAGGACAGTAGAAGTTTGCTCTTCTTTTACTCTTCTTTTTCCATCAGAAAATAGTTTTACTGCCTCTGAATATGGTATTTGTAGAATGAATGCAACACAGGCAACTGCACAACCCAGTCCATCTTCTTGCTTAACAGGTTTCATAAAACCTATTTTAGAGCTTATATATTTATAAACAAGTACTAAAGAAGACTCAAAATTATCTACTGATTATGTGTATTGACAAAGTATGTACAAGGAGGATAATGTATTTGTGAAGTATAAAGGTTGCAGACTTGAGTTCTCAGAAGAGAAAAACTTATTATTAAAGGAAACTAGAGGGTTAGGATTTGAGGATGTCGTTACTGTTATTGAAGGGAAGAAAATACTAGGTGATCTAAAACACAGTAGTAAAAAATATCCTCACCAGAGAATATTAGTTATAAAGATAAAAGAGTATGTGTATGCAGTGCCTTACGTAATAGACAAAAAAAGGAAAGTAATTTTCCTTAAAACAGTCTATCCAAGTAGGGTTTTGACTGATAAGTATGTGAAAGGAGGTGAAAAAATTTGAAAGTAATACTAGATAAATATGAACGAGAGATAGAAGATGCACTAGAAAAGGGTGAATTTGTTAGCGCGCCTGACTTAGAAGCTACTAAACAGATGTTTCAGGAAGCAGCTAGAAACTTCAGACAGCTACAAGAAACTAAGAGTATTACCCTCAGGGTTAATAAAGAGGATCTTATTAAGGTTAAGGCTAAAGCCAAGAGAAATGGAGTGGCTTACCAAACCCTGATTAATTTGTTAATCCGCCAATACGTAAAGGGGGAGAAAAAAGTAATTTTAGATTGAGAAGCAACGTTCTGGTATATCCAGCTCAGAGGTACAAATTGTGGAGACTCTGTTTATATCGATCCCAAATCTAGCGCCACATCAGTCGACAATACTTTTGTGTCCGCCCCAGAAGCTAGCAAGCGCCAGTGGCGCTATGGCAATTATGTTATTCCAATCTTCGGTAATCCCAAGTAGCTATGTCAGAATCCTAAAAGGATACACAAGAAGCGTTGAGTTAGTTGTAGAGTAAGTTCTGAAAATTCTTGATCATTGGACAGAGAATCTTCCTGGCACAAAGTTGTGCGGGGAGGTTCGCTCTTTTTGACTCCTGTCAAAAAGGGTATATCATCCAGGTCGGGGAGCTTACAAAAAGTCCGGATTCGTAACTGCGAGTCCTATTGGACGAGCCTGTTCGTTCCGGCAAAGCCGGACGTGATTATCCTCTCGGGGGGAGTAGGTATATAATTTAGAGCTTCATGAGGTTATTAAATTAACTAACAAAATGAATTACTGTATTATTCGTTACTCGATTAACTGATAATAAGATATTACATATTGCTATTTATGGTATAATGTAGTAACATGGTTAATGTTATTATTAATTTAAATGGCTAATCAAACCCAGCAACAATTTCAATCAGGAACTCAAATAAAGCACTTTCTTGGTAAGGAATATGAGTACAAAAGCTTCTTACCATCGTTAATAAATCATCCTTATGAATGGCAGGACAAACGAATTCCCGTACTACTTGAAGAAGCAATTCGTTTGGTAGGTGAGTTAAATGCTTATTCGATATTAGTACCAGACGTTGATTTTTTTATTCAGATGCATGTTCGAAATGAAGCAGTTAAATCTAGTCGAATTGAGGGAACTCGCACAGGTATGGATGAAGCTGTATTACCAGAAGAAGAGATTGCTCCAGAGAAAAGAGATGATTGGGCAGAAGTGCAAAATTATATCAAAGCTCTCAATCGCTCAATTGAAAGATTGAAAGAACTTCCTTTGAGTATGCGTTTGTTGCAAGAAGTTCATATGATACTGTTATCGGGAGTCAGAGGAGAACACAAGCAGCCTGGTGAAGTTCGGATAGGTCAAAATTGGATTGGAGGTACAAATATTCAGACAGCTGCCTTTATTCCCCCTCACCCAGAGGATTTGCCGGAATTATTAAAGGATCTTGAGTACTTTTGGCATAATAAAAGTCTTAATATGCCTAACCTCATTAAAATGGCAGTATCTCACTACCAGTTTGAAACGATTCATCCGTTCAACGACGGCAATGGGCGGATTGGACGTATGATTATTACTTTGCATTTAATCGAGCTAGGTATTTTAAGAAAACCCACTCTTTATCTTTCTGATTTTTTTGAAAGGAATAAGGGCGAGTATTATGATTCATTGACATTCGTTCGTTCCAGGAATGATTTGGATCAATGGATTATTTTTTTCTTGTCAGCTATTATTGAAACAGCAAAAAAAGGAACAGCAACTTTCGAGAAAATTATTGTATTAAGAGATCGTTATGAGAAGGAGATTATGGGGCTTGGGAGACGGGCCAAGCTTGGACACATACTCTTGTTGCAGCTTTTTTCTAACCCCGCCACGAATGTTTCCACTGCTGCGAAGAAGCTAAGCATCTCCGTAAGCGCTGCTAACACTCTTGTAAACGAGTTGACAAATCTTGGAATTTTAAAGGAATTGACTGGTTTTTCCAGAAACAGAATTTTTTTACTTCAGGAATATATAGATTTGTTTAGAAATTAAATAAAAATAGCTTCAAATCAGTGGAGCCAGTAGTTTGCCTGGCCACTTCAGCCCCTTTTTCCCTAGCCTCAGATAACCCAATGGCTATTGCCTGTTTTCTGGATGTGACTGTTTTACCACTTCTTCCCGACTATTACTTCTGGCAATAAGCCGATACAAATTTTGGGTGGGATATCAAATAATGCTAACGATCAGATTTGAACTCAAACGGTATGTACTTGTAGTGTGCTGTAAAGAGCTCTTTACAGCACCTGACTTGACAGCAAGTACGTAATATGTTGCCTTGTAAAGGATATGCAAATTGTTGAACTGCTGACTATTAATATATGAAACAAGCAAGACAATTAGATAACATACCTATGAAGGGAAGAAAATGGTTCAAATTGGGATAATAAGAATTAGAAAACCAGGAGGGATTTATAATGATCATTCTGCAATTAGCCACTATCAGTGGAGGAATGAGACAACGGGTGAAACATATACTTGGGATAGGATGACAATGGTTAATTGGATTCTTCAAAATCCAAGAGAAAATGTAGCTTACGTTAAAGATTTCAAGGGTAACATTGCTTACTGTAAGGTAGTAAGGAACCAATTCGGTACAATGTTTCTGGAGACTTATTCTGACAATACAATGTCTGATAATATCCTAAGTTTGCCGCAAATCTAAAAATAGAATGCCAAATAACTCTTCTCAATTTACATTTGAAACTCAACAGATGTCAAGTACCCTTTTTCTCCGACAACATTCTATGACAACTGTTTAGCATAAACAGCAGGCGGCATTCTTAAAGCTGTGTGAATTCTTTCATTATTGTAGTAGTGAATCTGGTGGAAGATTGCCTCAATTAATTTACCAA
>JACPEW010000008.1 GCA_016183305.1 Candidatus Daviesbacteria bacterium
ATGAAGATCCTGTTTTGGTTGTTCTAACCCTCACTCCTAAATTGTACAGCTTAGTATGTACACACAGAAGGTCAATTGGATGATTGGATTGTTGTAACAAGTAATTGATTTTTTAAGAGGAAAATTTAGCAGAAGCCAGGAAGAAAATATTCCAGAAGTAACTTGCACTACTTCTGGTTCTACCAAACATGCTTTTATTAAAAAGAAAGCTAAAAAAGTTAAGGTTACTGCCACCCGCAAAAAACCAACTGTTCAATCAAAAACTACTGTTATCAGGAAAAGATCTTACAAACAAAGCAAGGTTTCTAAAACTACAATTTATAAAGATCTTAGTCTTAGTCCAACTGCTAAAATAGAATTTACTGTTGATCCAAGTATTGATAGTGCCCCAAGCTTAACTTTTTATCCTGATTCCGCGAAACCTGAAACTTTAACAGTTGATCCTACCAGCGAAACTCAGGGTGGATTTGCCTTAGACCGAACTACTCCAACTACTGCAATCCAAATATCCGGCAATAAAAATGCTGATGTAATTTATTCTGATCCTGTAATTATTACTTTAACTGGCAGTGACTTAGAATCAGGAATTTTAACAACTGAATACAGCTTGGATAATGGTCAAACAGTTCAAACCTATACTGAACCTTTTACTATTTCTGAGTCTGGTAAAACTACAATCCAGATTAAATCTATAGATAAATTAGGCAATGAGGAAATCCCTCAAACTATTATTATAGAAATTGCTGCTCAAGCTACCCCAACACCTACACCTGCTACCTCTTCCGCTTCCACTAGCGGATCAGGTTCATCCGGATCTACCCCGGGGGAGTCAAAGCCCACCCCCGAGGTGGATTATGTTTCTGTCGTTACGGGTCCTACCCAGATTGCTTCGCTAACCGCCCGCAATGATAATGGAGATATATTAGGAATTACTTTTGAGCCTGCTCAACACATTGCTGATCAAATCAGCATTAGCAACATATTGACCAAAGAAAAAGATCTTGAAATAATTAAAAAACAAGTTAATCAAACATCTGAAATTTTAGGCAGATTATTAATGGTTTCAGGAGGGATAGCTACTCTTGCTTCTGTTGGTTTACTTGCTACGTTTCTCAAGCCAATTCCAAAATAAATGGATCACCCAAAACCATAATATTATGTTGACTAAAGATACCAAGAAAAATTTTGTATTATCGTTGGTTGAAATACATAAAGCAATTGGATAACCAGTGATTTCACATGAACTGCCAAAAGAGAAAAAACCAAGGGTTTGATCTTGCTGTATGAGTAATTGTACTATCCCACTTATTAACCACACCACTATACTTAATCCCAAAGTAATGAAAAATCTTTTCCAGCTAAATCCCCACATGTTTTTAGCATACTCTTTCCTGAAAACTTTTTCATCTTTCTATTTATCGCCTCATAGTAAATAATTATGGTTACTGAAACCATAAGTCCAGCTGTAGTAGGCAATTTAGATAGGTTTCCTGAGTTTCCCACTTTCTCCACATAAGGTTGTATCTGAGGCTAATTTAAGGTAAAAATGTAGTGTGAAACCGCACTACCAGAGAATCAGGAAGGTTAAAACTCATTCAGGTAGCACTGCTATCCAGGTAGGATCCTACAAAGGCAAAAACTTTATCTTAAAAAAGCACATTGGTTCAAGCAAAGATACAGAGAAGATTCAAGAGTTGGTTTTGTTGGCGGAGGAATATATCCGTTCTCACTCACCGCAACTTGCCCTGAACTTTAATCCTCAGTCAGAGGAAGTACTCTTTAAACGGGGAGTTAAAGTACAAAAGACATATTTGCAGACTGCCTATGATTACCTGGATTCTATCTATGGGGCTTTGGGACTAAAACATTTGCGTAGTCCTGTTTTAAAACACTTTGCCATGATACGGGTACTGGAACCGGCTTCCAAGATCAAATCGATTGCTCTTTTGGATAAGTACTTTGGTATCCACTATTCTAAAACAACAGCCTTTAGGGAACTTACTAAATTGATTGCATTAAAAGAGGATGTCATTAAAACAGCTATTGCATATGCTCAAGAAAATCTGCATTTTGATTTCTCTTTAGTCTTTTATGATGTGACTACTCTCTACTATGAAACTTTTAAAGAAGATGAATTTAGAATCCATGGATTTTCTAAAGATAACAAAATCAATCAACCCCAGATTCTCATTGGGTTAGTAGTTAACCGTGATGGTTTTCCCATCTACTATGATATTTTCAAGGGTAATACTTTTGAAGGAAAAACTATTATTCCTGTAATTTTAGGGCTTAAGGAAAAATATCATATTGATAAATTTACTGTCATTGCTGATGCAGGTATGTTAAGCCAGGGGAATCTAGCTGAACTCAATGAGTTAGGCGTAGGTTTTGTAGTTGGTAGCAGAACAGGACAACTAACTTTAAAGCAGGTCCAATATATTACTGGTAGCCTAAACAGGGTAAACCATAAAATTATCAGGGTTGGTGAGACTATCTATGAATACTCGGTTAAAAGAGCAGCCAAGGACAAAGCTGATAATGACAAAAAGAAGTTCAGGTTGAATGAAGTTCTGGTAGAAAAGCATCGAAGCCTGGAAGGAATTAAAGGCTACAGAACAAATATTACCCGGTTACCGGAAAAACTCCTGGTTGGTAGATATCATGATCTTTGGAAGTTGAACAAGCCTTCCGAATTGCCAAATCAGATTTAGAAGCAAGACCCATTTACCACCGCAAGAGGGAATCAATTGAATACCATCTTTTAATTGTCTTCGTAGCTTTATGCATGGGCAAAATTATTGAACTGATACAAGGTAGAACACTGCAAAGAGTAGTTGATGAGCTAAAAGATAAATGGACAGTGACACTCCATGATGAAATCTCAGGTAATTCCCTGGAAGTTATACTGGAACATAAACCGCACTAATTGGGAAACTCAGGACGAGTTGCTTGATTTGGCTTAAAACGATTAACTAAACTGGCTGGGAATCTCTTAACAACACCTTGCCATACTCCGCTTTGCCCGTATTCCGGAGAATAATTATTACTTCCATCAGCCATAAATTCATTATAACATTTGCTTTATACTCAACTTCCTAACTTATTAAAACTATAGTCTAATAATTCTCTTGCTTCATCCCGTCTATTTTCTGTTCCCAGCAAAACTCCTATAACCTCATGGTTATCTTTTCTGGCTAAGGTGATTAAAGTTAAACCTGCCTCTGGAGTATAACCAGTTTTAAACCCAATTACCCCAGGATAAGTAGTTAGTAAGTTAATTCCTGAATACATATCATAATCCTGATGATTTTCTGTAATAGGTAAATAAATATGTTCTGTCTTAGAAATATCTACTACCTCTGGATAGTGTTTAATTAAGTACCTCGTTAAAATTGCTAAATCATAAACTGTGGAATATGAATTATTAGTATCTTCATCCAGCCCTGTGGAGTTAGCAAAATAACTGTCTTTCATGCCTAATTGCTGGGCTTTTATGTTCATAAGTTTTATAAATTCCTCCCTGTCTCCTATTGTCCCTTCTGCTAAAACTTCCGCTGCATCATTAGCTGAAACTAAAAAAATACCACTTAATAATTCTTTTAAAGTTAGTTTTTCCCCAGCTATAAGCAACATTTTGTCCGGTTCCATACCAGCTGCCCGCTCAGACACAACATATGTGTCATCCATGTTTTTATGTTCCAAAGCTACCAACACAGTCATAACTTTTACCAAAGAGGCTATTGGCAAACGCCCATTAATATTTTTTGAATAAAGAGTCTTACCATCCTTAGTATCAATAAACAAAGCAGCTTTAGCAGTAATTTTAGGAGCATTCAACTTACTATCTAAAACTTGAGGCAGCCACAGGTTAATCCCTAAAACATTTTCTTGTTTTATTAAAGGAGAAATTAAAGGAATTAATGCCTGAGTTGCCTTTATATAAATCGACAAAAATAGAAGTAAAATAATTAAGGAGAAACCTCCGGCTGCAAACCTTTTCATAAGAATTATTTATCATAACAAATATTTTCTATTAAAAGAGGGAATTTTTCCCTATTGACGTCTATACCAAGCTTACCACACAATATAATTAAGCTTAAAACGGAAAGCTAATTTTTCCTATGCTGCACCGCCTACTGCCTCTACTGCTAATAATTGGTTTAATCACTTTTGTAACAGTTAATTTCCGCCTGGTTCAAAGAGAAATTGTGTACAAACTAGGCATTTCAGGAGACCTTACTACTTCTTGCTGTACAGTTGATCAAGTCTTGAAAGCTGATGGCAAGTTTGATGAGAATGCTAGTATTGCTATATTTAATAGCCAGGTTATTGATTATCCAAAAACCTCTTTAGCTTATGCTTACTCACAATCACTGGCTCAAAGCTCAAATAATGACCAAGCAGTTTTAGGTACAACTAATGAAGCAGGAGAGGAAAAATGGATTGAAGTATCTTTGGGTGAACAAAGACTCAGGGCTTGGGAAGGCAATAAATTATATATGGAGTTTCCTATCTCCTCAGGACTATGGGCAGCTACTCCTAAAGGAACTTTTAATATCTGGCATAAAACCAGAAGCCAAACTATGTCAGGCGGTTCCCAAACCTTAGGAACTTACTATAACTTACCGAATGTTCCTCACAATATGTTTTTCTATAAAGGCTATGCTATTCATGGAGCATATTGGCATAATAATTTTGGCCATCCAATGAGCCATGGTTGTGTGAACTCCCCCCTGGCTTCAGTTGCCCAGCTTTTTGAATGGGCAGGTCCAGTAGTTCCATCAGGCCAAAATGTTGCCCATGCCAGCCCAGATAATCCTGGGACTAAAGTAGTAGTGCGTTAACCCTAGAGTATATTGACAACTAATTAGTTAATGCTAAAATAATCCTATGGCAATGGGAGAAAGATTAGCAAAAATTACTGGACTAATTAGAGATGCTTTTTCTTTGAAGCCAATAACCCCAAAACTAACACTTTATCCACATACTACTATTGTTAGGGCTCTCCAACGGTACGGGGACACAGATATCGGATTCTTGGCACACAAGTTGGGTACTGTTCCTGGTAGCAGAAGATTCCAGGACCACCTAAGCAATCTAGAACAAGATGGAGTTTTGTGGCATACAGATAACACAGTTGGCCTCGTTAGTCAAACAGCCAGTCCTCGTATTCTTCTCTCTAGATTATTATCTCGTCGCTAATTTTGCTAGGATATTAGATGCTCTATATAAATAGGCATCATATTTCTTTAGCTGTAATTTCAGGGTGTTCTTTTAACCTTTCCTGCATCTTATTATAAGTTAACAAACCTGCTTGAGGGCCAACTTTTTCTACCACTGAGGCTCCGCTGGCTGCCCCCCATTTCATGGCTTCTGCTAGATTAACACCACGGAAAAGAGCTGCCAAAACCCCTGTGGCATAAGCATCTCCAGCTCCTGTCATTTCTACTAAGTTGGCTGGAAATATTCCTATATGGTAACAATCCTCCCCATCAAATCCATAAGAACCATCTTTGCCATTTGTAATTATCACCATTTTGGGGCCTAAGTTACCCAACGATAATAGTAATTTTTTAATAGAAATTGCTTCTCCTGCAGTATAACCTAAAATATGTTTTGCTTCCTCAACATTTACTATAAAGAGTTCTGTTAAAGATAATAATCTGGGGTGTTTTTTTACCCCTGTTTTGATTTGAAAAGTCCCAGGATTATAAAGCAACCTGGCTGAAGAAAGCTCCAGGTAATTTATCAACTGATTGACTATATTAGACTCAACAAAAGTTGGCGCAAGCGAGGTAAAATATACCCATTTTGCTCTATCTAAGTCTGGTAAGCTGTATTTCCAGGGTTGATGATGGATTAAAATTGTTCTCTCGCCTTTAAAATCTAGAACAATATGGTGGTTTGTCGGCAAATTTTCATTAAACATTACATAGCGGGTATCAACACCTTCTTCTTTTAATTTACTTTTGATTTTATCACCCCTGTCATCACTGCCTATATTGACATAAATAGCAGTTTTTAGTTTTAATCTGGAGGCTCCAACTGCATTATTGGCTGCATTGCCGGCAACTAAACTGACTGAATCTCCAACAGGAATTTTGCTGCCATATTTTAAGCAAAGCATTACCTCGCCTTTTTTAGACTCTAAAGATGCCTCAGTTAAAGGCACAAAAGTATCTATCACAGAATCTCCAATGGAAATAAGGTCAAACATAAAAATAGGGTATAGGGTATAGGGTATAGGGTATAGCTAAAAAAATCAACAGGGTTCGGCAGTGTAACCTGTTTGTTTAATTGTATCGATAATTTTTTGGTCACTAAGTTTATTTAAATCATACTCTACTTCCGTTTCTTCTTTAGCATAACTGGTTTGGACCTTTTCTATGCCTTCTAAGTCCTCCAAATCCATATCTATACTCATTGCGCAAGAAGAACAATGCATGCCAGTAATCTTAAATTTCTTTTTAATCATAGATTGCTTGCCTAGACTGCCTCCATTATCAAATAAAACATCCCCATTGAACAAGTACCCACTATTTTACCTTTTTGAGTAGGGGTAAATTCTACTATTTCTGTGGTATTTGGAGCTAAATTTTTGCTTACTCCTAAAGAAGGAATCCTAAATTGGGAGGCGCAACCTAAAACATCACCTGTGGTTAAATTTAATTTGACTGGAACACCAGCTTTAACTTTAACAAAGCCTGGCCTGTAACCATTAGGCAAGACCTGAACATCTATTTGCTGCGCACCATTTACTAACCCAAGACCAGTCTGTTGCTCAGATTCTCCTGCGCTAAAATCTACTTGAATTGGAATATTATCTGCAATTGACTGTAAATTAACAGGAGAACCTGCCAATACTAATGCTCCATTTAAAGAAGTAATACCTAAATATAGAACAAAAACAGCAGCAACTTTTAAAAACTTTGTTCTAAAAGTATCACCCAAAAGAGTAGTCAGAAAACCTAATCCAAAAAATAGCGGGGAAGTACCTAAAACAAATACTCCTAAAATAGCAGCGCCTAAAAAAGGGCTGCCTGAAGATATTGCCAAGGCTTCCATTGCCAGCGTAGTTCCACAAGGAATAAATATAGTCATTGCTCCTAAAAAAGCCGGGGCAAATAGGTCTTTGCTCTTTGATTGATTTCTAACTAATTTAGTTAAAAATCTGGGTGGTTGGATAATAGCATACCTAAAAATTCTGTGAACATTTAATAAATTCAAAGCCACCACAATCATATATAAAGCAGCAGCTATTTGCATCACAATCCTGGCATTATCTGATAAGGCTAAAGCTGAACCAAAAGCTCCTAGAATAAAGCCTAAAGTAATATAGGCAATAAATTTCGTGGTTAAAAAGGCTAGTGTTGGCCAGATATTGTGTTTATGGTTTACTCCTGCTCTAATATCCTCTTCTTCCCTGGCAGCAATAGTAGAAGCCAATAAGCCTCCTTGCATTGCCATGCAAGTTACTCCGCCAACTGTTAAACCAGTAAGAAAAATTAGCCAAAGGTCCATAAGATAACTATTGTATTAAATTTTCATCCTTTTCAGAAGCAGTGAATTACCCACTACTGATATTGAAGAAAGTGCCATTGCTGCTGAGGCAAATATGGGATTAAGCAATATTTGAAAAAATGGATACAAAATACCCATTGCAACCGGGATTAAAATGACATTATAACCAAATGCCCAAAATAGGTTTAGTTTTATGGTTCTCATTGTTTTTTTGGATAAATTAATAGCTTGGGCAACTGAACGTAAATCTTTACTGATTAAAGTAATCCCTCCTGCCTCGATTGCCACATCAGTGCCTGTACCCATGGCAATACCAACATCAGCTTGTGCTAAAGCTGGAGCATCATTTATCCCATCTCCTGCAAAAGCCACTTTTTTACCCTCATCCTGTAATTTTCTAACCTCCCTTTCTTTTTCATCTGGCAATATTTCTGCTAAAACTTTTTTTATACCAACCTGCCTGGCAATGGCTGAGGCTGTTTTCTGGTTATCTCCGGTAATCATCAATACCTCAATCCCCATTCTTTGTAAGCTTTTTACGGCTTCTTTGGCGCTATCTTTGATAGTATCAGCAACAGCAATTAAACCAATAAAATCAGATCCTTCGCTCCGCTCAGGATGACGGGGGACACCAAGCATCATCACAGTTTTACCCTCTTCTTCTAACTTACTTATTACTTCTTCATTAATTTTTATTTTCTCTCTTTGCATAAGCTTCCTATTGCCTAAAACTACTTTTTTACCATCTATTAGACCTTCTACTCCGTATCCAGCTATAGCTTTAAACTTTCCTACCTGCAAAAACTTTACTTTTTCCTCTTCTGCTTTTTTAACAATTGCCTCTGCTAAAGAATGTTCCGAACCTTTTTCCAAAGATCCAGCCAAGGCGAGAACAGTTTTTAGGTTGTAGGTTGTAGGTTGTAGGGGAATAACGTCAGTAACAACTGGTTTGCCATGAGTTAAAGTGCCTGTTTTATCAAAAATTATAGTATTGATTTTGTGGGCAGTTTCTAAACTGGCAGCATCTTTTATTAAAATCCCATGTTCTGCCCCAAGTCCTGTTCCTACCATAATAGCGGTAGGTGTAGCCAAACCCATGGCGCAGGGACAAGCAATAATTAATACAGCTACCATATTAAGCATCGCAAATAAAAATGCTGGAGTAGGACCAAAAACATACCAGACTACAAAGGTTAAAATAGCCAGCATTATAACTACAGGCACAAAATATGAGGAAATTAAATCAGCTAGCCTCTGAATCGGAGCTTTACTGGCTTGAGCTTCCTCAACCAGTTTTATTATCTGAGAAAGCATAGTGTCTTTCCCTACCTTAGCAGCTTTGAAGACAAAAGTTCCACTTCTATTGAAGGTTGCGCCAATTATATTATCACCTTTAGTTTTATCAACCGGGATACTTTCTCCTGTAACCATAGACTCATCAATAGAAGATTCTCCTTTCTCAATGACCCCATCAACTGGGATTTTTTCACCTGGTCTGACCCTAATCCTCATTCCCACTGCTACTTCTGAAATAGGAATATCTATCTCTTTTCCATCTTTTAAAACCCTAGCTGTTTTTGCCTGCAAACCAATTAATCTTCTGATTGCCTCAGATGTACCTGCTTTTGCCCTGGCTTCAAAAAAACGCCCCAAGAGAATTAAACCAATAATAATAGTAGAAACATCAAAATAAGGCATCGGTTCAACACCTATTTTTTCTACTACTTGAGGGAAAACAGTAACAAAGGCCGAGTAGGAAAAAGCTACTGTAGTCCCTAGAGCAACCAGTGTATCCATATTAGCGGTTCTATTTCTTAAAGCAGGAAGAGTCGCTCTATAAAATTCCAATCCTACCCAAAACTGAACTGGAATAGCCAGTATCAATTGGATCCAGGAAGACAATCCTAAAAATCCTCCAATTACAATAATTCCTCCTAAAATTAAACTAATGATTACCTTATTTCTTAGGGCATGAAGTTCTTTTTGTTTTTCTGCTTTTTGCTTATCTTCATCTTCTGCTTTTTGTTCTAGTTCTGCTTTATAACCTACACTCGCTACAGCTGAAGCCAAATCCTGATCAGTTACTTGACTGGGATCATAGGATACACTGCCTTTTTCCAGAGCTAAATTAACAGCAGCATTTGATACCCCAGGTAACTTTGAGAGCGATTTCTCAATCACCCTGACGCAAGAAGCACAATGCATTCCTTTGATAGGAAATGTTTTCTTTATCTCAGTCATTTGACTATTATCTTTCCGTGATACATATTCATACCACAAGCATAACCATACTCTCCTGCTTTCTCAGGAGTAATCTCTACAGAAACTGTTTGGTTTAAGGGCAGCTGTTTTTTGATCCTAAAGTCTGGTAATACCACCTCAGATAAACAATCTGTGGGATCAGTTCTTTTAAAATTTATCCTGGTAGTTTTCCCCTGAGGGACAGAAATAATTTCTGGTGAGTATCCCCCTGAAACAATAATATCAACCTCACCACGGGCTTGCACTACTCCATCTTTTTTCATCAGGAAAAACCAATAAGTAAACATTATTCCTAATAAGCCAACAACAGCTACGATAATTTTATCTATTTCCATATTTAAACTCCTTTTTAACTATACAGCTTACCTTGCCCAGCGATTATACAAAGCTATGGTGATATAAGTTGTAACCCATGTCACAACCGACAAACTAATAATTCCCCATAACAATAACGCTAAATCTGGACTAAACGGAGCCTTGACTGATTCAAGGCTGATTGTATGCATCCAGGATTTACTAATACTAAAAATTAAGTCAGGCGCAAAATAAGATAATCCTGCACACACTAGATAGAAAACTGCCATTACAGCTGTAGCAGCATGAGCAAAAGCTTTAGCATTTAACATATCATCACCCCCTTATTTTCTGTTTATTTGTTTCCAGAGCCAAGCCCCTACCAAAATTAGGTCCACTAAGACTACCAACCACAGGATTAGACTCCAAACTCCAAATCCATAGCCCATCATTCCTCCATAATTTCCCCAATTACCCATCATGATTTATCACCTCCTAAATAATATTTTACACTTTCTTGGCTATCCAATAAATAAAACCAATTAGCAAACCTACAAATACCACATTTAAAATTAAATTATTCCCTACTGCTGCATTCACATTAGTTAAAGCTCCGGTAATTGTTTTAGTAAATACATCCATATTTTCAATAGAAAGTTTGCCTGTCATTGTTAAACCTAAGGCCAGTAATCCAGTAATTAAAAATACAATTGAGGCTATTAAATTACTTAAGCTAATCACATAAATTTTGCCAAAAAGATCTATAGTGCTTAGAGGCTTTTTTAAGATAGTTAGTTTAGGCATTTTATCTGAGAGAAAAACTGAAATTAGAAGCAAAGGAATCACCATTCCTAATACATACATTCCACCTACTAAAAGAGCTCCAAAAAAACTAGGGGAGAGAAGGGTCAAAGTCATAATGCCAATTAAAACAGGCGCGCAACAAGCGCTTGTAATACCTGAAACTATACCCAGGGTAAAAATTGATACTACATCTGTTTTTCCGCTGTTACTAAATCTATTTAAATTAGGCATTGGTAATTTAATGCCCAAAAATGTCGTGGCCGCTACTGCCAACATCACTAAACCACCAATAATATAGATAATATTATGATAATGGAACAGCAGTTTTGATACAAAAGCAACTCCTAATACTGCAGGCATCAGCACTACAAAAATTCCTGCTCCAAAAACTAAAGTCATCAAAATCACTTTTTCTTTTTCCTTAAAAACACTGCCTAAATAAGCTGGCAGTAAAAAAGTAATACAACAAGGAGCAAATAAAGCTACTATTCCTGCAACAAATGCAGCTATTAAAGATGTCTGAAACAAGACATTTTCCATTCCCATTTATACTCCACAACCCCCTCCTTGACTCTGTAAGCCAGGCACGCTTTGAACTGCTTGTTTAATCCTTGCAGCGCCTTGAACTGAAGAATAATCTCTACCCAAAGCCACTTTTGGATCAACATTTTTCCACTTAACATTAGTCTTATCAAAATATGCAGCCATTTCTATATAATTTTGTGGGAACCAGAAAGAATTAAATGCCAAAAGATCTTTATAGATTTGGTCTTCAGGCAAACCATTAAAAACTGCCCACTGGATATAACCTAAAGCAGCCATACCATGATTACAGTCAGGGAAACTAGTGGCATTGCCACAACAAGGCCTGAATACATTATCAGCAATTTTTTTCACTAAGTCTTGTTGAAAAGAATTCAGAGGGATTAGTTCCTGAGAAGAATAAATCTCCATTACTGGTTTTGCCCCTATTGTCCAGCCTCCAGTTGAGGCAAAATTTTCTGTAGGAGTACCTCCTGTTTTCATTGGACCCTCATCCAAAACTTTGCTTTTGTTAACCAGACCCAAAGCCCAAAAGAAATTAACCACAAAATGGGAATTCTTCTCGCTGATAGTAATATAGTCTTCAGAGCTTCCTTCCAGATATTTCATATTGTCTTTTCCGTCAGCATCTGAGACTACACTAGCTTCAAACTTTGCCTTATCAATTACTCCAGCTTCTACTAACTTTTGTCCTAAATCCTTCCATTTCAAAGAAGTTTTATAACCATTTTGTGGTAAAACCTGCTGTTTTAAAATCTGGATTAGTTCTTCCGGGTTTTTAGTGGTCTTAGCCAAAGCTTGAATATTTCTATTAAGTTCTTGTCTCATTAAATAGTATTGGGCAATCCCCATAGCTAAAGTAGAATTTAGAACAATTAAAAGTACCATCCATAAAGGTACAGCTTTTAATAAAATATTTTTAAATTTTGACTTTTGCATTTATTTTACGACCACTCCTTTCAAAGAAAATTCTATATTGGGATTTTGGGCATCATTTGTTTGTACAGATATTAACCGTTCCATCGGTCCTACCCCTGTTGGTCCATGGAAAGTGGGATCAAAAATAACTGTCAGTTGAGCTTCTTTGTTTGGTGGCACTTCACCTACCCAGGATGAGGTAGCATGCATGCTAAAATAAGGACTGGTTTTACCATCTATTGCAACTTGAGCTTTAGTACAAGTACAGGAGGTTTTAACTCCTGTTAACTTCAAAGTATTTGTGCCTGTATTTTTGATGGTAAAAGTTTTAACAGCATTGCCTCCGCTATAAGGAATATTACCCCAATCAAAAGTTTTTTGATCTACCTCTGCTTTAGCATTTTGCGAGGCAGTAATTTGATTAGGGACACTAGCGCTTAAGACAAAAATTCCACCGCCCAATATAAGTAAGGTTAAAACAATAAATCCAATAATTAGCTTTTTATCATTCATGCTAAGCGCCTTTTTTTACAACATTCATTATTTCTTGAATTGAAGTATCTATTTCACCTTTGTTAATATGATCAACCACACAAGTTTTTAAGTGATGCTCTAACAACACATGATTTGTTTCTTCTAAAGCTCTTTGAACAGCTTGGGATTGATGCATTACGTCAATGCAATACTCGTGAGTTTCAACCATTTGGATAACTTTTTGTAAATGCCCCTGAGCAATTTTTAACCGGTGCAATATCGCTTCCTGAGTATCTTTTGGTCTATATGCCATAGTCCCCCTATAGGGGATATATTAATTTAAAAGGAGAGCAATTGTCAAGAAAATCCAGGAATTTAAGATAAAAGCACTCCGCCATCAACTACAATTTGGGCACCTGTCATATATGAAGACAGCTCTGAAGCTAAAAATAAAGCTGCCTTGCCAATATCATCTGGCTGACCCATTGTCTGCATAGGGATTTTAGCAATAAACTTTTCCAAAATATCAGCTCTCAAAGGCTTTCCTTGTGTTACACCTGGAGTCTCAATTGCTCCTGGAGCTATAGCATTTACCCAAATTTTATGAGGAGCAAGTTCTAAAGCTACATTTTTGCTAAATCCCCATACTCCATGTTTTGAGGCATCATAGTGAGCTAGTCCTACAGATGAAGGATGCAGTGCATCGATGGAGGTAACATTAATAATTTTTCCTCCCCTGTTTTGTTTAATCATCTGCTCTGAGGCATATTTTGTACAAAGAAAAACTCCTTTTAAGTTCACAGCGATTACTTTATCAAAATCTGCTGCGGTCATTTGTTCAACTAAGCTAGCAGGATAAATTCCAGCATTATTGACTAGAATATCAATTCCCCCAAAAACCTTAACTGTTTCCTCCGCCATTTTTTTAACATCTTTTTCCTGGGAAACATCAACTTTAACAAACTTTACTTTCCAACCTTTATCAGATAAATCTTTTGCTGATTGCAAAGCTTCTTGCTCCTTAAAATCAGCAATCATCACTGATGCTCCAGCTTCAGCTAATCTATAAACTATTCCTAATCCAATTCCTTGAGCTCCTCCAGTTACAATCACTGTTTTTCCAGATAAATCTATTAAGCTGCTTATTGGCACAATGTTTTTCATTTTTTTAGTTCATTTGCCACTACAGTATTTAACTCACTAAAGCTTTGTAAATTAAGTTTGCGGCCATTTAAGAAAAATGTTGGTGTGGCATTTACACCTAAACGCCTGCTTTCAGCTTCATCCTCATCAACCCTTGATTTAACAACTGGATCTTCTAAATCTTGATTTAACTTATCCTGATCTAGACTTAATTCTTTAGCCAAATTGAGGAAAAACGCAGCTGCTTCTTTTTCAGGCAAAATGGTCCACTGGCTTTGAGTTTCAAATAATTTATCATGCATTTCCCAAAATTTACCCTGTTTGGCTGCTGCTTCTGCAAAAATAGCTACCTGCCTTGAATGAGTATGCTGTGGAAGAGGAAAATGGCGGTAAATAAGTTGCACTTTATTTGGATAATCAGATTTTACTTTTTTAACAAAAGGCTCTGCAGCTGCGCAGGCAGGGCATTCAAGGTCAGAAAATTCTACTAATTTTACTTTTGCGCTATCGCTGCCAATTTTTTGGCCTTTGCTATAGTCAATTTGATAAACAGTTTCTTCGTTTGTCCCAGATAATCCTTGCTTAGAAAGCAGAAAAATTCCGCCAAATAAAAGAACTAGGGTAATAATTAAGATTATTCCTAAAACTTTAGTTTCCGTCTTCATTAGTACATTTAAAAGCTAAAATGATTGATAATAAAAGCGCCAGCGATATTATAAATGACAAGATACACCAAAAGCAAAAGGCCCCAATAACAAAGGCTTCCAGATAGGTTAAATAAACACCAAAACCAACACCTGAAGTTGCGCCCAAAAGTTGTAATTTTCGGATTAATTTTGTAGGCAACTGGTGTGTATGAATAACTGATAAAATTGCCATTCCTACATAAAAAGCAACACCTAGAATAGGAATCGAGATGCCTAAAAATTGAGAATAAGGGCTAGACCGGACAATATCGCATCCTCCCCCTACCGGACAATATACTGGCCCATTAATGCTATATTCATATAGTAAAAACCCAGATACTAAAAGTCCTAGCAGGCTTAAAATAAAAACCAATCTGTTTGATAAAGTCTGTGTAATCATATTTTAACGGCTATTTTGCCAACAAATCACCTTATTAATAATTAACTTTATAAAAGCCAACATTAGTTGAATTACAGGAAACACAACAAAAGAGATTAAAGCTACCAAACCTGTAATTAATTCTGATAGAACTTGTCCGCAAAACGAGCAATTCATGGATTATAGGCTAAAGTCGCTTTCTGTCTGCATATCATGATTATGTTCTCCTCTTTCCAGTTCTTCCTCAAAGGTTTTAATAGCATCCAAAACTTCTTCTGGAGAATTAACAATTTTATACACTTTTAGTTCTTGAGGTCTGAGTAGCATGTTTTCTTTAAAAGCATTAATGATATTTTCCCAGTATTTACCGTATAATATTAAAGGCTTGTGATGTCCAAAGTATAATTTAGCCAAACCCCAAGCCATCCCAAATTCAGAAATAGTGCCGGAACCACCATTAAAAATTACATATACTTGACCAGTACTCATTAAAGCTAAAGTTCTTTCTACATAATTGGTAGTTTTTATTTCTTCATCAAATAAATTTTTTGGGTCTCTACCTTCAAAGTTAGGAATATCCTCTGAGTATAAAGTTACCCCGATTACCTTGCCTCCACCTTCTTTGGCGCCAATTGTTGCAGCTCTCATTACCCCAGGACCTCCTCCGTCTACCACGATATAACCTGCTTCAGCCAGCTCTTTACTGACGCTTCTGACAGTTTTAAACAGCCCGTCATTTTCTGAGGCATCGGCAAATCCAAAAACAGCTACATATTGAATTGTTTTAGCTTTTTTTTCTTTAAGACCCATCAACTGCCTCCCATAGCTTCTCTAAATTATCATCTATCTCCCCTTTTAACAAGAAGGAGCCTACAATTACATAATCCACGCCTGCATCAACCAGTTTTTTAATATTTGTATCCCGCACTGCGCCGTCAACTGCTGCCTTAATTGGCCATTGTTTCGATTTTAATTCTTTTAGTTTATCTACTACCCCTTCAATAAACGGCTGACCTTGAAAGCCAGGCACAACACCCATTAGCATTACAATATCAGTTTTAGATATAAAAGGCTCTAACTTTTCTAAAGGAGTTTCATGCTTTAGTACCAATCCTGTTTCTAATCCTTGAGCTTTAGCATAGCTTAAACATTCATCTTGATTATCTTCAGATTCTAGATGAAACAGTACCCGCTTAAAATCAGCCTTCACTAACTCATCTATCCACTCTTTAGGATTTTGAACCATTAAATGGGCTTCCTTTTTTAAAGTAAATTTATATTTAGACGTCACTGATGGTCTAATCCCTTCATTGGGAACAAATTTATTATCCATGAAGTCAATATGTACCCATTCAAATAATCCTGTTTTTTCCAGCCTAGAAAAATCATTATTATATCCTCTATCAGTAGTAGGAAGCACTGCCGGGATAATTTGTACCATTATCTTGTTTCTATTTGTTTAATTTTATCAATTCTTCTAATATGCCTCTCATCCTCTGAAAATTTTGTTTCTAAAAATAGTTTTACTGCCTTGGTGGCTTCTTCAACGCTTAAAAATCTTGCGCCTAAGGATAAAATATTGGAATTGTTGTGCTGGCGGGTTAAACTAGGCATTTCTTCTGCGCTTCCATAATATACAGCTGCTCTGACATTAGGAAATTTGTTGGCAACAATTGCTTCTCCTTGACCTGAACCTCCTAAAATTATTGCTCTACTGTTAGGATCCTCCGAGATTGCCTGCGCAGCCTGGGAAATAAAATCTGGATAATCATCTTCTTTATCGTATTCAAAAGCCCCACAGTCTTTTACCTCATACCCTTCATTTGTTAGGAATTCTTTAATTTTTTCTTTTAACTCAAATCCTGCATGATCAGCAGACAGATACACCATACTCTCATTGTATCATGATCCAGTTTGTACTACTTGACCAGACTGGAGAATATCTGATATAAAAATCATGGTTATCGAAAGATAGCTTTTCAAGAAAACTCGCCTCGTGCGAGTTTTTTTGTGCTATAATAACGCTGTTCTTTCGGGGATTTGCGAAAGTCAAAATCGGTAGTAAACTCTACGAGGGTCGAACCTTCGACCCATGAGCCAGTGAAACTCTGGCAGCGACCGTACAGTCGGGATGAAAGAAAGAATATGTTTACAGGAATAATTACTAGTCTAGGCCATGTGGCCAAAAAAACAGATAAAAACCTAACAATTTTAGCTGATCGTCTTTTTTTGTTACAAATTCAAAAAGGCAGCAGCATCTCTGTAAATGGTACCTGTTTAACGGTTGCTCAAACTGGCAAACAGTCCTTCACGGTAGACTTCATGCCGGAGACCAGTAACAAAACCAATATCCAAAACCTAAAAATAAATAGCCTGGTAAATTTGGAGCTGCCTGCAACAGCTGCTTCATTTTTATCTGGCCATCTGGTCCAAGGCCATGTAGATAGTACAGCAACATTAATAAGTCTCACCAAGCAGGAAAATAGCAGCCTGTTAAAATTCTCCATCCCTGCTGATTTAGCTAAATATATTGTAGAAAAAGGATCAATTGCTGTTAATGGCATTTCTTTAACCGTTATTAAGGTAGGAAAAAATTATTTTACAGTTGGTATTATTCCTTATACCTGGAATAACACTATGCTTAAAACTATCAAGCCGGAAGATTTAGTTAATATTGAGGTTGATATTTTGACCAAATACGTAGAAAGATTATTAAAATGACAAACATAAACAATATTAAAATTGCTATAGTCAGCAGTAACTTCCGCAAAGATGTCTCAGAAAACTTGGAGAAAAACTGCCTGGCAACTCTAAAAAAACAGGGTTTAAAAGATAATTGTATAGATATCTTTAGGGTTCCGGGAGCGCTTGAAATACCTCTTGTTGTAAAAAAACTGGCCAAGAAAAAAATTTACAGCGCCATCATTACTTTTGGAGCCATAGTAAAGGGGGATACTTATCATTTTGAACAAATAAGCAACGAATGCGCTAAAGGCTGTATGGAAGTTTCCCTGCAGTATGAAATACCGGTTATTTTTGAAGTATTATCAGTCTATAAATTAAAAGATGCTTTAGACAGGGCAACCAGAAGTAAAGAAAACAAAGGAGTAGAAGCAGCTTTAACAGCTTTAGAAATGACTAAAACTGTTCCTAAATTATGAACAAAGCTCATATCGCCATACCAGAAGCAATAGAAGAAATCAAAAAAGGTAAAATGTTGATCTTGCTTGACCAGAAAAGAGAAAAAGAAGCAGATCTATATATTCCTACTGATAAATTGACTCCTCAAATGGTCAATACCATGATTAAGCTTGGGGGCGGATTAATTTGCGCTGCTATTACTCAAAAACAGGCTCATAAACTAGCCCTTCCTTTAATGGTGGAACCTTTAGACAATGATGAAAAAACCGGGGTAAATTTTACCATATCAGTGGATGCTGAAAAAAACACTACAACCGGGGTTTCAGTCAATGACCGGTTTAAAACTATCAAGGCTCTTTCTAATCCTAAATCAAACCCTAGCGCCTTGCTTAGGCCTGGACATATTTTTGGTTTAATTGCCCAAAACGGAGGAGTCTTAGAAAGAGCTGGACATACTGAATCAGCAGTTGATTTAGCAAGACTTGCCAACTTAAATCCTGCCGGGGTACTTTGTGAAATTCTATCTGATAATGGCCAAACAGCCGGATTGCCTGATTTGATCAAGCTGTCTAAGAAGTTGAAAGTTAAGATAGTCTTGATAGAAGAATTGGTTAAATACTTAAAAGCTAATCCTTTGCCAAAGCCCGGTGAATCTTCTTGTGTTATTAAAACTGCCCAATCTAATTTACCTACAAAGTATGGACTTTTTAAAATAATTATTTATAAATCCTTAAATGACAACCGCGAACATGCTGTTTTAACTTTGGGAAAACCAACAAAACCGGTTTTAATAAGAATTCATTCTCAATGTTTAACTGGAGACACCTTTTCATCTTTGCGCTGTGATTGTGGGGAACAACTTAAAAAAAGCATGGAGTTAATCAATAAAAAAGGCAGCGGAACAATCCTTTATTTAAATCAGGAAGGCCGAGGTATTGGGTTAACTAATAAAATCAAGGCTTATGCCCTACAGAATCAAGGCTACGATACTGTAGAAGCCAATGAGGCATTAGGATTTCCCTCTGATGCCAGATCTTATAAAGAAGCTGCTGATATTTTAAAAAATCTAGGAGCAACTGAAATCAATCTGTTAACTAATAATCCTGATAAAAAAGACCAGTTAGCCAAATTTGGTATTCTTGTTTTAAAAAGAACTGCTTTAGAGATTAAACCTAACAAAGTTGACTTAAACTACCTAAAAATTAAAAAAAGAAAAATGCGCCATCAGTTAAAACTAGTATAAATCTATATGCCTTCAGATCAATCTTTCCTGAGTCTTTGTTTAAGGCTTGCCAGAAAAGGCTTAGGTTGGACTAATCCTAACCCGTTAGCCGGAGCAGTTCTAGTTAGAAATAACCGCATTATTGGCCGGGGCTTTCATCACCAAGTTGGTAAAGCTCATGCAGAAATTGAAGCTTTAGCTGTTTCAGAAGACCCAAAAGGAGCCACGCTATATGTTAATTTAGAACCTTGTTCCAGCTTCGGTAAAACCCCTCCTTGCGTAGATACTATTATTGAAAAAAAGATCAAGAAAGTAGTATTTTCTACTTTAGACCCCAATCCTAAAAATTACGGAAAAGGTCTAGCTAAATTACAACAAGCCGGTATAGAAACTTCAGTGGGAATACTAGAAACAGAAGCCAGACGATTAAATGAAGCTTTTTTCATCTTTCATGAAAAAAACAGGCCTTTTATAGTTTTAAAATTTGCTGCATCTTTGGATGGTAAAATAGCCACTTATACTGGTGATTCCAGGTGGATTACCAATGAAAAAGCCAGACTTTATGCCAGAAATTTGCGGGGACAATACCAGGCAATATTAGCCGGTATAAACACTATCCTTGCTGATAATCCAAATTTGGGTACAAGGATTAAAGGTAAAAAAGATCCTATTAGAATTATTCTGGATGCAGAATTAAAAATTCCTCTGAATGCTCAAGTGTTACGGGATAACAATGTTATTATCGCAACGACCACTAAAGCCAATAAAAGTAAACAAGCGCAGCTAGAAAAAAAGGGTGTAACAGTTTGGCTATTTGATCAGATCACTATCAACAAAATATTATCTAAGTTAAAAGAAGAAACGATCATTAGTATTTTAGTAGAGGGTGGCGGACAAACCTTAGGAGAATTTGTTGATGCTAAAATAATCGATAAAGTTTATGCTTTTCATGCTCCCCTAATAATTGGCGGAGAAAAAGCTATCAGTATTGGCAGACAGGGAGCTTCAACTATTAAACAAGCTTTGCATTTACAAAACGTTATCTTTAAAAGGTTTGAAGATAATCTTCTAACAATTGGCTACATACAAAAAGTCTAATAAAGACTTTTCTAGAGACCGGACATCCATACCGCCTGAAATATAAGAAAAATGCCAGATAACCAATGTTCCTTTTGCGTATTCTAGTTTAACAGGCAAAAAAGGCAGTATTTAATCATCTAATTTTCCTAAATAAATTGCTACATGAAATTATTTAGTATTTCCCAAAGATTTTGTCATCCCGAGCGGTTAGTCCCGACTTTGTCGAGGACACTCGATATAATCGGTGCGAGAGATCTTACGGGATGGTATACTAGACTTAAATGGAAACTCTATTTCTGCTTCCCTTATTATTATTCTTTTTCTATTCCATCAAACAGGTCAATCAATATGAGCGTGGTGTTAAGTTTAGATTTGGTAAATATGTAGGACTGATGGAGCCCGGCTGGAGGCTTGTCTTACCTGTTATAGAATCCTGGACTAGGATAGACATACGGGTCAAGGCTGTTGATGTGCCTGATCAGGAAGCCATCACCCGTGATAATGTTTCCGCCAAGGTTAATGCTGTGATTTATTACCGTATTAGTTTAGCCAACAAGGCAGTGATTGAAGTGGAAGATTTTTTCTATGCTGTATCCCAACTGGCACAAACCACCATGCGGAATGTAGTGGGTGAGACTTCCCTTGACGACCTTTTATCCAAAAGAAACGAGGTGGCAGATAAAATACAAAAGATTATAGATAAAGCAACAGACCCCTGGGGAATAAAAGTGGAGTCTGTAGAATTAAAAGATATAATACTTCCGGATGAAATGAAAAGGGTCATTGCAAGGCAGGCAGAGGCGGAAAGGGAAAGAAGGGCGATCATTATCCGGGCAGAAGGAGAAAAAGCTGCAGCGGAAAACATTGCTTTAGCAGCAGGAAAACTGGCTAAAACTACAGGTGGTTTACATGTCAGGACCCTGCAAACTTTAAGCGAGCTCTCTGCAGATAAGAATAATACTATTGTGTTTGTCACTCCCCTGGAAATACTCCGGGCCTTCGAGGGTTTTGTCAAAAGAGCATCTAAAAAATAATCGTTGACAGAAATTTTAATGTTTGGTAGTGTATTAACAATGTCAAATCTTGCTGATGATTTAAGGAATGCTCTTTCATCTGTAGTTTCTGGCGCAGGTGATGTTGCCTCAACTGTTCAAAATGTAGCAAAGGAAAATGTTATCAAGCTTCTTCAGGGAGCCGGTGATGTGGCTAATACAGGACTTCAAACTGTTGATGATGTGGTAGGTGAAGGTTTGGAAACTATCTCCCAAACAGGAGCTTCCTTAACTGATGGGGTTACAAGTTTGGTAAGGGGTGTAGTTGATGGGGCAAAAGATACCGGAGTAAATGCCACAGAAGCAGCAGGAGAAGCAGCCTCACAGGCTGTTAAAACTGCTTCCAAAGTTGGTGGGGATGTAGGAGAAGTGGCGATATCTTCCGTCCAGGGAGTAATCCAAGCAGCAGGTGATATTGGTGAAGATTCAGGAAAACTTGCCAAAAGCGCAGTAATGGGTACTTTAAAAGCAGCTGATGAAATTGGATCAGAAGCAGGTGGAATTGTCAGAAAAGCACTTCTTAATGCTGCTGCATTACCTCATGATATTATTGATGCGCTCCTCACAGGTAAAACAGAGTAATTTCAACACTTTCCTATTGACAAATATCATAAACTAAACTAAATTAAAAATAGCTCTATGGCGCAAGCTGTAGGGTTAGAGGAATTCTAGCAATAGAATCTCTTGGGATTAGACCTCAGCAATGATATCCGGGTTTTGAGGGTGTGAATGCTGAGGGCAGGGTTACATGCCTGCCCGTCTTGGCTGAGCATACCGGTTTCGAACCTTTCAATCGCTATAGTCTCTTGTCCTATATTGTCTCACACCAAGCCTAAATGAGACAAATGAGACACTATAAAAAGATCCATCCATCTCAAAACTAAATCCTATAGTACTCAACCTTATAGGGAAAACTTTTATACTTTTTCTAAACTCTCTTTTAGAGCCTTGGCTAAAAGACTTTCCAGTTTTGAAGGATCATGGTCATCTGCTGCTTTCATGGCTTTGATATAACGTTGTCTATCTTGTCCTGTTTCAGCTTTAATTTCTAAAGCAGGTAATCCATAGTTTAAAACCAAAAGGTTAGTAAGCAGTCTGGCAATTCTGCCGTTATAATCCTTGAATGGATGAATCCAGACAAACTGATGCTGAAACCATGCCAGAAGCGATATTACCTCGGCTAGAAACTGTTCTTCATCCTTTATTGAGGGAATATGTTTAAGCCTTTCTTCTAAGTCATCACACAGATTTTTCACTAAAACAGCAATCTTACTGTAATGCGGTGGTTCATAATCTCCTACTGTTACATCAACTGTTCTAAATTTACCTGTCCAATCAGGAAATATAAAGCCAAACCCAACTTTATGAATATCTTGGATAAGCTCAGGAGTAATCTTAATTTTTTTCTCACTCAGTTTGATAATGTACTGGAGTGCTTTCTTTATACCTTCAGCTTCAAGAGGAATAATCTTTGAGCGGGGAAGAATACCAAAAGCAGTCTCTTTAAAACTAGTTGAACCCTTTGGTTTAGTTGTTTTGGCCACAGTAATTTAGGGCAAGATTATTGCGCAGAAAGAGCTTTGCTCATTTAAAAAGAGCTTGTGCTTCTTTTCTAGTAATTTGCTCGCCTTCAAGACGCATGGTGCGGTAGACAACTTCAGGAAGAAGATTTTTTACATTTGGTTTTTTACCCATGTTTAAATAGCGTTTCTTAAAACTTCTAAACGCTTGGATAAGACCTTTGTTTTTATCTACTAATTGAATACTAGTCATGTGCTTATTATAGCACTTTTACTATTTCTGGTATGGCTTAGTGTATAATCGAGCCTAACATATGGTTGATACTAAACAAATTCAGCTTTTTATGTCTGTATTTCGCGGTAGAACTGATGTCTATGCAAGACATTGGGAGAAAAATGGTAAAAGTGGCTACTCTCCGGCATATGAATTTAATTGGGGCGAGTTTATGGCTCATAAAGCCAGGGGCGGAAATTTAAGTAACTTTCCCAATAAGAAAACATTGCTTTTAACATTAGAAGTACTAAAATCTCATCTTGAAGGAATTCAGGCAATTGGTATTTATCCTCTTTTGGAAGATAATACCTCATATTTTATTGCAGCTGATTTTGATAAAGAAAACTGGCAGGCAGAAAGTACTAATTTAATCAAAGTCTGCAAGCAATTTGGGATTCCGGCATATCTTGAAAGATCCCGCTCAGGATCAGGCGCACATGTCTGGATCTTCTTTGAAGAAAAATATTCTGCCACGAAATCCAGAAGCTTAATGCTGGAACTAATCAGGAAGGCTTTAAATCTTTCTGAGTTTGAAAAGGAAGTTAGTTTTGACAGATTATTTCCTAACCAGGATTACCATACAAATGTAGGTTTTGGTAATTTAATTGCACTTCCTTTGCAGGGTATTCATCTTCCGCTGGGCAATACTGCATTTTTAAATCCCGAAACTTTAGAAATTATTTCCGATCAATGGAAGTATTTAAATACTATTCAGAAATTATCCGAACATCAACTTGATAATCTTTATGCTACTCTGGTAAACGGAATTAATTCAAACCCGATAGATGAAAAATCTAATTCAAGTAGTTTAACAATTATAGTAAATAACCATATTAAACTCCCAAAAAGTCATCTTACACCTATTTTAGTGCAATACTTACGAGAAAATTTAAACTTTTTTAATACTGAATATCTGATCAAAAAGCGAATTGGGATTAGCACTTACCAAACTGAAAAATATTTTAAACTTATCACAGAAGAAGACGAGCATATTTATATCCCCAGAGGATTTCTTGATAATCTATTAATTTTTTGCAAGGAAAAACAAATATCTTACAAAATCTTAGATCAGAGAAAACTTAAACCTGCAACTGCTTTTAAATCAAAAATTAAACTCTACGATTATCAGAAGCGAGCTGTAGATGAAATCAAAGATAAAGATTTTGGTGTTATTGTAGCTCCTTCAGGTTCCGGAAAAACTGTTATTGGACTTAAGTTAGTCGCTGAAAAATCTCAACCAGCTCTTATTTTAGTCCACAGAGAGCAATTGCTAAATCAATGGATCGAAAGAATTGAATCTTTCTTAGGTATTTCTAAAACTGAGATCGGTCAAATCTCAGGCAGAAAGAAGAAGTTAGGGAAACAAATTACTGTAGCAATGATGCAAAGTCTTATTAAAATGGCAACTATTGATGATCTTACTAATCAGTTCGGCACTATCATTATTGATGAATGTCACCATATTCCGGCCAAAACATTCCGGGAACTAATTGTTAAATTTAATCCCTATTATTTGTATGGCCTGACCGCCACTCCTAAACGTAAATATAACGATGAGAAGCTTATTTATTTTTATATCGGCGATATCATTGCTGAGATTGATCCTAATAAGGAAAAGTCTACGGCTACACGAGCTATTACCTTACATATTAAGCAAACTGACCTTTCAGTCCCTTTTGACTATAAAATTGATGAGTTTGAAACATTATCAAAAATTCTTACTTTTGACAGTAGCAGAAATAATATGATTGCAGAAGATATCTTAAACCAGGTTAAGGAGGGCAGAAAAGTTTTGGTTTTAACTGAAAGAAGGGAGCATGTTGAGACGTTAAACTTATATCTACAAAGCCAATGTGAAGTCATTACTCTAACTGGGGAAGATTCAATTTCAAAACGCAAAGTAAAAACTGAACAGATTAAACTCGGACATTTTCAAGTACTTGTTGCCACCGGGCAACTTTTTGGGGAAGGCATGGACTTACCATTATTGGACTCTTTATTTATAGTCTACCCTTTCTCTTTTGAGGGAAAATTGATCCAGTATATCGGCCGGATTCAAAGATCGGCAAACCAACAAATGATTTTTGATTATCATGATAAAAATATTGATTATTTTGATAAACTTTTTAAGAAACGCCGCAGCTTTTACCGAAAGCGCGGATGGATATCCTGATATGTTATATGCTTTTGCATTAACAAATAGTTTAGGTAAATTGTTGTATAAGCTAAAAGCACCTGATCACTGCTACCTTGTCTGGAGTAACAACATTGATCATTATCTTGACATTTTACTCCATGATCAACCTGAATTTATTTTAGGTATGGGGGTATATTCAGGAGTAGATCAGGAAACAATCGGAATTGAAACAGTTACAACTAATAATTTACCAATTAATTATTTTCTTAAACCAGATGGCAGTAATGTAAAATTGGCATCCGGGTTAGGTAATTCATTGTGTAATCTCATTAGTTGGAAAATTATGAAACTTATAAATAAAAATTTACTTAACTCAAAATATACCTTTTTACATATCCCCAAACAGTTTCCATCTTATAAAGCAGTTTCTCTTATTGAACAAATACTCAAGGGGTAATATCCTACACCTGGGTAGCTTCCCAAATGTTATACTCTGATCCAACTTCTGCCAAACGGGCAAATGGCATCCTACTCCAAACGAAGAATTACATATAATAAAGTAAGGCTATCCCTTTTCCTCCGTTCCTACGGTGCACATACTATCCTTAACCGATTCAAAAACAAACCCAATTACAGGATTATCAGCCGACTGGGCAATGTTTTGAATTTAGATATGCACTTACTTAACAGGTTTTTCAGCTCCGGTACCTACCCAAGAGGATTACCTAACTTAAACCGTTTAACAAAGTATATCGTTCCAAAAGAAAAAATGTTAGTTTATTTAGAAATAGAGCAGGAGATCATAAACATAGCCTTAGAAAAACAAGATAAGGAAAAAACATCCCTTGAGGATTACGACAAAGCCCTAATGGAACCGGCCATAGAAAGAGTTGCAGGAAATCACCTAAAAAGTGTTGAGGATGATAAAGTTTTTGATGCTCAACTGGAGGAGTTACAAAGAAAATATCAAAACTGGTACTACGCTACGGCCTACAAATATAAACTGCCTACATCCCGCATCATCCCGTTTATTTTAAGGCTTATCCAAGATTAACTTAATTTATTTCTTACCGAAGGAAAAAGAATTTCCAATAATGACCTTTTTTCTCTTTTTACATTAAAACTTCCATACCACCCTCTATTTCGGGGAGGCTCATTATAGTAAGAACACTCCATCATATTCCTGCTTGCTATATATTCATGCTTAGCTGCTCCATAATGTCCATGCATTGTTGGCGAAGCGTTATTTTGTGGTTCATTTCTGTAGATATAATGTAGAACCTTTCTCCCATCAGCTTCTTTATAAAAATCTGAAACTATACTGAAAGACCAAGATCTACTAAAATAGCAATAAACTTTTATACTGGAAAATGTTTGGATTACTTCAACTCTTACTTCATATGGGGTACGATTGTTATCATAAGATGATCTAAGCTTACCTACCCACGTTCCATTCAGATTAGGCACATCTACTATTTGAAACATTCCCGCAGGAAAGAACTGCCATAAAGAATAGTTGAAAAGTTGAAATAAAAAAGAGTACATGCCAAGAACACCAAGCGAATCAATTAGGAATATCCACGGATAAGATATATGTTCCTGTAAGAAAACGTTAATCAGATACGCAAAAGCCACACTAATAATAGGTAATATAATTAGAAAAATCAGCTGATGACTGAGTTTTGAAAGCTGCGCTCCCATATCAAACTTCTAGAAAGTTCCACACCTTTCCCATAAACGTTTGTGCATGTATTGGAGTATACACAACATTTCCTTTAAAAAGCCATTCAAGCTCGTGAATTTTTTTGTAGTTATTGTACGGATCCTTTTCCAATTTCATATCATGCCAAACTTTTCCAGTAACTGACTTTAATATTTCCACATAAGTACCTTGAAAATGTGGACTTGATACATTCCATACCAAAGATTCTATAAAATGAGATGGGGCATCTTCATCTTTTAGCTTTTCTGAATCCACAAGTGCTTGCATAATATTCTTATATATTCTGACTGTATCTTTAAATTTACCGTCCGTTTCTGTATTCTTATCTTCTCCATTTTTATGGTGCTGTACAGGAAAATTAACTACCTCCTCACCAGAGTCCATAAAAAAATGTATCCCTACGGCATCAAAAGCATAAGGATCTGTGTATCTTTGGTGGGTAAAACATACAACCACATCAGCGTTAACCCTATTTTCATTTTTCAGCACCCTAATGCACTTTGGATGCCATTTAACTTCTTTATCAGAAAATTCATCCAAAAGGACCTTGTATACATCTAACTTAAACTGTGAAAATGTATAATCATGTTTTATTGTTACCCTATGATATTCGGCAATTTGCTCTGCCGACATATCAAAAAAACCTGGATAATAAGCAGGGGTATACTCAACAACAATATCAACATCACTTTCAGATTTAGTATTTGTTTTATTTTTGTATGACCCTTGTAGGTATACTGTTATATTTCCACCAAATTTTTTTATAAGAGCCTTTTCAATTCTTTCTCTAGTAGCAATATACTTCACTGCGCTAGGAGGAGTTGCCCAAATTTTAAGTTGATCTTCTGTAATCATAATGTTTTTTATCCTTTAGGTAGAATTGCTACGCCTATATTTGCTAAAAGCGGATTTGCTATACGCCACAGGATGTATTCTATGTGTGTCTTATCACTTTTTTGTCTGTTGCAACCAAAACAGATCCAGCGAATATTATTAGGGGTATCTGACCCTCCTCGGGAGAGTGGAGTTATATGATCTTTCTCAAAAAAGAGAAAAAGTCCGGACCAATTGCAATAGATACAAGTTATATTCATATCTTTTTGTCACCTTGTAACTCAGACAGAAGTTTGGTAACATATACATAATTAGGTAGTTTATAACCTACAAAAATAAGATATATTAAATACAAAAATTTGTCAATAACTAAATGAGGCACCCTACACCAAAACAGCAGGCAATTATAGATTTTATTAAGAATTATTTCCGTCAAAAAGCAATATCTCCTACATTCAGAGAGATCGCTGATAATTTTGGTGTCTCTGTAGGAACAATCCAAGACCAATTAAATTCACTAAATAGGTTAGGCATGCTAACTTGGATTCCCGGTAAAACAAGGTCAATCAAGTTAGCATCTGAGTATAGAGTCCATACAACTCAACCTGTTCCGCTTTTGGGTGTAATTTCCGCAGGAGAAGGTATTACTGTATTTGAAGAATCGGATCCAGAAATTATAGATGTACCATCCACAATGTTAAATGCAAGATTTGGCTATTATTGCTTAAAGGTATCTGGTTTCAGCATGAACCAAGACGGCATTCTTGATGGTGATATTATTGTTGTCAAGCAGCAAGCAACAGCGCAAGACGGAGACACTGTCATTGCAATAATTAATGACGGTTTAGAAGAAAGGGCTACTTTAAAGAGATTTTATCACCGAGGAAATCAGATTGAACTGCGTCCGCGTAATCAGGAATATCAATCTCGTTTTCTAAATCCTGAAGAAGTTACTGTGCGTGGTAAATTCTGTGGACTATTACGTAGAAGTGATGTCTAATAAACGTTCTTTATCTTATAGCAGACTTAATGTCACTTTAGTATATTTACAATAGATACAACCATCGGAACATTTAGGAGCTGAACGTTTGCTTAGAATTTTCTTTGCCTCATAGATTTTATCTTCCACCCAACCATCATCACCATCATAGGGTTGGACTTTAATATCAAAACTTAAATTACCTTTGGCAAATCCATTGTCTTTATTTACTCTGCAATAAACAAAATACCCTATATTGAGTACCTTAAATCCCATCTGCCGCAGTATCCACTGGTATATCTCCATTTGGTGTTTGTAACTCTCATAAAGTTCGCCTTCTTTGGCTCCAGAAGCCTTATAATCGACCACAATCAGATTACCTTTAGAATCTACCCAAATGTCATCTACTGCCCCAAAAACTAGAAAATCTGTTTCTTTATGATGATATTGAATTCCAGTAAAAGTATTCCTCCATTTATCAATGTCCTCATGCATAAATGGGATAGCATCTATATTTTCTCGGGTAATTAAGTAGTGGGCAGTACCATTTTTACGATGTTCATCAAACTCCTTTTTTAAAAGAAAATCTACAGCATTATTTATGGTGTAAGGAGCTCCAAAAGGCCGGGCAATACCTTTTCCGGCATAAAACCAAAAGCATCGAGGGCATTCAAATAATAATTCTAATTTTGATCTTGATAGTTTAATCATTTGAGGCAGGCTATTCTAATCTAGCTTAAACCTGATCTTCTTGTCCAGTATTCAAATATAGTCAGAATTTCTTAATCCAGAATTCAGGCTTCTATAGTAATTTTAATTTATCTAATTTTTTTAATCGGCTACGGATAGCACCCGGTTCCCTTTGTAAAATAGAAGATATTTCTTTAATTGTTTTATTATGTGCCCATAACTCCTTTAGGGAATCTTCTTCATCTTTAGCCCAAAGCTCATAGGCCTTAGGATATTTAGAGCGCAATTGTTTAATATCGTAGGATTCCAAATCACCCTTCTTTGCAGTTCTGACTGCTTTTCTAAAACCCTTACGAAATGCTTGAAAATACTCTTCAAAAATCATTATTTGTCCCTCTCTTACATTATTTTTTAACTCTTTTATAACAAGATATTTTGCACCTTCAACAGAAGTCTTAATATCAAAACAATAGGTGCGACTTCCGGAGATAATTTTAATAGAAGATAATTTATCAATCATCAGTAATTTTTAGGGTACGGGCATGACTTTTTATTTTACACCCTCCCATCGTGTGCGCCAGATCTCTTTCTGTTCTTTTGTTTGAACCGGACAATTTTTATCTTTGCAGTTACTACCTAGACACTTTGCATAATTCGAATTATCACAAAGACATTTCTTAACCGCTGTTTTTTGATCCATAATTATCTTAATTTATCCTTTTTAATCTTCTTATGCAATCTAAGAAGATCGTCACGATGAATCATAACGCTCCTGCTAAAAGTTTTTGTTTGAATATTATTTTCTGAAATATCCTTTAATAACTTAGATTTTGTAATTCCAAGAATATCCAAAGCTTCTTTAAGTGTAATATGTTTTAGTTTTTCTTCCTTTTTTCCTTTTCTGGTAAGACCTGCCATCTTTTTATATTCCGCATAACTCATTTCCTTACCTTCAAAATTTACTTTTATCTTTTTACTTCTACCCACAAAATAATCATCCGGGATTTTCCTAATTTCCTCATCCTCAACAGAAAATCTCCTTCTGGAATTGGAAAATTGAACAATAATCTCATCATTATAAAATCCTCCAATATGTCCTAAACCAAAATTTTGGGAATAAACTGCATCTCCTATATATAAACCTTCAAAACTTTCATAAAGAGGAGAATTTTCTAAATCAAATTCAGGCATACTATCTTATATTAAACATGTCGGACAGGCGGTACATTAATCCGAAACTAACTACTACTATTTATCCCTGAATCGGAAAACATTTACCGCGTTTTGAGATCATGTTTATATACTAAGATAAAAGTTTTTAGAACTACATCATACTGAATTCTCAAATATTCATGGTATGCAAAACAACGATTAAAGACCGCAAATCCTAATAAAAATAAGAAGATTTCCCACCTCTGTAAGAATAGAGACACTATCATCAATATAAGAGTACCGTAGTAGATATTAGCCCAAAATGCAATTCTGCCCATATAAAAATCAACTTGTTTGTCTTTATGTTCTGCCACTAGGTAATTATGCATTAAGTAGAAGAGCCTTTCGTCACTATCTTTTTCGTCAAAAATTTTCTTTCCAGAAACCTTTAAACCTTTAAGAATTGCTCGAGCTACTGCATAACTTGTCTTATCCTCTTTAACTTTGTCCCATGTAATATTGTTTAAGTTTCTAATAATAAAGCGCTTATGTATTTTCATACTGAGTATATTCAAGAAGATCGCTATTTTATTTAAACAATCAGAGGAATTGTTCGTTTTTAATGGATATTTTCTATCAATTTTTGTTATTACTTGAAAACTAAAACCTACTAAAAGAGCAAGTGACAGGAAGATAAACACAGAGAATACCCAATTTTTTTGGAGAAGAGGATAAAAAAGATCAGGAGGATACCCAACTATAAGAACAAAAACAATAATAAAAAGGCTGCCTGGAATTATGTTATAAAAAAATTGGGTTATAGAACCAGAAGTATCCATTTTTAATTTCTGCCTTTCACAATAGCAATTTCCTTTAACCGCACACTAATTGCATCTTTAATAGTGGAAAGTTCGTCTGCGTCATCTTCGCTGAGGTTTTCTAAAAACTTATCGAAATTATCGAATATAATATCCCGTAAATTATCACTGATATAACTCTCTGCATCCTGAGGTAATTCCTTCCATTCTTGCGATCCATAATCCCAATAAATTACATCGAAAGAGTAGCTATAAGGCTTTCCTAGTTTACTTAACATCGCTTTCACGGTACTTGCCGTGAGTCCTGAAGCAAAAAATAAACTCTTTAAAAATTCTAATTCTTCAATCTCTAACCCCTCATATTCTTCTTTGCCTACTGGATCAAAAGATAATAAGTTTTCTTTAAATAATATATTTGCTTGATGAAGATTACATCCACTTTCAGCTAATTTGTGTTTAAATAAGCCTGTCTGTCTATTTGGTTTTATCATAAAATTATTTTTTATTTGAATTTTCCACAATTGCAATTTCTTCCGGCGTGAGGCCGTAGAGTTTATAAACTAACTGGTCTATCTGATCCTCATAACCTTTAACTTTTGCTTGCTTCTGACAGGTACCCCTTAAACTAAGACAAGATTCTCTGACTTTTGTTAAAATCCGGGAGAGTTTAGAAAGGAGTATCCATGCAAAGAAAAATTATTCCAGCTGAGATTAAAGCTGAAATTTTAGCCAAGGCAAAATCAGGTGA
>JACPEW010000001.1 GCA_016183305.1 Candidatus Daviesbacteria bacterium
CACCTGATTTTGCCTTGGCTAAAATTTCAGCTTTAATCTCAGCTGGAATAATTTTTCTTTGCATGGATACTCCTTTCTAAACTCTCCCGGATTTTAACAAAAGTCAGAGAATCTTGTCTTAGTTTAAGGGGTACCTGTCAATATTATGCCGCAAACGCTAAATAAAACTTGGGTTAAAGCACTTGGAGAAAATTACGAAAAAATTCATCAACAATATCTTCATACCCTACCAAATCTTACTTTGACTGGGTACAATTCAAAGTATTCAAATAACGATTTTCTATCAAAGAAAACCATTGAAAATGGATTTAACGAAAGCCCTTTGCTTATCAACCAATTTATTAAAAATGAAGATGTTTGGGATCAGTCAACTTTAGAAAAGCGAGAGAAGTGGTGGGTTGATCAAATTGGAAAAATATGGCCGCTTCCAAAACCAACTTTTCTACCAGTAATTCAAGAAGCAGAATTTACTTTCTATGATGATAAAGACCTTACCGGAACTAAAGTAAAAGGTGTATCTGTACTCGGTGAAACAACGGAATGTAATAACTGGGCGGCGGTACTTGAAACTATATTAGAGAAATTCTTTATGCTCGATGAACAATTATATGACTTCGTCACATCTGATAACTATTTACATAAATACATAACAGCCGATAAGGAAACCTTAAGACAACCAAACATTATTGAGGGTACTCAGTATTTTTATGAAAATAACACAAATACAAATCTCAAAAGAGATATCGTTGCAAAATTGGCTGAACATTTAGAATTAGAAAAAACAGATATAAAAGTAATTTTAGCAAATTAAAAATGTCTGATTATTACAGCGCTAACAGAAAAAGAAATTTATACGATAAAAACTCAAAAGAGTTATTTAGATTAAGCCGTGGACGGATTGATGATTTTCTAACTTGCCCTCGCTGTTTTTATCTTGATAGAAAGTTAGGAGTAGCCCAACCGCCTGGTTTCCCCTTTTCTTTAAATTCAGCGGTAGATAAGCTTTTAAAAAAAGAGTTTGATATACACCGGGCAGATGGAACGACACATCCTTTAATGAAAAAGTATGGTTTAGATGCAGTCCCTATGAACCATGAAAAAATTGAGGAATGGCGTGATTCTATGAGAAGAGGAATTACCTTTCCAATCGATCACACTAATGTGTTAGTAACGGGAGGAGTAGACGATATTTGGATTAGATCAAATGGGGAATTAATTATTGTAGATTACAAAGCAACTGCCAAGGATGGCGAAGTATCCCTGGATGCTGAGTGGCAGGACGGATATAAGAGGCAAATGGAGGTGTATCAATGGTTGTTTAGAAAAAATGGTTTTGATGTTTCTAAAACCGGTTATTTTGTATATTGCAATGGAAATACAAATAAACAAGCATTCAATGGGAAATTAGAATTCGATATTAAGCTTATTCCTTATAATGGAGACGACTCATGGGTCGAAGAGACAATTTTGAAAGCTATAGAATGCCTTAAATCCGATTCACTTCCGGAATGTGGGGATGATTGTGATTTTTGTAAATATTGGGAAGCTGTTAACAACGCAAAAGGAATGTTAGATAGAGATGAATTATATCAAACAGCCGTTAATTTAATTAAAAACCAAAAAACTATCACGGCTGCATTAATTCAGGGAAAGTTAAATGTTGGATATGCTAGAGCAGCAAGAATCCTTGATGAGTTGGAAAATGCGGGTCTGGTCGGTAAAGGTTTTGGAGGGCAAGCAAGAGAAGTTTTAGAAATACAATCCTAGCTAAAGATGAAGATTAAAAAGATATTTCTACCTTACTTTCCAGACAGTACCAAACTTGAAAAACAAAAGTGGCATAAATTCATTAAAATAGCAGTTTTCATTACTTCTGCTACATCTTTATATGCGATATTCTGGCTAATAGCTTTATTTTACTTGATACCGCCATCATGGATGGATTCGCCAATCTATCAGCAGGTTTACCACATATCCTATTTTCCTGCTTATCTACCGATAAATTTAACAAGTATCTTATCTCATTTTCCAATTTATGGAACTATATTCCGTTCGTTACTTCCCGTACCAGTGATAGGACCATTAGCACTTATATTAATATTAATCTCCATCTTTTATATTGCTCCATCTTTGCTGTATCGGGGATTTCTTGCAATCAAGCAGAGATTTCATCTTAAAAAAGTGAAATTTTTAGTCGGGCTTGTTACTTTAGGATTAGTCATATTCGGTCTGTATGTTTGGAAATATCAGCAAGTTGTCAACGAGGGATCATATTTAGCGGATGAACATTGTATAAAAGTTAACCCACTGATTATTGACCGCAAAAATAAATATACTGACCAATTCAATCTTCTGATGGCTTCTGCAAGTGAAGAACAATACATGTCTTCGCTCGATCAATATAGACAATCTGCAGCAGAATACATAAAAGAAGAAAAAATATGGCTTGCCAAACAAAGGAGGTATTTAGACAGTAAGGCTTTTAACCTATTAATTACGTCGTATATTAAAGAAGCGTCCGAATATCAATATCAAATGTATGAAGGACAATATTTGTCATCCTTGTATCTTAGCCAAGCATTTGATGAAAAAGATAAGGTAAAGCAATTGGAGTTAAGTAACAAGGTGTTAGAAGAAACCAATAGAAGTAATGACGGACAAGATAAATACAATGCTGTTTGGGAAAGAGAAAAAGGCAAGAAGGACTGGATATTTAACTTTGTAAAAATCCCTGATTCAAAATGCCCGGCCGAAAACAATAATTTCCCCGATGTCCCAAATCCATTTCTTCCCCCGGTAATACCTAACTCTCCGCTATCTTAGCTTATAAGTTTTTGCTAAGATTGATCAATATGGCATGGAAGGATAATTTGTCTGGGGTACACTTGGCTATAGCCTCATCAACAAGTAAGAAAATTGGAGTACTTGCTGGCCCTGGTACGGGTAAAACAACTTACGGTTTAATCCGAAGAGTAGCCCGTTTACTTTCTGAGGGAGTATCAGGTAAAAAAATACTACTTTTATCATTTACTAGGACAGCAGCAGCCGACTTAAAGAGTAAAGTTGCAGACCTTAATGTTTCAGGTGTGGAAGATGTACAGGCAATGACTCTCCATAGTTTTTGTTATCAATTACTTAAAAAGGATGCTGTTTTCACTGCCACCCAAAGGGTTCCGCGAACTTTATTAGCACATGAGGTTGATTTAATGTTACGCGACTTAGATGGAAATTTTGGAGATCTAGATTCGAGACGGAAACAGCTCGAAGCATTTGAGGCAGGATGGGTCAGGCAAACGAATGACCATCCTGGATTAGCCTCATTACCCAGTGATCGAGCATTTGAAACAGAAGTACTTAAATGGTTAAGACACCATAAAGCTATGTTGATAGGAGAAGTCGTTCCTCTTGCATATAAGTACTTGAAGGATAATCCAGAGGCAGAAGAATTACATACATTTTCCCATATTATTGTTGATGAGTATCAAGATCTTAATAGGCTTGAGCAACACTTACTAGATCTAATTAGGGAGGCAGATGATATAGATATCTGTGTGGCTGGAGACGATGATCAATCGATTTATGGTTTTCGACATGCAAATCCAATCGGAATACTTGAATATCAAGAGAGACCCGATACAGAGAAATATGACATTACTACTTGTGGTCGTTGTCCAAAAACTGTTCTAGCTATGGCGAATGCGCTAATAAGTAATGCACCAAATCATATAAAAAGTTCTTTGGTCTCTAATCATCCAGAAGAAGGTAACGTTGCCATTGTACAGTGGCAAGACCTCAATTCGGAAATTGAGGGAACTGTTTCAGCAATAATTACAGATATAACAACTGGAAGAAGAAACGCTGGTGACATTTTAGTTTTAACACATCGCAGTAAAATCGGGACTGAAATACGTAGAAAGCTTCAAGAGCAGGCTATTCAAGTTCATTCGTTTTTTAATGAAGAGGCGGTAATTAGCGACCCTTCTCGTGAAGCCCTTGCTCTGCTTGAGTTGATTTGTGGAAATGATAAGGTTGCAGTAAGAGTTTTATTAGGATCAGGAGATTCTACAGGACGTCGTGAAGCATATAACAGATTAAGTAACTACGCGTTACAAAATAATATTACTGAAATTGAAGTATTAGATCAATTATCCCAAGGATCGAAAATTACAGGTCTTTCCATTCCAGCTTTAATATCAAGATATAAAAATGCATCTATAAGAGCTACACACCTACGGGGACTTAATTTAGAACAACTTATAGACGAACTGTTACCAGAAGATAATACTGAATTATCAGACCTAAGACAATTAGCTAGGGAAGCTTTACCAATTTCCACTGATTGTCAAGATTTGCTAAAAAATATTACTTTATCTATTACTCAAGTGGATGTTCCACAACATCCAGATTTTGTGCGAATAATGAGTTTACATAAATCTAAAGGGCTTACTAGCCCAGCCGTATTTATCGTGGGTTTTGTTGAAGGTATTATTCCAACTATTAAGAACAATGCTACAGAAGAAGAACGTACTTTAGCAATAGAAGAACAGAGGCGTCTTTTTTATGTTGCCTTAACTAGGACCTCCAACCAACTTGTAATTTCTAGCTCGATTGGGATCGAACTTCCCGTGGCTAGACGTCTAGGCGTCGCAATTCAAGATGGTTCAACGAAATACATTGGAGGTAAGCTTGTGGCTAAAACTATTGCAAGTACTTATTTAGGCGAATTAGGATCTCAAAGGCCTGGAGCAATACGGGGAGTAACATGGATTTCCTCTTACTAAACTCTAACCTAAATCTTGATTAAAGTAAGTATAATAATTTGATTAATATGGATAAAACTGAAAGTCCACCATCAAATATAAAAATAGAAGAAGTAACAGATGAATCAAATAAAAAAATTGGGTATCGTGCTATAGTTCAAGTTACAGAAAACGACTCAATAACCTCACCTATTTTTCAAAATAAAGAAGAGGCTATTCAGTGGGCGAAAGAAAAAAATAACTCTTTTAAAACGTCCTAGTTTAACTAATTTCTCCTACAAAAGTCTCTGAACTAAACATCTACAAACATACTAATTTGGAAGGATTTATTACATCTTATGCATGTTTTTGATAAAATTGATTCGAAATGGCAAAAGCGTCCCAAACTATTAATCCTCTTCACTTCGAAGACTTAGAACCTCACAGATTTGAGGACTTGGTTAGAGAACTTATTTATGATTTCAAGGATTGGCAAAGTCTAGAGGCAACTGGAAGAGCTGGTAGCGATGATGGTTTTGATGTTAGAGCATGGGAAAAACTAAGCGAAATTACTAATCAAAGCGAAGAGGAGAATGAAGAAGGTATTCATCCTATGGAAGGTAATCTTTGGATGATTCAATGCAAAAGGGAAAAAGAGTTAGGGCCAAAAAGGATCAATGAAATCATCAAGGAAACAACTAAAGTGAAAGCTCCATATGGTTACTTATTAGTAGCACCAGTAAATTTTTCTAAAAAATCATACGATGCCTTTCGTGAAGAATTAATCAAGAAAGGCGTTATGGAGTTCCATCTTTGGGGGAAAGCTGAACTTGAGGATATGCTCTATATGCCTAAAAACGATCGAATTTTATTTACTTTTTTTGGTATTTCCTTAGTGATAAAAAAGAGAACAAAAGTAAGAGAAGTTAAGTTTGCGCTTAACAATAAGAATAAGCTTATTCGTATTTTAGGAGTGAGTAAAATGTACACACCCCTTCTAATACGTGATATCGATGCAGAACATTATCCTTTTAAGGAGAAATATAAGGATTTTAAAGTAAAGCCCCGATGGAGTGTAAGAATGGCTACGCATTTTCACCCACTGGGCTTAATGTTTGAGTTAAGAAAATATTATGCTTATATTAATACCGAGAAAAAAGAGTTTGACGTTGTAGATTCAATAGATCTAATTGTCAAAAATAAAGGAAATGGTATCCCTGAACCTGAAGAAGATTATGATTTAAAAGAAAGAATTGAGGATTACTGGGAACATTTACCGATAAAGAATCAAGGTAAGTTTGTGTTCGAGGGGTTACTTCATTTTGACGATATGTTAATTATAGACGAGAAGGGTGATGTTGTTTATGATTTCCCACATATTTTTGTTGATGGAAAAGCTTTTAAGTGGACGTGGGAAAAAATCGAAATCGGAAATACCGAAATAGATTTATATACAGAAAAGTATAAAAGGATAAAATACTTTCCTTCCACCTTTCTGAAAGGTAAAAAAGGCAAAATTCACGAAGATAAAACTATTGGTTTCGCAAAACATGATTATATTTGTCATGTTGACGGTAAAGAATATTTAGCCTTGTTTGATTTAGATAATAAATATACCAACGTTAATATAAGAGATTACATTCCATTACAAAAAGGCCCATCTGAACAATCCTCTTCTCAAGAATATTTAGAAGTTACCCATATATATAAAATAAAAGTTAGTGAATTTATAAAAGATGCTTCTTATTTAAAAGGCCAGATTAATAAACAAGTAGGACGAGAGAGTAAATTAGATGAAGAATTAACTGTTCTTGAAGTAAAAAATAGATACGAATGGTCAGTTAAAAATCGTTAATCGGGGTTGCCTTAACCTAAAAATGTGATTGTATTTAGTAAACTAAGCATACTTATTATCGAACGAGCTGTCAGACATCAGAAGATAAATAATTCCTTCAAAAAAGCCAATTAAGCCGGGGAGAAATGTCCAGAAAAATAGCAAATAGACAATTCCCTGGATTGGTCTACGTAAATAAAATTTGTGAATACCAAAAGTTCCTAAAAATATAGCCAGCAATGCAGCCACAATTCTATTTTTGTTAGTTTTGGATTCTAAAACAGGAGAATATTTACTCTTAACTTGAGCCCTATACTTTTCCTCTTCCTCAATTTTCTTTTTCTGTTTCTCTGTTAGTGTCATGAAGTTAAAGTTCAGTTACTAATTTCCCTAAACCTGTAGAATCAAATTTTGTTTTGGTCATCTTTGCATCTGCATTTTCTACATCTCCAAAACTAGAAACGTCAACAACTTTAATATCTGGAATTGAATCTTTTAACGCCCTTGTCAATATCATTCCATCTAATCTTCCATTTGGAATACGTCCGTCTATAAGTGCCACGTTAACACCCAGTTCCTTTGCCTGGGGAATTGCAGATAATCCATCTGGAACATTATCCACCTCTATAACAATTTCATGACCACTGTTTTCCATAGCCCTTCTTTGGTGTTTGCGCCAATCGACATCATCCTCAGCCAGAAAAACTTTTGCTTCTTTTGGACTCATAGGAGGAATTTTACTAAAAAATAAGCCAGATCTCAATTACAGGTTATCTTGTACCTAATTGCTACTTCCTAAAAATGTTCTTGGATTAACTGGTATTCCATAGACATTAATCTGAAAATGGAGATGTGGGCCTGTTGACCAGCCCGTACTTCCCATATTGCCTATTACTTGTTTAGTGTCTGTGATTTCCTGGCCTTTGTAGACAAAGATTTTATCCAAATGAGCGTAGATGGAGAGGATATTATCACCGTGATCAATAATTATATGTTTTCCATATCCCCACCAGATTTCACCGGCATAAATTACTTTCCCCGGCAAAAAAGGATTTACCGGATCACCGATTTTACTTTGTGCGTTAGCAATATCAATTCCTGAATGAAATGGCTCAACAAAGCTCATTTCCCCAAACTCAAGAGAAATAAATCCCAATGCCGGCCAAGCAACTGCTTTAGTTATTTCTTTTACTATTTCTCCGGTTGTCGGATCGTGTATCTCAACTGCTTGAGTGACTTCATTAACTGTTGCTAGTCTGTCAGAAATAATATCAATACCTGCATGAGTTAATAAAATGACGGCAATAACCGGCATTATCAAGACAATCAGGAAAGCAAGGGAAACATAAAAAAGTTCTCTTTTAAAAGACCAGAGGACGAAGAATTGATTTACTTGATTCATTCACGTTTATATATAAATCTCCCTTGGATCGGTTGTTAGTAATGGATGTTCTTTTTCTGAGGCTACTACTTTTAAAGCTACATGATTTTGATCGGCAATAATCAAGGCTTCTCCCCGGTCACAAGTTAGTAAAAAATGCTGTTCGTATTCACTTAAGTTAAACTCTACTGCTACCTTTTTAATTGTTGTTGTGTCCTGTTTCATCAGGATTCTTAGTGCTGATTGAGAAGCAATAGCTCTTCCGTAATCTTGAGATAAAAAATCATTGGCTTGCTGGGAAATAATGGTTACACCAAGATAATATTTTCTGGCACGTCTTGTCAGTCCGGCAATAAACCTGGCGCTTTCCTCGTATTGAAGCAATATCCATCCCTCATCTATAACTAAAATTCTTTTTTGAGGGTTGGATTTAACCTGTGAATGTACAAAATTAGCCGCAACTAACATCATGACCTGTCTTAAAGATTCATTAAGATCCTTAATATCAAAAATAACCAGGCGGTTATCCAGTTTTATATTCGTCTGGGAATCAAAAACAGATGAGAGTGAACCCTTAATAAACTTTTCAAGCCTGGCACAAAGTTTTTTCTGTTTCATGGTTTTAAGTTCTTTGTAAAAATCTTTTAGAATCGGAAAACTTTTTATTTTTGGCGGTCTGCCCCGATGACTATTTGATTTTTTCGGAGCGTAGCTTGGGTTAAGCGACCAGCCATGATTTTTATAAGTTTGTAATATGCCCTTATCTACAGCCGCTTTTTCTTCAGCATTTAATCCTCCAACCATTAAAGAAATGATTTCGGTTAAATCCTGAATATGCTCGGCCAGATCATTTTCTCCGCTGTATGAACTCATTGAAAAATCAAATGGGTTAATTTTTTCTTTGGATTTTGCGGAAAGCTTAATATATGTTCCGTTAACGGATGAAGCCAGTTGTTTATATTCTCTTTCCGGATCAATCACAATGACCCTTGTTCCCTGCATGAGCTGTCTTAAAATTTCCACCTTGGCAGTATAACTTTTGCCACTTCCTGATTGGGCAAAAACAATACTGTTGGCGTTATTTAAGGAAAACCTGTCAACAATAACAAGTGAATTATTGGATTTGTTAATGCCATAAAGAATCCCTGATTCCTGAACGAGTTCTGATGAAACAAAAGGAAAAGTTAAGGCAGCAGATGAGGAATCCAGATTTCTTTTTTGAGCCAATAAGTTTTCAGCTCGAGGTAAGGTCGATTGTAACCCTTCAATTTGCTGGAAAGTTGCGTTTTTGATGTAAAACAGCCTGGTGGACATAACTGTTTCTAAAAGTGTAGTAGTTTTATTAAGTTCCACTAAAGAATCAGCAGTAATAGTAATGTAAATTGATATCTGGAAAAGCTTTTCCTGGCCCCTTTGGATTTTGTCTTTAAGCTCCATAGCCGATTCCAAGGGATCAGTAATTTCTGATCCAATGACTTTACCGGCTTTGAGCATGGTTCTTTTGGTTGATTCAAGCTCTGTAATTTTACGGTTTAGTTTAGGCAGTGCCGCAAGAGGTTCAACCTGTTCAATATGATAGGAAATATCAACGTTATGATTAAAGTTAATAAGCATATTAAGCCAGCCGGTTGAGGCAACATATGGATAACCGGAGATAAAAAGTGTTCGAACAAATTTGTCTCCCATTTGAAGGTAGGATGATTCCTCCGCAAGTCCTGAGTAAGAAATCAGATCAACCTGATCCTGTTCTCCGAAGTTAAACTGCAAAGACTTTTTACGAATTTCTTTATCAGAAATTCGTCGCTTTTTTGATTTTTTTGATTTAAATCTGTTTAATAAATTAAGCATAGTTATTTTGTAGCAAAACTTGGATGGTATGACCTTTAAGTTCCTGGGTTTTAACTTGGGAGGGATTATAGAAACTGTAGAACAGATCAAGAAGTTCTAAGCTATCAAGAGTCCTTGCTTTCATTCCCAATTTCTCCAAACCTTTTAAGACAATGTCGCGATTTAGGTTGATCTGTTCCTTTATTAGATTAAAGTCTGTATTGCGATCCAAATGGCGGTAAGGAATAACTACATAAAAACGGCGGGATAATATTTTATTGCCGGATACTAGGTTTTTAATAAATCCGCAGTAATTATTAATCTGATCTTTATAAACTTTTTCTTTTTCATGGGTTTTTGTTTGAGAAATCTGCTCCAGGTAGCGGTCAATATCAACCTCTCTTACTCTGATAAGAATTTGGAGTTCACATGGCAGGGAGTTTAGGAAATTCTGGAAAGAATCAATTAAAACATCCTGTTCTTCTTCACTTTTTAACTCAAAGTTGATAGAGGAAGTTTCCAAAATGACCCGGTATTGATTGTTAGGTAACACAAGGACTGAATCTTTAACTTCTTTTATTCTTATTTGCCGTCTTGAACTGACTTTATTTTTTGATTTGTTCAAAAGCCACATTGACTCCTCCTTTCTTTGATTTAAAACTTAATGAGTAGTTAGGATTATTGATAAAGTTTTCAAAGGCTACAAAGTCTGAAACTGCAAAATTTGGAGCAGTTTTTGGAGCCTCTTTTGTGACAACTTTTTCTTTAAAAAGTTTTACCTGTTTTCTTTCAACAACTGGTAAATCAATTATTCTTTGATAAGCATCATTTTTATTAAAAAGATAATATTTTGGCCTGACATTAAAATTCAAAAGGACAATAAGCCAATTTAATACAACTTTCCCCTTAATTCTCAAAGACAAAGTGAGGCAGATAAAAAGCACAATTAAAATTAAAGGAAATTTGTACCATGCAAGCTTCATTGCCGGAGTCAAAAGAGTATAGACAATTGCGGTCCAAAACACCGGCACCATTAAAATTAAAATCTGAGTCAAACTTAAATTTCCGGCTATCTTATCCTCAATGGTTGTAATTTGTGCCGGAATAACTGTTGTTCTCATGCTGCAACCACCTTTCTTGGAGTCTTGACCGCTCCATTTTTAGCCGTTTCTCTTGTTGCAGTTGAAGAATTATCTTTAGTCATAATATTCATCATCTGATGTCCTAATTTTCTAAATGTCCCTGCCCTTGAGGTATAAAAGACCATTTGCATCATTAAAGAAGGCACTTTAAGTAAGGTCAAGAAAAGTCCAACAGCAACAGCAATGGAGACTAGAGAGTTTCCGCTGTGCTCTGGAATACTTAAAAATGAAGAAGCAAGTTGAATAATAACTACATGGACAAAAACAATAAAGACAGTGACTACATAGCTTTTGACTGCTATTTCGGCAAAGTCAGAAAACTTAGGAGTAATCCAAAGTAAAAATACCAAAGGAGATAAAACTGCACCCAAGGAAATTAAAATTAAGCGGCTGATATACATAAAAAGCAAAACGATAGAGATAATTAAAAATAGGATCAAAAAGATTAAAGTGATAATTGGGGTTGTACCTGTTATAAAGGTTGCCGGATTTACAGCATCAACTATCCAGGCGTGATTTAAGCCTCCGGTTGAGTCTAGAACGGTTTTAACCATGGCGTTAACTGTCACAATGACATAATCTGCCAGGAATAAAGAGATATTTGCTCCTAAAAAAGCTATGCCTATTTTAGGAAGGAGTTGGGATAACTCCATATCTTCATAGCCAAAAGTTGAAGCACTCATAACTTTAAGCCCTAAAAGAGCAACTATTACAACAAACAACGCGTCAGTAATTCCCAAAATTACCAGCCAGAAATTTACAATTACTTGATTAGTCAAGAGATTAGGAGTTGTTGTTAAATAACCAACAATTCCATTTACAATCGGACTTGTTGCGCTTTCTATAATGTTTTGCATAAACCCGGAAACCGCATCAATTAACACCTGAGTTAACCCATCACTTGGAGTGGCTGAATCAATAGGTACCATGGAAACTGTGGCCGGACTGCTTCCTGATGATGAAGAAATCAAAGCGCCCCTAAAGATTGAGACAATAACACCTGCAGCCATTACGATTACTAAACCGATAATGGCATTTTTGATGGTTTTCTTAGCCTCTGAAATGGCTTCAGGTTTTCCGGTGGAGGACAAATATAAATAACCGCCTTTAATAAGAAAAAAGACTGCCGCAGCAGCCGAGATAATGGTAATTATATTCAAAGTATCAGAGGTGTATTGATTGATTTCAGCACTAGTAGTAACCGCCCAAGCAGATTGAGGTAAAGATAAAAAGCATAATATAAATCCTATGACATAGGCTAACCTTTTCATATTATTTTAAAAGGCAGTTTAGATTAATTCCCGGTAGCTGTTCCAAAAGCACTTCCTGCTAGTTGAGACACGATGTTTGATAGAACAAAAGCTCCAAGAACTATTGCCAAACCAATTGCTGAATAAAAAATAGTTTTCTTTGATCTATCTAAACTTTCAGGATTCCCGGAACTAGTAATATAGCCAACTCCTCCCCAAACAAAAAATCCGGCTGAGACAAGACCAGCTAAAGTAACTAAAACTTGAATGACACTTTGAATAAATGTCTGAACCTTAGCGACATCAGCAGATTGAGCAAAAGCAGAAGGAGTAAGAATAAAAAATAATGCTGTAAGAGTGTAGAAAATTGCTAGTTTCTTCATATTTGCACCTCCTTCCGTTAAAAATCTCCAAAAAAGTACAAAAAATACCGCCTTTTTTGGGGCAGTACTTGAAACAAACTTATAATTGAGCAAAGCGAAATTTCAAGCTTTGCTTATAACTGCTTGCTATATTACCTCATAAAATATGATAAAGCAAGAGAAAATTAAGATGTGACAGTCTAAACCAAAATTTAAGTATCTTTAAGTAAATTTCTACAAGCCTATTTTTTAAATATATACTAGAGTTTTGTACGAAACTCTTATACAAGTCATTGACAAAATAGTATTTACTCGATAATATTAGTGTATGAGCAATCGTTCATACATTCATGGACATGAAGGGCATCCTCATTACATAACTAACTCTAAGGTTTCGTCCTTACAGAAAACTGTCAGTTTCTCTCAAGAGGAGGAAGAATTAGTAAGAATTATCCGTAACCTATCAGACCCCACTAAACTAAAGATTTATTTGATACTTCATAAGGTAGAAGAAATTCCGGTTACTGATTTAACTCAGGTTTTGGGATTATCCCAGTCAGCTATATCCCATGCTCTTTCTGATCTTAAAAATTTAGGGCTTGTTGAATGCCATCGATGCGGTCAACTAATGTGCTATTCTCTATTAAACGGGAAAAAAGGGAATAGAATCTTAAATTTTTTTAATAAGTTTACTGATTAAATTCTATGAAAAAGTTACTAAAATACCTTTTTTCTACAATTCAGGGATCGATCTTTGTTGGATCAATTTTGATTTCATTATCAATCTTAATAAGTGGTGGTATTGTTAAAGTAAACTCTACCACTTCCCCCACAACTACCTCTGAGACACAAGCTGATACACAGCCCTCTCAACCCTCCAACCCTGCGGGGAAAGTTAATGTTGGCATAGGCCATTTCCCCATCAAAGGCAATAAAGATGCCAAGGTTACTATAGTTGAATTTGCAGATTTCCGTTGTCCTTTTTGTGAAAGGTTTTTTAAAGATGCCGGGACTTCTTTAATGAAAGATTATGTTGACAGCGGTAAGGTCAAATATGCTTTCCGCAATTATGCCTTTTTAGGACAACAATCGGTATGGGCAGCGCAGGCCTCAGAATGTGCAAATGAACAGGGTAAGTTTTGGGAGTTTCACGACTGGCTCTATGATAACCAGGCTCCCGAGTCTGACCTTGGGTATTATTCAAAAGATAATCTTATTGAATATGCAGGAAATGTGGGTGTTGATACTAACCAGTTTGCCTCATGTCTAAATTCAGATAAGTTTGCAAAACAAGTGCAGGAAGATTTATCTGAAGGTCAAAAAGCAGGAGTAAGCGGAACCCCAACTCTGTTTGTTAATGGGATACCAATAGTTGGCGCTCAACCATATTCAGCTTTTAAAACAGTTATAGATCAGGAGCTTAGCAAATGAAATATATGTTGCAGACAATATTTACTAAAAAATTCATAATTTTGAGCCTTGTTCTGGCTTTTATTTATCTGATTTTATCAGTTTATCTGATGAATTTTACCTTAGTGAAGCTAACTATTACCGGCAGTTATCCCATGGGATATAAATTTAACTTACTAGTGAATTTGTTAGGAGGCATGCTAACAGCCATGACAGGAACTGGACTTTTGATTTTAATTCTAACCGCTATTTTGGCTGGTATAAACTTGGTCCTTTTAAGCAAAAGGATTTTAATACTAAAATTTTCCGGTAAGTTACATTGGGTAGCGGGCGGCAGTTCTCTGCTTGGTATTGCAGGTAGTGGTTGTGCAGCTTGTGGTTTACCCGTTATCGCGCTTTTAGGTTTGTCTGGAAGTATTGCATACTTACCTTTTGGAGGAAGTGAAATTTCCGTTATATCCTTAGCACTTCTTTCAATATCATTATATTTTTTATTGAAAAGTTATAACAAAGAGTTAAGTTGTAAGGTACAATTTAAATGAAAATTAAATTTTATGGTGCTACATGGTGTCCGGATTGCTACCGCTCAAAGGCGTATTTGGATCAACAAAAAATAGAATACGAGTATATCAACATCGAAGAAGTTCCTGGTGCAGCAGAGGAAGTTGAAAAAATAAATAAAGGTTATCAGTTAATACCAACAATAGTTTTTCCTGATGGCCAAGTATTAATTGAACCATCAAACGAAGAGTTACAGAAAGCGCTTGATGCAAATAAAAATTTCATTGTTGCACATCAAGGTAAAAAAAATAATAATAAAGAAGGGTCACTCTAATATGAAAAATTTGATGTTATTGTTGTAGATAACGGCGTTGCAAAGAGCATTTTTGCAATTATTTGACCTAAAAATTATAAAATGCAGACAATTGATTTTAACAGAAATAATTTAGATAAGGTCAATTCTCCTTATTTAAGGCAACATAAGGATAACCCTATCCACTGGCAGGAGTGGAATAAGGAGGTTTTAGATTATGCCCAAAAACAAAAGAAGCCTATTTTTGTCTCGGTGGGTTATGCGACTTGCCATTGGTGTCACGTCATGGCCAAGGAGGCTTTCTCGGATTCGTCGGTTGCTGATTTTTTAAATAAATACTTCGTCTCAATTAAGGTGGACAGGGAACAGCGCCCGGATATAGACGGGCATTTTATGAATTTTTTGACTGAAACTCAAGGAAGCGGCGGTTGGCCGATGAATATTGTATTAACACCTGACCAAAAGCCATTTTTTGCCGGAACTTATTTCCCTGTGGAACCAAATTTTGGCCGTCCAGGTTTTAAAGAAGTGCTTGAGAAGGTTTATGATTGGTATACAAAAAACTCTCAAGATGTAAAACCTTATGCTCCGGGCGGGGACTTTGATACTGAGGTAGAAGTGGAAAGTGAGAAGGTATTACTCGATACAATTAAAAATAGGTCTGACAATGAATATGGAGGATGGGGCGATAATGCTAAATTCCCTCCCTATAATACTTTAATATTTTTACTAAATTACTTTATAGAACATCCTTCAGAAGATACTAAGCATATGATTACCCAAACTTTGGATAAAATGGCTATTGGAGGTTTGCATGATCATCTGCAGGGAGGATTTTTCAGATATTGCGTTGACAGGGAGTGGAGAATACCTCATTTTGAAAAGATGCTCTATGACCAGGCTATGTTACTTTGGGTTTACTCTTTGGGTTTTAGGATTTTTAACGATAATTTATACAAAGATGTAGTCCAGGGAATAATTTCCAGTTTAGACACAGTTTTTGCAAACAAAGACTTATATTACTCGGCAACAGATGCCGATACTGATCACAAAGAAGGAGCAACCTATCTTTGGAACCAAGATAAACTTAAAGAAATTCTATCTGAAACACAGTGGCAGGATTTCAAAAATGTGTATGATCTGTCGGAAGAAAATAAATTAGAAGGAAAGCTGCATTTGGTTAAAAAAACTAACAAATTTTTGCCGGATATAGAGCGGAAGCTACTGGAAATAAGAAATAAAAGGGTTCAACCTGACAAAGATCGAAAAATTATTACCAGTTGGAATGCTCTTCTAGGAATTGCTTTTTTAATTGCCGGAAGATACTTAAAAAATGATTCATATAAAAAACGGGGGTTAAACTTATATCAACAATTAATAACGACTCATTGGAATAGTGATACACTTGCCCACAGCTCTTTTGAAGATCACCTGCAAAAGCAGCCCTTTTTAGAAGATTATGCCTCAACTTTACTGCTTTCGACCTTTGTGTACGAGGAAGATTTTACTAATTTGGAGTTAATCAAAAAATTACGTTCTAAATTAATGGAGTATTACAGGCAAGGAAAATGGATGGAAAGTATTGAAGGTGAGGATTTTAAACCAGTAGCAGCTTCCTTTTTTGATCATCCGACCCCATCCAGTATTGCTCTGGCAGAAGAAGCTTTAAGAAGGTTAGCCTTAATTTTAGGAGAAGTTGATGAAAGGAGTTTGAAATATAAGCAGCCTTTATCCAGTGATTTTTACAACCTGGCGACTTTTTATAAGTTGGGAAATTTTCATGAGATTCATTCTAAAGAAGAGTTAGATCACTCGGGTTTACCTATTAACAGTATTTTGATTAAAGGACAGGAGTATCAGGATTGCTACAAGATGGAGTGTCGGCGATTCGAGAATCAAAAAACTTTATTAGATGGAATAAATAAAATAAAGCACATATGAATGAATATGATTTAATTATCATTGGCGGAGGAGCAGGAGCATTTGCATCAGCTATTAAAGCAAATGAGCTTGGTGCAAAAACTTTAATGGTGAATAAAGGCCTACCTCTTGGTGGTACTTGTGTAAACGTAGGCTGTGTACCTTCAAAAACTCTTCTTTGGGCAGGAGAAGTAATGCATCAGGCAAGAAATCATGTTATTCCAGGATTAGAAATTGAGATTAAAAACTTTGATTTTGCTACAGTTGTCCAGCACGAACTTGATTTAGTAACAAAACTTAGGGATGAAAAATACGAAAAAGTATTAAGCCAGTTAGAAAATATTACTTATGTAGAAGGAAAAGCAAGTTTTGTTTCTTCAAGTAAAATAGAGGTTAATGGACAAAATTACACTGCCGGAAAGTTTATTATTGCTACCGGCTCAACTGCAACAGTTCCGCCAATTGAAGGTATAAAAGAGACCGGTTTTGTAACACACATTGAGGCTTTGAAAATGAAACAGCAACCCAAAGAACTTATTGTTATAGGGGCAGGTCCGGTAGGGCTTGAGTTTACCCAAATGTTTGCCCGTTTTGGCACAAAAGTAACAATTCTTCATCGGGGCCCATCCATTTTTCGGGGAGAGGAAGAACTAACTTCAAGACTCACCGAGATACTTGCCAATGAAGGAATTACTATTCAAACAAATGTCCGGGTAAGTAGTGCCCGAAAAGAGGGAAGTAAAAAGATTGTTACTTACCTTGTTGACGGGAAACAGGAAGAAATATCCGGAGATGAGATCTTATTGGCTACAGGCAAAACTCCAAATACCCAGGACTTAGCTCTTGATAAGGCAGGCATTGAGATTGATAAGAAGCAGGCGATAAAAGTAAGCGCGCAATTCCAAACCTCACAACCTCATATTTATGCCGTGGGAGATGTTACAAATGCTCCGCTTCGTCTTGAAACAACCGCTGGACGCGAAGGCACATTGGCTACAGAAAATGCCCTAAAGAATAGTCAAAACAGTATTGATTACAAATCTGTCCCCTGGACTATTTTTACTGACCCACAGCTTGCAGGAGTGGGCTTTACAGAAGACGAACAAATGGAAAAATTCGGTACGTGTATGTGCAAGACTATATCTTTCAAAGATGTCCCAAAAGCATTAATCCTAAATCGTACAGAAGGACTCATTAAAATGGCCATCCATCCGGAGACAAAACAAATTATGGGTGTGCATATCTTAGCTCCCAATGCGGGAGAACTTATTGCAGAAGCCATGATATTAATTAAAAACAAAAATACAATTAATGATGTTATAAATTCTTTACCAATGTTTCCGACACTTTCAGAGGCTATCAAAATAGCCGCCTTATCCTTCACAAAAGATATTACTAAGTTAAGCTGTTGTATCTAATATGAATAGAAAATTATGGTATCTAAAACAACTAAATCTATTTAAGGAACTTCCAGAGAAGGAGATTAAGATTATTAGCGAACGATTCGCTGAAAAAGAATATAGTAAGAGGCAAGTTATATTTGAGCCGCAAGATCGTAATAAGGTTTTTATTCTCAAAAAAGGAAGAGTGGAAATTTATGAGATTACGCCAGATGGTAAGAAAATTATTATTGACATTTTAGAACCCGGAAATGTCTTTGGAGATTTAGGAATAAATGAACCCAATGAGTATTTCGTTGAGGCTACTACAAATTCATTTGTATGTGTAATGGGCAAGGATGAATTTATTAGTATGGTGATAAACAATCAAAAAATTGCCAGTTTTTTAATAAAAGAATTATTTACTAAAGTTGTTGAATCCGAAAAGCAAATTGCAGCTTTGGCATCTGATAATCTTCTAATCAAAGTTAAGAATCTTTTATTAAGGCTGGCAAAAAAATATGGCGAGCAGAAAGAAAATAAAATAATTATTAATTCTAAATTTACCCATGAGAAATTAGCAGAAATGATAGGTGTATCACGCCAGACAATGACAGAAATGCTTAATAAACTTGAACGTCAAGGAATTGTACAAAGAAAGAATAAGATTATATCCTTTGATCCTCAAAAGCTCAACGGTCTTTAAAGTTTGTCGCTTCAACGACTGATTAAAGAAAGTCTCCACGCTATACTGTTCTTATTATGAAGGGAATGGTTACTTGTCAAAATTGTATTATTGAACTCTGGAAAAATGATTGTGAGCATTGTGAGGCAACAAAGCCTATCCTTGATGAACTGGAAAAAGAGGGCTATGAGATTGATAGATACAATGTGGAGACACCACAGGGAAGAATTGTATGGAAAAAATATCTAGACACAATCAATAATTATAATAAAAGTCAGGGTTATGATGAGAATTTTATCTATACCCCTACCCTAGTAAATCCGACTTCTTTGCAAGTCATATCATATCCAGACAGAGCGCCAACTAAAGATGAAATTATAAACCTTGCGAAAAGTAAATCAAATGCAATGAAGGGAGGTGGAAAATAATGACAAAACATGGACCACATCATAACTGCTTAATGTGCAATATGGCAAAAGCAGTCGGAATAATGGAAAAACCTGAACATTCAATAATATGTTCAAAATGCGGTATGAAAACAAAATCTGAAGAAGAATTAAAAGAGCACGAACATCACCATGATATTAATGGATAGGGACAGTTTACAACAGTTAAAAGGTGATGATGTAAAATTATGAAATAATATGGAAGTTAACTTATTTATTGCATTTACAGCTGGATTTTTATCATTTTTTGCACCTTGTGTGACAGTATTGGTGCCTGCATTTTTGTCTCATTTATCTGGTGTATCTTTGTCAGATCCCAGACAAGTTGAACAACAAAGATGGCATATCTTTTATAATACCTTAGCTTTTGTGTTAGGCTTTACTGTGATTTTTATTTTACTTGGTGCAGCATTAGGTTTTGCTTCTTCGTTTATATTAAGTTACCAAGATTGGCTATCAAGAATTGGTGGAATTTTAATTATTTACTTTGGGTTGGTTAGCTTAAAGTTTTTGCCATCACCTTTTAAAGGAGGAGTTTCACTAAATGCTAATGCTGCTTCATCCTTAAAACTTTTTGGTTCATTCTTAGTGGGCTCGACTTTCGCCATTGGCTGGTCTTCTTGTGTAGGTCCAGTGCTTGCTGCAATATTGGTGCTAGCTGGATCATCTGCCTCTTTAGGTAGTGGAGTGACTCTACTTTTAGCTTACTCCATTGGGTTGATGTTACCTTTTTTATTGGTAGGACTTTTTACAGTCAGAGCATCTACATTTTTATCAACGCATTCAGGTTTAGTAGATTGGTTTAGTAAATTAGGAGGAGTAATATTAATTCTTTTAGGAATATTGGTGTTTACTAATCAGTTTAGAACCCTGGTTGGATATTTATATAACTTAAGTCCATTTAAAATATGAATAATAAAACAGTTATTTTTGTAATAGTGTTAGCTTTAATAGTAGGGGCAATAGTGTTTTTGTCCAAGCCTTTTGGTGGAAATCAACCTTCACCAGTTGTTAAACAAGAGTCTGGACAAAATTCATCTGAAATTGGACAAAAAACAGCAGACTTTGAGCTAGAAGATTTTAATGGTAACAAAGTTAAATTATCTGATTTTAGAGGTAAGCCAGTTTTTATAGATTTTTGGGCAGCTTGGTGCCCATTTTGTGTCGAGGAGATGCCAGAGATTGATAAAGTTCATAAAGAATTTGGAGATAAATTAGTAGTATTAGGAATTCATAGATCTGAAACAGAAGAAATAGGTGAAGGAGCTCAGTTTGCTCAGGAAAGAGGTGTAACCTATACCCTGCTTAAAGACTCAACAGGTCAAGTTTATAAAACCTTTACAGGAGGAAGAAACTTTATGCCTTATGCTGTTTATATAGATAAGGACGGGGTAATTAGAAGTATTAAAGCAGGCCCTAAAACAGCAGAAGAGATTAAGAAAAATGTAGAGGAATTAATAAGATGATTAATAAAATACTGATAGTTTTAATAATTCTAGGTTTAGCTTATTTGTTACTGTTTCAAACAGGTCTTTTATCAAGACTTAATTTAGACCAATCTAAATCCAAAATTGATTTAAATAAATTAAAGCAGGGTTGTCCTGTTAAAGACTGTATTCCAGCAATTGATAATCCAAAGTTTATTTCAGCATCAGAGGCTGAAAGACTAAACCAAATAGAAGATAATGATGTTGTTTTTGCTATTTCTCATAAAGGAATTAACAGAGCCTATCCTCAAAGGATTTTAAATTGGCATGAAATAGTTAATGATACTGTGTCAGGAGATCCTCTTTTAATAACCTTCTGTCCACTTTGTGGAACTGCTATTGGGTTTGAGAGAGTCCTGGAACAAAATGGGCAAGCAGTTGTGACTACTTTTGGAGTTTCAGGAAAATTGGTTAACTCTAATTTAGTTATGTATGACAGGAGAACTGAAACACTTTGGCAACAACTGGGCGGTGAAGCAATAGTTGGGCAGTTAGTTGGACAAAAGCTAAAGCCATTTCCTGTTGATACAGTACTTTGGAAAGACTGGAAAAAGCTTCATCCAGATACTCAAGTTCTTTCCCAGGATACAGGTCATAGTAGGGATTATTCAGTTTATCCCTACGGCAGTTATGAACAGGATAGAGATATTTATTTCCCAGCTGAAGGAGAAGATGATGACAGGCTACATCCTAAAGAAATGGTCTGGGGTATAGAAATAAGTGGTAAATTTAAGGCTTATTCAGATAAAAAATTAGCAAAAGTAGGAAAATTAGAGGATAATTTAAATGGAGTTAAATTAGAAATCACCAGAAATAAAGAAGGTCAAGTGAGTTTTACAAAAGAAAATGGGGAAAGAATTATTCCAGACAGATCAATGTGGTTTGCCTGGGTATCTTTCCATCCAGAAACTGAGCTGTATAAGTAAAGGAGGTGTTTTTAATGGCTAAAGTAAAAATGTACAAAACAACAACTTGTAATTACTGTAAAATGGAAACAGAGTACTTAAAAAGTAAGGGTGTTCAGTTTGAGGAGATTTATGTTGATAAAGATCCTAAAGCTGCAGAGGAGATGATTCAGCACTCTGGTCAAATGGGAGTTCCGTTTACAGTTATAGAAAAAGATGATGGTAATAAAGTAACTATTTTAGGATTTAATAAAGAAGAGCTAAACCAAGAATTGGGACTTTAAAAAAAGAATAAATTCAAATGAGCAAAAAACTTTTATCACGCAGTGACAAGCTTGTCTTATTTGTTTATAATGCAGATTCATCATTTTTTAATCAGGTTGGCGATTTAATTCACAAAACAGTATCTCCTAAAACTTATCAATGTAACTTATGTGGACTAACCTATTCTGGATATAATATGAAAAGTGAATGGAAAGATTTCATAAGCTCTTTAGCTATTAAAACCGTATTCTTGCATAAGGATGAATTTATAAAACAGTATCCTGACAAGCAAAATACCTCCTTCCCTATAGCTTTTATCAAAGAAGGAAACTTTTTAAATGAGTTTATTTCAACAGATGAAATTAATAAACAAAAAAGGTTAACAGATCTAGAGGCTCTGGTGAAAGAAAAAATAGCTAAACTTTAACAAATATTTTCGTACCGAATTCTTACTTCATTTTAATCTTCTTTTCACATATCATAGGTAGTATAGGGTAGTTAGGGGTACATCGTTATGCAAGAATGGAATGGTCTCTATAGTGTAAGGGAGGCTGCAGAATTTTTGCATGTTAGCCCTAAGACTATACGAACTTGGGCACAGAAGACAAAATTAAAAGGTATAAAGATTGGACCGCGGGGTGACTGGCGGTTTACAAAAGAGGAGCTGTTAAAAATGATTCATAAAAAATAGTCATCCAAGTGACAGATTTGTTTAATCAAATAACATATAATAAATTAATTTAAAGGGGGTGATAAATTATGGCAGAAGCATATTGGAAATGTCCGGTTTGCGGATTTGAAGCTCATAATGAGGCAGAAAAGATGAAACATATGGAAGAAACTAAAAATGATCAAAAACACAAAGAAGGGCATGGTGGTGAAATGGAGGGTGGCGCAAAATGTCCTATGTGTGGCGCAACTTTTAATACAAAAGAGGAGCTGGATAAACACGCAAAGGGAGTCCATCATCAGTAATCAAGTTTGTAAGTTTGCAAGCTTTGCTTTTAAAGTTGATATTTATGAAAAGATTTGATGTTTTAGTAGTCGGCTCAGGCGCAGGTCTTGAGGTAGCTTCATATGCTACAGAAAAGGGAATGTCTGTTGCAATAGTAGAAGAAGGTCCACTGGGTGGAACATGTCTTAACAGAGGCTGTATTCCTTCTAAGATGTTGATTCACTCAGCAGATGTCGCTGAAACCATCAAGAGTAGTAAAAAATTTGGAATCGAAAGTAAAATTGAAGGAATCAATTTTGCCTCAATTGTCAAAAGGGTAAACCAGATAGTAGATACAGATTCTCAAAATATTGAAAAATCTATCAGAGAGGCTGGGAATCCTATTTTATATAAGGTTAGAGGTAAATTCATTGGACACAAGAAAATGCAGGTTGGAAATGAACAGATTGAGGCAAATAAAGTTTTTATTGTTGGTGGCACACGCCCTTCTGTCCCACCTATTCCAGGACTTGAAAATACGCCCTACCTAGATAGCACAAAAGCTTTAAGACTGGAAAAACAACCAAAGCATATGGTGATTATCGGCGGAGGATACATTGCAGCAGAACTAGCTCACTTCTACGGAGCATTGGGCACAAAAATCACTATGTTAGTCAGAGGAGAAAGAATGCTTGATAATGAGGATGAAGAGATAGCGGATTGGTTTATCAGAGAATTTTCCCAAAAATATAAGATCTTGTTTAATACTGAAGCAGAAGCTGTCTCTTATCAAGGTAATAAGTTCAACATAAAGCTTAAAGGTAAAGAAGAAAAGCTCGTAGCTGATCAACTATTGGTAGCAACTGGTAGAGTCCCTAATACTGATATTTTAGATGTTAAAGCAACTGGGGTTGAAATGAATGACAAAGGGTTTATCAAGGTTAATAAATATCTGGAAACGAATATTAAAGATATCTGGTCGTTTGGAGATATTATTGGCATCTTACCTTTTAGACATACCGCTAATGATCAGATAGGTTTTTCTATAAACAATGCTTTTGTAGATAAAAAAGATCCCTTTGACCCTTTTGCAATTGGCCATGCAGTTTTTTCCTCACCACAAATAGGTGGAGTTGGCAAAACTGAACAGGAGCTTAAAAAAGAAGGGATCAAATATAAAGTAGGAAAATCAGAGCTTAAAGACACAGGAATGGGGGGCGCACTTCAGAAAAACGGTTTGGCCAAAGTACTCTCTGATGAGCAGGATAATATTTTAGGAGTACATATTATCGGGCCGGAGGCTTCAATTTTAATACATGAAGCAATTGTAGCTATGAAGGGAAATGGTAAGGTTGAGGCAATTAAAAGTTCTGTTTATATCCATCCGGCATTATCAGAATGGTTACAAAGGGCATTTTTTGCCATTGAATGAATGGAGGTGAAAATTATGAAGGTAGCACAATTAACAAATTTTGAAGGCAGCAATGGTATTGAGATTAAAGATGTTGAAAAACCAAAAATAACAGAGGGGGGAATCTTGGTACAAGTGCATGCGGCAGGTGTTAATCCAATTGACTGGAAAATAACCCATGGAATAATGCCTGTAACCCTACCTATGATAATGGGTGGGGATTTTTCGGGAACAGTTTTAGAAGTAGGTGCAAATATTCCAAATTTTAAAGTAAATGATGAAGTTTATGGACAAGCTCCAGCTTTTGCAGGAGGCGCAGGGACTTTTGCTGAATTTGCTTTGGCTAATGCTAATACCATAGCCCTTAAACCAATTAATCTTAACTTTAATGAGGCAGGAGCATTACCGCTGGTAGGTGTTAGTGCTTTACAAGGTCTTACAGAGCATATAAATCTTCAAAAAGATCAAAAGATTTTGATTCATGGCGGAGCTGGCGGCATAGGATCAATTGCTATTCAAATTGCCAAAAATATCGGTGCGCATGTTGCGACAACTGTTAGCCCTAATGATATGGAGTATATAAAAAAGTTAGGAGCAGATGAGATAATTGATTACAAAAGCCAAAAGTTTGAAGAGTTACTTTCCGATTATGATGCCGTATTCGATTGTGTTGGTAAAGATACGTACAAGCAGTCATTTAAGGTTTTGAAAAAAGGCGGAATTATAGTTTCTATGCTTGAAGAGCCGGATGAAGCATTAATGAAACATTATGGTATAACTAGCATTCTTCAGCAAACTAGAGTAACTACAAAACGGTTGGATAAACTGACACAGCTTGTTGAACAAGGAGTAATTTCTGTGCATGTTGAAAAGACTTTTCCCTTAGATCAGGCAGCAGAAGCTTTGTATTATTTAGAGCATACGCCACCACAGGGCAAGATAGTAATTAACATTAAGGAGCAGCTATGAAAGGAATTAAAGGAAAGAATGTGTTAATAAAGGATACATTAAAAGAATACAAAAATATTCCAACAATATTAATAATTCTTGGTGCAACCGGAGATTTAATTGAGAAAAAGATTGCTCCGGCTCTTTTTCATCTGTTTGAAAACCAAAATTTACCTAGCCTTTTCAAAATTATCGGGGTTGCCCGCAGAGAATTCTCCGATGAACAATTTCAAAATTCCATCAGAGAGATTATTCTAAAGCATCTGAAAACTAAACCAGAAGAAGAAAAATTAAATAAGTTTTTAGAAATATTCTCCTATCACCAGATTGAATTTCAGGATAAAGCGGGTTATCAAGATCTAGTAAAGACTCTTGGTCAGGTGGACAATAAATGGCAGGTATGCTCTAACAAACTTTTTTATTTGGCAGTTCCCCCACCTCTCTATGAGTTGATTTTTACAAATCTGGCGCAGTCGGGACTTACAAAACCCTGTAGTGAGGAGGAAGACTGGACAAGAGTACTGGTTGAAAAACCTTTTGGTAAGGATTTAAAAACCTCTCAAGGTCTGGATACCCTTCTAGGAAAACTTTTCAAAGAAGAACAAATTTACCGGATTGATCATTATCTGGCAAAAGAAATGATTCAAAATATACTGGCCTTTAGATTTTCCAACGATATCTTCGAGCAAAATTGGGATAACCGCTCTATTGAAAAAATCAATATCCGGCTCTTCGAACCGGCTCTTCGAAACAATTGGTGTGGAAGACAGAGGTAATTTTTATGATGGTTTGGGTGCTCTTCGTGACGTGGGACAAAATCACTTATTACAAATGCTGGCCCTGGTTACAATGAACAGGCCACGTTTTTTTGAAACAAATGCCATCCGAGAAAAACGGGCAGAGATTTTAAAGACGCTGAAAATTCCATCCACAGAAGAGATTAAAGAAAATACTTTTCATGCTCAATATAAAGGGTATTTAGGTATTAAGGGAGTTGATCCAAATTCTGCAACTGAAACATACTTTAAAATACGGGCATTTTTAAATTTTCCTGTATGGCAGAATGTGCCGGTTATTTTAGAAAGCGGTAAAAGATTAAAAGAACAAAGAAAAGAAATTGAAATTATCTATAAACATGTCCAACCTTGTTTATGTCCGCCTGGAACGGATATTCACTTTAGAAATAAAGTAACCATTTCTTTAGAACCGGAAAACAGTATTTCAATTAATTTCTGGTCAAAAAAACCAGGATTGGGATTTGAACTTGAAAAAAGATCATTTAGTTTTCTGATGCATCAGAAAAGAGACAGTATTCAATACACCGAGGAATATGAAAAACTGCTCTTTGATGCTATTGCTGGCGATCAGACGCTTTTTGTCAGCACTGAAGAAGTTGCTGCAATGTGGCAGTTTATTGATCCTATAATATCCGGTTGGCAGGAAAATCTTACTCCCCTTAAATTCTACTCTCCTGATACAGATCAACCGATCAAAGAATCAATGTTTATTGATGAAACAAAAGTTTACAAAAAGATTGATTTAAAAAAAGAAATTGGAGTTGTTGGTTTGGGAAAAATGGGTGCAAACATTGCAAGGCACTTAATTGAAAAAGATTGGCAAGTGGTGGGATTTAACCGTTCCTCGGAACCAACTCAAGATCTTATTAAAGAAGGTTTGAATGGCGCATTTTCGCTACAAGAATTTATGGATAAACTTTCTCCCCCTCGTTTAGTTTGGCTTATGATTCCGGCAGGAAAAACAGTTGATGAAATAATTTTTGGCAAGGACGGTTTGGTTAATTTTCTAAAGCCAGGAGATATTGTTCTGGATGGCGGCAATTCTTTTTATAGAGATTCTGTTGAAAGATATAAAAAACTAAAAAAAATTGGAATTAATTTTCTTGATGTAGGTGTCTCAGGCGGGCCGGAAGGCGCAAGATACAGTGCATCTTTGATGGTTGGAGGCGAACGAAAGATTTTTGAAAAAATTGAACCCTTGTTTGCCGATTTAGCAAAAATAAACGGCTATCAATTTTTTGATGGGGCTGGCGCTGGTCATTTTGTGAAAATGATACACAACGGCATTGAATACGGAATGATGCAGTCAATAACTGAAGGGTTTAATTTGCTTAAATCCTCTGACTATAAACTTGATCTGACAAGGGTAACCGATGTTTACAATCATGGCAGTGTCATTGAGTCCCGATTAATAGGATGGCTAAAAGACGCTTTTGAGCTTCATGGGCAAGATTTAAAAGATGTTTCTGGAACAGTAAGTCATACAGGAGAGGGAGAATGGACGGTAAAAACAGCGAGAGAGCAAAATTTAAAATTAAAAGTTATCGAAGATGCATTAAAGTTTAGAATTGAGTCACAGAAAAACCCAAGCTATGCAGGGAAAATTTTATCAGCTCTAAGAGAGCAGTTTGGAGGACATAAAAAGTGAGGACAAATACATTGAAACTTGAAAAACTGGCTAAATTAGTAAGGTTTTATAGCTTGCTTTCCAGTACAGAGGCTGGTTCTGGTCATCCTACCTCTTCTCTGTCCGCTACAGATCTTATGGCAACACTCCTTTTTGGAGGATTTTTCAGATACGATTTGGATAATCCGGCAAATCCCAATAATGACAGATTAATATTTTCCAAAGGCCACGCTTCCCCTTTGTTTTACTCCCTTTTTGCAGCTTGCGGAAAAATTAGTAAACAAGAATTATTAACATATAGAAAATTTGGAAGCAGGTTGGAAGGCCACCCAAGACCAGTATTCCCTTATGCTGAGGCAGCTACAGGCTCTTTAGGTCAGGGTTTGTCAATTGGGGTTGGGATGAGCATTAATGCCAAATATCTTGATCAGTTGCCTTATAAAACCTTTGTTTTGCTTGGAGACAGCGAAATGACTGAAGGGTCCCAATGGGAAGCAATTCAAATTGCAGCACATTATAAATTAAATAATCTTATCGGCATACTTGATGTTAACAGATTAGGGCAAAGGGGTGAGACTATGTATGGGCATGATATTAACGCTTACGAACAACGAATCTCTGCTTTTGGTTGGAAAACAATTACTATTGACGGACACTCTTTCAGAGAAATTAGTAAGGCATACCAGGAAGCATTAAAAAACCAAGACAAACCCGTAATGATTATTGCCAAAACTATCAAAGGTAAAGGAGTTTCATTCCTGGAAGATGCTGATGGATGGCATGGAAAAGTGCTTAAAAAGGAAGAATTTGATAAGGCAATTCATGAGCTGGGAGAAATTGATAAATCTATAAAAGGTGAAATTTTAAAACCGGAAAATCTTAAATTAAAAACAGAAGCTTCACAAAAAGCATTTAGTTTTTCTTATTCCAAAGACCAAATGGTGGCCACCAGAAAAGCTTATGGGAGTGCTTTAGCTAGAATTTTTCCGAAATATCCTAACATGGTGGTGCTGGATGCTGAGGTGAGCAACTCCACTTACTCTGAAATTTTTCAAAAAGCTTATCCTCAAAATTTCTTTGAGATGTATATTGCCGAGCAAAATATGGTCGGGACTGCCTTAGGTTTATCAAGAAGAGGAAAAATTCCTTTTATTTCCACTTTTGCTGCTTTTTTTACCAGAGCTCATGATCAGATCAGGATGAGTCAGTATTCAGACGCCAATATAAAATTTGTGGGGTCGCACGCAGGAGTATCAATTGGCGAGGATGGACCCTCCCAAATGGGGCTTGAGGATATAGCTTTATTTAGAAGCATGATTGGAAGCACTGTTTTATACCCTTCTGATGCGGTTTCGACTGAAAAATTGATAGAAGAAGCTGCTGGAAACTACGGCAATATTTATATCCGAACTACCAGAAAAGAAACACCTGTTCTTTATCCGGAAAATGAAGAATTTCCTATCGGAGGAAGCAAAACGTTAAGAGAAAGTAACCAAGATGTGGCTACTGTCGCTGCTGCCGGAATAACACTGCATGAAGCACTTTTAGCTTACGAGGAATTAAAAGAGGATGGAATATCAATCAGGGTAATTGATCTGTACAGTATAAAACCTTTGGATGAGATTTCACTAAAAAAGGCCTCAAAAGAAACAAAAACAATAATTATTGTAGAAGATCATTTCACAGAAGGTGGTATTGCCGAAGCTGTTAGGAACACAGTGGAAAGCAAGATTATCTCGCTGGCTGTGAGAAAAATTCCAGGCAGCGGAAAACCGGATGATCTGATTTCATATGAAGATATTTCTAGAGAAGCAATTATGAGGGAGGTGAAAAAACTATTATGAAATCACGGGACTTAAAAACTAAAATATTCCTGGATGGCGGTGACCCTGATGAAACAAGGGAGATTCAAAAACTTTTAGGCTTTCTTGACGGTCAGACAACTAATCCTACTCTTATTTCAAAAAATCCGGAAGTGGCAAAACGGCTTGCCGGTGGTGAGAAATTTAACGAAAATGAAGCCTTTGGTTTTTATAAAAGAGTTGTTCAGGAAATCTCTCATATTATTCCGGGTGGATCAATATCAGTTGAAGTATACGCAGATCAATCGACAACTTCAGAAGAAATGCTAAGACAAGGAAGGGAAATGTTTTCATGGGTTCCCAATGCTCATGTAAAGTATCCAACTAGTAGTGAGGGACTTCGCGCAGCAGAAATCTCAGTCAAAGATAGATTAAGAGTGAATATGACACTATGTTTTTCTCAGGAACAGGCAGCGGCGGTTTACAGAGCAACTGAGGGCGCAAAAAGAGGACAAGTTTATGTTTCTCCCTTTATAGGCAGACTTGATGATAGAGGAGAAAATGGTATGGATCTAATTAAAAATATCATTGACATGTATGAAAAAGGAGATGGCCATGTTTTAGTTCTGACTGCCAGTGTCAGGAATTTAGATCATTTTCTTTATGCCATAAAATTAGGATCAGATATTATTACAGCACCGTTTAAGATCTTAAAGGAATGGGCAGAAAAAGGTATGCTAATACCAGATAGTAGCTATCAATATAAAACTAAAGACCTAAAAGATATTCCCTATCAGGAGCTTAATCTTTCCAAAGGATGGCAAGAGTTTAATATTTCACATGATCTGACAGATAAAGGGATTGAACGTTTTTCAAAGGACTGGAATGCTTTGATTACCAGATAAAAACAAAATATGAACGACAAAAATATACAAATACTTAATTCTTTTACACTGGATAATATTCCAGATTTAGACGTGGCAGTATTAGCGGCTCTTGAGCTTTTTCAAAAAGCGCCACTTCCCAAGATTAAATTAGACGTTTACAATCGTCCGTTAGTGGTAGGGTCAGGAAATGCTGAAGCAACCGGACGGATTATTTTTCAAGACATGGACGCTATCTTTGCTTCTGAAAGCGACTTCGAAACCAAGCTAAAGTCAATAGAGAATATTGATGGTGTTGTAGTAGTTTCAGCATCCGGAGGAAAGCATGCGCCAATTATCGCCAAGCGTGCAAAGGAACTCGGCAAAAAAGTTGCGCTTATTACGAATAACCCCGACGCGCCCGCAAGTGAATTTGTCGAAAAAGACAAGGTGTATGTGTTCCCAAAAAACAGGGAGCCATATACCTATAATACCTCTACCTATATGGGCATGATTCTTGGTTCTACGCGCGAAGATCCAAAAGTAACGCAAACGTTCATAAAAAACCACATAGACACTTTATCGTTTCCGAATTTCTCAAAGTACGACAAATATTTTCTAATTATCCCGCCACGGTTTTTAAACATTATTAGGATGCTTGAAGTAAAATTCATAGAACTCTTTGGGAGAAAAATAGCTCGCGATGTTGAAACCAGCGAGTATATGAAGCATGCGGTTACAGTTGTACCGTCAGATGAACTTTTTATCAGCTTTGGCGAGAAGAATAATTCATGGGGAGAAAAAGACAAGAGATTACATATTCCCCTGCCTGACAATGCCGGCTATGCTGCCATGATGGCAATCGGCTATTACATAGTAGCGCAAATCCAAAAACAGCACCCGCCATATTTTAAAGAAAATATTGCCTCATATACAAAACAGGTGTCAAAAATTTTTGGAAATAAGATTAATCCTATTGTTGAATAGCACTATGTTTTTAGTATTTGATATTGGCGGAACAAATATGAGACTGGCTGTTTCTCGTGATGGAAAGAATATTGAAGAGCCTAAAATTCTTAAGACACCTAAGGATTTTGATGAAGGTATGTTGCTTTTTAAAAAAACTGCACTAAACCTTTCCGATGGAGAAAAAATTAAAGCTGCAGCAGGCGGTATTGCTGGACCGCTTGATGGTAAAAAAGAAATGTTAGTAAATTCTCCAAACTTAGCCGGATGGGTTAAAAAACCGCTTAAGAAAGCTCTTGAAAAATTCTTTGGTGCACCAGTTTTTATCGAAAATGATGCTGCGCTTTCAGGTTTAGGTGAGGCGACTTATGGTAGCGGGCAGGGCTATAAAATTATTGTTTATATCACTATAAGCACGGGTGTAGGCGGTGCAAGAATTGTCAACAGCCACATTGATACCAATGCTTTAGGGTTTGAACCAGGGCACCAGATTATTGAAAAAGATGGTGTTTTA
>JACPEW010000010.1 GCA_016183305.1 Candidatus Daviesbacteria bacterium
ATGGGAGGGGTAAGAGTGAAATTTAGGATGGAAGTAGATCCATATCTGGTGGGTGTGGATGTTCTGAAAGCTGAAAGAACTAAAAAGCTTTTATAGGAATCTGGCCAAAAAATTAGGAATGGATGCAGTTAAGAAATAGCCACAGGATGATCAGACTAATTGTAAATTAAGGTATGTTAGTTATAGAATCAGAATATGAAAGTTATAGTACTGGCTGGGGGTGAAGGTAAAAGGATGTGGCCTATTCAGACCGATAAATGCCTGATTCCTTTTTTAGGAAAACCCCTTTTATACCATAACTTAAAATCCCTAAAAGACAATATTGAAGCAAAAGAATTTATCATTATTGTTTCTCCTCAAGTTAAAGAACAGGCAGGTAAGATTGCCGAAGATTTAGATCTAAACTTCCAAATAGCAGTTCAAAGTAATCCTACAGGCATGGCTGATGCTATTTTGTCTGCCAAAGACTTAATTGAAGGAGAAATATTAGTGGTGAATGCAGAAGATATATTAGAGCCAAAAGCTTACCAGCTAAGTGGGGAAGGAGATGTTAGAGTGGTTGGGTTTAAAGTTGATAAATATTTCCCTGGAGGATACTTGAAGGTTACAGGTGACAGGGTACAGGCAGTAGTAGAAAAACCAGGAGAGGGGAATGAACCATCAGATATGATAAAACTGGTGGTAGATTACTTTAAAAATGGAAAGCAGTTAATAGAATACTTGCAAAAAGCCTCAACAGACAAGGATGATTCTTATGAAGTGGCTTTGGATTTGATGATTAAAGATAGGGTAGAAGTTACATTTACCAAATATGAGGGAGTTTGGTTACCGTTAAAATACCCATGGCATATTTTAGATATCACAGCTTACTTTTTATCAAAATTGAAACAACAAATCCCGCCACAGGCAAAAGTCTCTGAGAAAGCAACTATAGAGGGTAATGTGGTAATTGAAGAAGGGGTAAAAGTGTTTGAGGGAGCTGTAATTAAAGGCCCTTGCTATATTGGCAAAAACTGTATTGTAGGAAATAACTCTATGATTAGGCAATCTAACTTAGAGGAAGGCTGTGTAACTGGTTTTAACTGTGATATTACCAGAAGTTATATAGGGGCAAATTCCTGGTTTCATACAAATTATATAGGAGACTCTGTTTTAGAAGGGGATTTTGGTATGGGATCAGGAACAGTTTTAGCTAATTTAAGGCTAGATAATCATACAATTAGAGTAGGGGATGAAAAAATTGATACTGGAAGAGATAAGTTAGGCGCAGTAGCTGGAAAAGGCTCAAGGGTAGGGGTTAATGTTTCGACCATGCCAGGAGTAAGAATAGGGTCTGGATCACTGGTTGGTCCAGGAGTAGTTTTGCATGAAGATGTAAAAGATAATATTAAAATTACTGTAAAACAAGAGTATAAAGTAAGCGAGTATACCACCTCTTTAACCAGCTATAATCAGTTCAAGGTAAAAATTAACCATTGACAAGTATATACAAAACATATACAATATCTGTATATGCAAACACAAACATTCAATATTTCCCTACCAAAAGAATTAGTGAAAAAAGTAGATAGGGCAGCTAAAAAAGAATACCGTAACCGGTCAGAACTAATCCGTGAGGCTTTAAGGATATACATGGATAGAATGGATTCATGGAACCGCATTTTCAAAGCAGGAAACAAAGCAATGAAAGAAATGGGTATCACAAGTGAAAAACAGGTTAATGATATCGTTTATGAATTTAGGCATGGCAGGAAACCGCGTTAGGGTTATCCTTGATACTAATATTTTAATTTCAGCAATTGGTTTTGGTGGCGTCCCCAGAGAAATTTTCCTGCTTACCGTAGAAGAGAAAATTAAAGGTATTATCTCACAAATACTTTTAGCAGAATTGATAGAGGTCGTAAACAAAAAGTTTCCCAAGCTAATTACTAACTTACCTAATATTGAAGCCAGTATTAATGAATCTTTTGTAATAGTGCAACCAAAAAAAACAATTAATATTGTTAGGGATAAAGACGATAATAGAGTTTTAGAAGCAGCAGTTGAAGGAGAGTGTAACTTTATTATTACAGGTGGTCAGGATTTGCTGGATTTAGGTAAGTTTGAAAATATTAAAATTGTTACACCAAGCCAATTTCTGGAAGAGTGAAAAGCTTCCTAATCAGATATTTGACAAAATTGTACATTTTGGCTAAAATGGTCATATTATAGACGTAGACTATAATTCTCGTCTGACTCGAATTATGATTACTATTTCTGCCACTGAGCTTAAGAATAAACTCTCTGAGGTATTAAATTCTGTTTATTATAGTGAAAATGTGGCTGTAATAGAAAAGCATGGTAAGCCTATCGCCAGGATTGTGCCTGTAGAAGGATCTAAAAAAATGATGAGAAAGGATATTAAGAGAGTGTTAGATGAAACTTTTGGGATTTTGCCTGATTTCCCTGATGTGAGCAGCTATCGAAGGTTCCGCAGCAGAAAAATCTCCTTAGACTGATGAAATATTTAATAGATAGTGATATTTTGGTAGATCATATTAGAGGCAGGAAATATCTTGATGTTGGCATTGTTGAGGCTGGTTTGAGTATGAGTATTATTAATTTAGCAGAGTTGTTTTATGGTGCATACAGGTCTGAGGATATAAGCAAATCTTTGCAGAAAATTGATGCATTATTTAGCTTAGGTATAAAAGTGGCAAACTTAAACAGCCAAGTTATAGAAAAATATGCCCAATTAAAGGTTAGTCTAGAAATAAAAGGGCAAAAGCTGGATGAATTTGATTTGTTGATAGCTGCCACAGCTTTAGTCAATAATCTAATAATTGTAACCAGAAATTTAGGTCATTTTAAAAGGATTAAAGGCTTAAAAATAGCAGAGTAGCTCTTCAAAATTAATCATAATCTATGCCCCTTCAATATTTGCTCTTATTTGTTCTACGTTTTGTTTTCTAGCTTGCTCTTTATCATAGTGTGGGAAATACTTTGGAGGAAAAATTAATTCTGGTACACCGGAATCAATTAGGCGGTTAAGCCTATATTCAGGATGAGAAACACCCTTCATATATAAGCTTTCAGCATAAGTCTCTGGAGTATGTATAATGCATTCAACCCTCATTTCGTTGGCAAGTTTAATAAAAAACTTCATCATCCTGAGTTTTGGTGAACTGCCATGATTGCCCGTATATTCGCCTCCATTAAGGGTGTATGAAATATCTTCAATGATAATCGGATAATTTGACTGATAACCTTGTCGTATTAAATGACTTACGAATCTTCTGGCATCACGTACGTCATCAACTACTGCTAAAAGTCCTGTATCGTCATCAACAGCAATTGCCGGATCTTCTGCCCGTTTTCTTAACATTTTTTCGGTTTTAATCGGCATTGGTTTGTCTCTAATAGTTACATATATATCTATAGCTCTTCCACGATCAGTTCGGAAACTGCGCTGGGGAAGGTGGATTTTCTTTTGAAAAGGCTGTAGTTTTGTTTTAACTCCCTCCTCTTCATCTACCCAGCGGGTGGCAATACAAGCCCATGTTTGGGGATCATGAGTGCTGATAAGAAAAGCATTGTGAGTTTCGCCCAATAATGATTCCGGGTTCCAAATTCGTTCATGCATCCAATTGACAAAGCGCTGGAATTGGTCTTCAATACCAATTTTCCTTTGTCTATTATCAATATTAGCAACCAGTCCCATAAGTTGTAATTTCACCTTGGCATCCCATCTGGCTTTTGGCGTCCATCTGCCATCTAAAGCCAAAAGCAGTAGATCCGTAGGGTCATTTGCTGTTCTTACTTCATTAATCATTTCTAAATTAGCGCTTCCTGGATAGGATAAAGCTGCTTGTAAGTGATCCCTTGTAGCATCAGCATAACCAGCATACTCTTCACATTTATGTCTCATCCATACAGGATCTTTAATACCATTCATGAGACCTAATTGTTCCATAAACCTCTTTGAAGCAGCTGGCCGTAATTCAGGATGTTCAATAATGTCTTGTATTTGAAAGTAAGAATCTACTCCAAGCAAGCCAAAAATTTGTCCTCTAAGCATGATATGTAAGATTCTTTGCTCCGAGTCTAAGTTTCGATACCACTCAATTGCTTCTATCCTGATATCTTTTTCAGCCACACCTGGTCTGCACACCGGTGGATGCACATCTTCTCTTAAATATAAATATGGTCCTATTTCTTTGCTCATAAAATAAAATAATAATCCCCATAGCGAAAAGGAGATTATAGGCTTAGTATTATAGCACAGCAAGCTGATTTTTCTTCAGTCCTATAGTAGAATAAGCGTTGACAAGATTGTAAGAAATATGTTTACAATTGTTTTGTAATATCCCTTTGAGGGATATTTGTTTTTAAAATATATGTACAGACAAATTAACAATTTTATTGAATTAAAATATCTCTTTGTTACCGAAGAGTGGTTTGAGTGATTTAATAATCCCAAAAAGGATAATTTCACTCAAACCGCTTCTTAAAAGGGGCGGTTTTTTAAAGGAAAAAATATGGCAGTTGTAATTGAAAGATCAGAATTAGGTATTCTTGCCCAGTTAAGAAACCAGCTAAGAAATGGGGATGAATACATCATCGAAAGATGCTATCCTACTATGGTTGGTGGCCAAGAGAGGCAAGAGGATGGGGTTCATATTTGTTTCAGTGGTCGATATGAACGAGGAGAGAGTACCGAGGCGCTGGTCTTTAATGGAGGCGTAACAAGAATAATAGTTGCTTCAGGAGATATCGGCAAAAATGCCTGGATTACTAATAAAGAAATATTTCAAAGAGCAGTTATTGGAATTGCGGGTATGTCATATGAGGCTAGGAAAAAAATAACTACTGCTTTAAATGCTGGAGAAAGCTTAGCAGATCCAGTTCTGGCTGCTGTAGCTCATATGCCTTGTTTAAAGGATATTCTAAATCGTTTTAACGGACAATAGCTTTTAACGCGAACCTATGTTGCGAATTTACCCCAGAGAAAATATTGTAGTCCTACAAAAGCTTCTTGACAGATCCTAAGAAATATATTAGGATAATCTTATGTTAATACCAACTGCTAAAAACACCAAGACTATTACAGACCTTAGGGAAAAAGCCGTGGAGCTTTTAGATCAGATTCAAAAGTCCGGGCCGGCATTTATCTTTCAACATAGCAAACCTAGGGCAGTAATGCTGTCTATTGAAGAATATGCTAATATGCTTGAAATGCTGGAGGATTATTTTGACAGCTTAAAAGCCAAAGAATTAGAAGAAGATCCCCAAAAAGGCGGAATAAGTTTGGCACAACTTGCAAGGAAATATCATCTCTAAGTTCAAATGTACAAATTGATCATACGTTCCCGGGCAGAGAAACATTTTGCTAAATTACCCCAAAAGTTACAGGAAAAAGTTTTAAAAAGCCTTAGAAAATTAGAAAATGATCCATTTCAAGTAGGCTTGGATATTAAAAAATTAACAGGCACTCAAAGAAGTTACAGATTAAGGGTAGGGGAGATTAGGGTGATTTATCAATTAGACACAAATCTGCATAAAATCTTTGCAGAAGACATTGATTTTAGAAGAACTACAACTTACTAAAAAAATATTATATGATTTAAGTTATGAAAAGAATCTTAACAGGGGATAGGCCAACCTTAAACAGTTTCCATTTAGGAAATTATATTGGCTCATTAAAAAATAGGGTAAAGCTGCAGGAAGAGTATGAAACCTATATTTTGATAGCAGATTTGCATGCTCTAACCACTCATTTTGATAAAGCAGAAGCTTTAAAGGAAAATATTAAAGGCTTGATGTTGGGGTATTTATCTGTGGGTTTAGATCCAAAAAAAGTTACCTTTGTTTTACAGTCAAAGTTGCCTGAGACAGAAGAGCTAGCTTATATTATCAGTTTACTTACCCAGAGGGCTGTTTTAGAACGCCAGCCAGCCTTAAAAGAGAAGTTAGACCAGGGCAGCGAAGATACTTTAGGCCTTTATTATTACCCGGTGCTAATGGCAGCAGATATTTTGTTGCCAAAAGCTAATTTAGTGCCTGTTGGTAAAGACCAAAAAGCCCATGTTGAGTTTACCAGGGATATTGCTATCAAATTTAATAATTTATACCCTTCGGCAAGCTCAGGGCAAGTAGTTTTTCCTATACCAGAGCCTTTAATAGGGGAGGTGCCAACCCTGCCTGGGACTGATGGGCAATCAAAAATGGGCAAAAGCTTAAATAATGCTATTTTTTTAACTGATTCTAAAGAAGAAGTAGAGAAAAAAGTAATGGGAATGTATACAGATCCAACTAGGATTAGGGCTACTGATCCTGGACATGTGGAAGGAAACCCGGTATTTATCTATTTAGATGCATTTGGTACAGAGGGTGACAAGGCACAGGTAACAAGTTATAAAGAGCAATACACAAAAGGCCAGGTAGGTGATATTGAGGTTAAAAAGTATCTGGCCCAAGTTTTAAATAATTTCTTAGAGCCTATTAGAAAAAAAAGAGCGGAATATGAGGGACAGCCAGAACTAGTGGAGAAAATACTAAAAGAAGGTACTCAAAAAGCCAGATTTGAGGCTCAAAAAACTTTAGCAGAAGTAAAAAAAGCAATGAAGTTAGATTACTTTATGTAAGTACCAAGTGTCCAAATAACAAGAACCAAAGCAAAAACCAAATAATAAATACAAATGGCTAGTAAGAAGTTTGACTTGGAGGACAGAACATTAAATTTTTCAAAAAAGGTTATAGACCTGGTTAAAAAACTTTCCAAAAACTCAGTAAATTTCGAATTAATAAGTCAAGTTGTTAGGTCTGCAGGCTCAGTTGGTGCAAACTATAGGGAAGCAAATGAGGCTTTAGGAAAGAAGGATTTCTATATGAGAGTGAGAATATGCAGAAAAGAAGCAAAAGAAACTAAATACTGGTTAGAGCTTATATTACACAATAATCCAGAATTTAAAGGGATAATAGATCCTTTGATCAATGAATCAACTGAATTTATCAGAATGTTTTCTGCCATGATCAAAAATTCAATTTAGAATTTGGTAATTGATTATTTCTTGGAATACTTGTAATTTGGTACTTGGAAAACTTAATTTTGTGATAACTATTGAAGATTTTGCCAAAGTTGAACTTAAAGTAGGAACTATTCTGGAAGCAGAAGAGATTGCCGGGTCTTTAAAGCTGCTCAGATTAAAAGTAGATTTGGGAGAAGAAACTCCCAGACAAATCTTATCAGGAATCAAAGAGTGGTATAAATCCAGCCAACTAGTTGGTAAACAAGCTGTTTTTATTACTAATTTAGAACCAAGGATGATAATGGGATTTGAGTCACAGGGAATGATTTTAGCCACGGATGACGAGAAGCCAATTTTATTAAAACCCTCTAAAAAGGTTCCCGCAGGAACAAAAATTAGATAGTTATCCTATAGGATTGACTTTTTCTCAGAATATTGATATAATTTGCAAGTTAATTTTACTTTTATGCCCGAACACAGACATGCATCAATCTCCCTTGAGGAATTAATAGGTAAACTGCAAAAAAGAATTGATGAATTTACTCCAGGGCAGATCCACGGGAATTTAATGAAGCAGTAATAGAGGCAATAAAGAGGGTATACAGAGGTCCTATTATTTTTCCTGAAAGTCATCAGCCCATTCAAGCAGAGCAACCAGAAGCAAAACCAATAATACAATCACCATTACAGCCACAGCCGGCAGTACAACCAGAACCAGTAGTAGTTGAGCCAATAAAGCCAGGGTCGGTTAGCAGATTCCGCACCCAAGTCTTGCAAAGTTTAGATAGATTTAGGATAGGCGGTGGACCCCATCAATTACTAGATGCAATCTCGCGGGCAGGGGAGGGCTTAACAAGAGATCAGCTCTTAATATTGGCGTTTTCTGGTGATCCTGGGAAAACTAATCAATTATTTGCTGCTATTTCTCGTATAAACGAGAAACTGCGGGAAGATGGAATACAAATTGCGTTGGTGCGGAAAGATGATGGTATCTTGAGGTATATGATTGTACCAACAGACCAAGTTGCAAGTACTGTTAAACGTAAAAAAAAGACTAAATCCGGCAAAATTCCCATTAGTCAACAGAGCTGAGGTTGGTGCTGCTGCAGTAGTTCCTGCTCAAGACATACAGACAGCTCCAGAAAAGAAAGAGCCAGAAGTTGTTGATTTATCTGCAAATTTACCTAAACCAGTCGAGTATTACCGTGCAAAAAGGGCAAAATGGTTAGCAGGCAAACCAATTAAACGAGAGATTGTCCCCAACCCAAAGCATCACCCGCTTCCGGATGGTTTTAGGAAAGTGGTGCCGGATATGGTTAAATTACCTTTGACTATAGGCAAGATCCCTTGGCTTAAAGAAGGAAACGGGGGAACGGGTAATGGCGACACTACAATTAGTTTGGCTTTAGTAACGCTCTCCGATACAGGGAATAGACAGTTTTACCTTGGTAGTTATATCCGCCATCGTGTATTACTGGAAGCAACTGAAAATCTAACCGGCGAACAGTCGGACAGTGTGAACCAGTTGTTCTATTCTTGTTTGCCGGACATAGTCCGGAATAACTATAACCCGAAAGTAAAGACGGTTGAAAATCCGCATGGAGGTGTAAGTATATTCTATAGGGGTAATAGGGCTGGTCAACGGGCGTATTTTATGAGGTTTGACTCAATTAATGGACTACCTGTAATCGTTAAAGTTGCTGTTTGTGATAAGGAAAGACAGGGTTTGGTATTGAGCGTCCTGACTACACAAGAGCATAAAAATATTAAAAAACTTGGTGGACTAAACTAATAACAAAGCTGATTTTCCAATGAAGGATATAAAGATAATTGCTCCCATATAGCTACCTCGCAATTTCAGCCTCAGTATGCTAGAATTCAGCCAAATGGCTAATGGTAGAAGAAAAATCAATCTTAACAAAAAGATTTTCCCCATTATAAAAGGATTAATTGTTTATATCTTAATTGCTTTAGCAGCCTTGATTTTCTTCTATCAAATTTCCGGGGAGCCTCCAACTGCTGGAAGCGATGTTCCAATCTCGCAAATTATCACAGATGTCAAAAATGGCAGGGTGGAAAAGATTATCCTAGAAGGTGATAAAGTGACAGCCCAGCTTAAAGGTTCTGAGCAAAAACTAACCTCCCGTAAAGAAGAAGGGGAATCAATTTATCAAATATTAAAATCTTCAGATGTAGATCCTAAAACTGTCACCATTGAAATAAAAGACTTATCTATCCAACAAGCCTGGTTAGGTATATTATCAGCGGTTTTACCAATCATAATTTTAGTGGGTTTGATGTTTTTACTGTTTAGGAATGCCAGGGAAGCTGGCCAGGGTATTTTTTCTTTTGGCCAATCCAGGGCCAGGCTTTTCACCAAAGATCAGCCCCAGATAAAATTTACTGATGTGGCAGGGGCAGAAGAGGCTAAAAGAGAGCTGGCTGAGGTAGTAGATTTTCTGAAAAACCCCAAAAAGTATCAGGATATCGGCGCCAGGACTCCAAAAGGCGTCCTGTTGGTAGGGCCTCCGGGAACCGGTAAAACCCTTTTGTCGCGTTCTGTGGCAGGTGAGGCTAATGTGCCTTTTTACTCCATTGCCGGTTCTGAGTTTATGGAAATGCTCGTAGGTGTGGGTGCCTCAGTCACTGGCGATACCCCGATTCTTATAAAAGATGATCAAACTACCAAGCTGGTACCAATTCAGGACTTTATTGATCAATTTTATCGACCTAACGAGGCAGGGGTAGTCAAAAAAATTAGAGGATTTCAAACGCTGGGGTTTGACAAGGATACCAATGGTTTCTGGGGAACTAAAAAAGGACAATTAGTCTTTAAACACAGCGTCTTTAAAAATATAGCAGCAGTTTACAGGCATAGGGCTGATGAAATTTATGAAATAGAATATCTTGGAGGTAAACTTCGGACTACGGGCGATCATTCGGTTTTTGTAAGAGACCAGGGTAGAATCATTCCTAAAGAAGTTAGAAATCTGAAAAAGGGTGATCTTCTGGTAGAGTTGCCTTCACCAGAAAATGAATTCTGGACTTTGATTATTGGTAAAACCTCTAATCCGTTCTTGCCTAAAGCCAAATATCCTAATCAATTCAAAAGAGCCATTGTTAAGAAGGTAACAAAGAAAAAATATGATGGTTTTGTCTATGATCTTTGTGGGAAGCAGCTCCGGCAATTATTTTTATTGATGAAATTGAATCAATCGGCAGGCAAAGGGGAATGGGGTTTTCCGGCGGGCATGATGAAAGGGAACAAACTTTAAACCAGATTTTGGTGGAAATGGATGGATTTACCCCTAATGAAAGGGTAATTATTCTGGCTGCGACGAATCGTCCTGATCTTTTAGACGCAGCTTTAATCAGGCCAGGCAGGTTTGACAGAAGAGTGGTTTTGTCTTTGCCAGACCTGGTGGAAAGGGAAGCTATTATCAAGCTGCATATGAAAGGCAAACCTTTTACCAAAGATGTATCAACAGAGAAGCTAGCCAGACGCACAGTTGGTTTTTCCGGGGCAGATCTGGCTAATATGCTAAACGAGGCAGCTATTTTGGCAGCCAGGGAGGGAAAAACAGCCATAGACAATAAAGATTTGGAAGAAGCAGCTACCAAAGAAAAACTAGGGCCTCAAAGAAAAAGAATGCAGTCAGAAAGAGACAGAAAACTGGCAGCTTATCATGAGGCAGGTCATGCTATAGTTGGACACAACCTCAAAAATGTTGATCCGGTTCACAGGATTTCTATTGTCTCAAGGGGGATGTCTGGTGGTCATACCTTATTTCCACCAACAGAAGACAGGTCAAATGAAAGTAAATCCAGGCTGATTGAACAAGTAACAGCTGCCTTGGGAGGGCAGGCCGCGGAGCAGCTGGTTTTTAAAGATATCTCCACAGGCGCTGCGTCAGATATTGATGTGGCCACCAGTATTGCCAGGGCAATGGTAACTCAATATGGGATGTCTTCCTTAGGCCCAATCAGTGTTTCACCCAGACCGATGTTTGGAATGTGGAGAGGAGAAGAGAGTGCAGAAATGTCACCAAAAATGCATGATGCAGTGGATGCAGAAATTAAAAAGATAACGGATGCCTGCTATAAGAGCGCAGAAGAGTTACTTAAAAAGCACAAAGTTAAATTGGATAAAGTAGCTAAAGCCCTTTTAGAAAAAGAAACTTTAGAATCTGATGAATTTGAGAGCATTGTTGGCAAAAAGAAAAGTTAAAGTTACTTTTTGACCTTAATGGTATGCGCAATAGCAGAGGGGTAACGGGATGGCTTGAATCCTAGTTTGGCTCCCAAAACTTTGGAGGCATCAAGAATTTCAATTCCCACTAATTCCTCCCCTGCATAATCAGCAATCCAGCCATCATCCAGCTCTTTAGTTTCAGTAATCTGTTTTCTTTTAGAGGTCAGATAGATATACATGGCGTCTATCTTTTTATCATAAGAGATTTTCATAGTAATTGTATTTTACTTTTTTACTCTTTTTTTATCAAGCCAATGTACTGTAATTATTACAATATTCTTTCCTTCTTCTGAAACAACGAGCTTTAAATAATTTACACCAAAATCTGTAAGGTATATTTTTCTCTCATAATCACCAGGTAAGACATGATCTGGATTAACAGCACATTTGTCTACTAACTTCTTATCAATGCTTCTTACTAGCAACATTTCCTTGGCATGTTTAGTATAGATAATCATAATTTGATTGTATCAAAAATTGACAATCCGCATTTAAAAGGATTAAACTTACTATTGGCCAGATCTGCTGAACATCAAAACAACAGAAGTAACCTGTATATGGCAATACAAGTACCTAGTATAAATATTTTAGCTGGGATTTCCTCAGTAATGAGGGGGATTTCCATAACTTTGATACATAAGATGAAGAAAATTTAAAATTCAAATTTAAAATTCAAAATTATGGAAACCAGCTGGTAGGCTGGTTTTTTAATGCCAAAGGAGAAACTATGTTACGATCAAAAAAGAGGATGAATTTTATACAAAAAATATGGCTTTTGATGAAGCCCTTTCACCGGGACTTCTATTCTATTGTGGCCATTACTGTGGTTTTCCAAGTAGTTAGGATGATTGCCCCATACCTGTTTGGGAAAATCTTGGATTTACTAATTTCTACTAAGGGCTTACTAACTTTTAAAGCAGCAGCCTTGGTAGTAGGGGGTTTAATCGGCATTAGGGTTTTGTCTTTGGTGATTGATTACCTGATAGATATTGTATTAGTGAGGCTGCTATGGAAGTCTGAACAATATGTATCCAGGCAAACTTTTAATAAATTGTTGCAGCTTTCTTTGGATTACCATGAGAGGGAAAATACCGGCAATAAAATCAATATTGTCAATAAAGGCAGGGATAAGTTAATTGACCTTTTGGCCACCTATGGTTGGAGTTTTCAGCCAGTGGTAATTCAGCTGGTGGTTAGCGCTATCCTCATGATTTTTGTTAACTGGATTTTTGGGTTAGTCTTTGCTGTATCCCTGATTCCGTTTATTATTAATATGTTTAAAACTTATCAAAATACCCAAAAGTTTAGGACCCAGCGTCATAATGCTTATGAAGCTTCATCTGGGGAGATTGGTGACACCTTAACCAATATCACAGTAGTGAAAGCTTTTGCCCAAGAAGAGCGTGAAGCTAAAGCTTTTTCCTCAATTTGGGATAGTATCAAAGCCTTTTCTATTAAAGAGTTTAAGCTACATATGATTAATGGGTTCTTGCGCAGTTTAAGCATTGAATTTATGTATGCTGTGCTGTTAATCATTGGTATTTATGAAATCAGGTTAGGATTACTGACAGTGGGAAGCCTGGTCTTTTTAATCTCTTTAACTGAAAGAGCTTATTCTAATATTTTTCAGTTGGGCTGGATCTATGAGCGGGCTATAGATGCTTCTGAACCAGTCGACCGGGTAATTTCTTTGCTTTCGCAAAAGCCCACCATTATTAACAATCCAAATGCCATAGTCACAAACATTATTGGCCAGATCAGTTTTAAACACGTGACTTTTGCCTACAATAGAAAAAAAGTCTTAAAAAATATTGGTTTTACTGTTCCAGCAGGTTCTTTTACAGCTTTGGTGGGTAAGTCTGGTTCTGGCAAAACTACCATTGCTAAACTGTTAAGCCGCTACTATGATCCACAAAGTGGCAGTATCATTATTGATGGGAAATATGACTTAAAAGATTTGGACTTAGATACTTACCGGAGCCAAACTTCAGTGGTATTCCAAGATTCTCCAGTCCAAAATAGGAAAGTTTGGGAAATTATTTCCTATGGAGCAGGTAAAGCTGATTTTGCAGAGGTGAAAGAATGGGTGGTTCAAGCAGCTAGACTAGCCAATGCTGAGGAATTTATTGCTGAATTGCCTGATGGATACCAAACCCAAATTGGCGAACGGGGGGTAAAATTATCTGGAGGACAAAGGCAAAGGCTGGCCATTGCCCGGTCTTTATTTACCCAGCCAAAAATCCTGATTATGGATGAACCAACTTCCCATTTGGATATTCATTCAGAGAGTTTAATTCAACAAGCCTTAAAAAGCTTATCTAATGAACGTTCTTTTACTAAGGTAATTATTGCTCATAGGTTATCAACAGTTAAAAATGCTGATCAGATTTTAGTGATGGAAAAAGGTAGAATCGTGGAAAGAGGTACGCATCCTCAGTTATTGTCTAAAAATGGAGTCTATGCCAAAATTGTTGCCCAAAATGAGTTAAAAGGATAGAATAGGGAAGTGAAGAAATTTTCAATTTTTACTTTTGCCTTTTTACTTTTGACCTTTCCTGCTCCTGTTTTTGCTCAAGCAAATACTTTAGAAAAGGCCAAAATAGATCCTGCCTCTCCTTTATATTTTTTAAAATCAGTCAGGGAAATTTTAGAATTAAAACTGGCAGGCACCACCCATATTCAGGTTTACCGTCAAATAGAATTTGCTACCCGCAGGGTTAGAGAAGTTAATAGTTTGGTAAATACCCCTAATGAAGATTTGATTGAGCCAACTCTGGCTAGATATTTGTCACACTTGCAGGAGCTAAATAAATTGGCAAGTGCTAAAGACCAAATTGTGGCAGTTCAAATCGTTGAGTCAGTAACTCAGCATATGAGTGTTTTGCAAAAAATATACAGCCAAGTCTCAAATCCTTCAGCTATAAGATCAATAAGGACCACTATTTATAGGTTATCTGAATGGAATTATCAGCTGGCCAGTAATCTGTCTGCTCTTAATAAGTATCCTCTTGCTCAAAGAGTGGTAGATTCAAACATATTAGGGTGTAATTTATTAGCCAGGGAAGCATCTTCTTCAGCTTTAAATGGGGTGGAAAAAGCTGTTTTTGAAAAAAGGGCAAAAGATTGTTTAACAAAGTTAAGTTTGATCCGTCTCTAGTTTTAATTTGTGGTAAAAGCCTAAAAGCGTATCTGCAACTTTATCAATAGCATAGGGTTTTATTGCCTCAAGGGATTTTTTCTGCATAGAATCAGCCAGTGTTTGGTTATATAATATTTTTTCCATCTTTTCAGCCATTTCTTTAATATCCCCTGCCTCAGCTAAAAAGCCATTCGAAGAGATAAGTTCTACCAGTCCTGCTTGTTTTACTCCAACAATAGGTAAGCCATGCATTTCAGCTTCAAGTACTGCCATGGGGTTATTTTCCATAGTGCTGGCTGTAGCAAAAAGATTGCCTAAGGTCAAAATTCCAGAAGAGATTAGTTTTTGATGATCTATAAAACCAGTAAATACTACTTGGTTATCTAGCTTTAATCTTTTAGTGAGTTTAACAAGGCTTTTCTTAGCTGGTCCGTCACCGATTATAAGCAAGCTGACATCTGGATGTTTTTTTGCCAAAAGAGAGAAAGATTTTATCAGCAAATCAACATTTTTTTCCGGTGATAATCTGCCAAAATGCAATACAATCTTGTCTTTTAGGCCATATTTTTTCTTAATACTTTTTTGATCCTGCAAAGATAAACTTTTATATTGACTTAAGATTACTCCGTTTGGTAAGTAATGGACTGTTTTTTTAAAACCTGTTTGGGTAAGTTCTTTTACCAGCATTTTTGAAGGAGCAAGTACCAGGTCGCATTGGCTAAAGAGAAAATTTAAGTAACGTTCCACAACTTTGTCTACTACCTTTACAGCAAGCCTGTATTTGAGCCAGCGCAGGTAAGAAGAATCAGTTAAATACACATGAATAGTACCAACTAAGGGTTTTTTAAAAATCTTTGCAGCTGTAACAGCATCCATACCTACTGTTAAAGGCGAGTGAAGATGAATTATATCCGGGTCAAATTTTGCTAAATACTTTATTACCTTAGGCAGGCCAAATACCCCTAATTTAAATTCAGGGTATAGCAGCGCAGGCACTGTAGGAAGATGTATTACCTGGACATTTTCAGCTTTAAACTTTTCCCTTGGGATACCGTCTAATTTAGGGGTAAAGATTAAAACGCTGTGGCCTTGCTTGCCTAGCTGAGCAGCTTGGTTTGCTAAGGCTGTGGCAATCCCATTTACCTGGGGCAGGAATGTATCTGTAAAATATGCAATTTTCATCAACAGTTTATTATCTCATGAAAAGTCCAGTTTGATCCATTTCTGTTATATTGGTTATATGGGGAAGTTTCTAAAAGGCTTTGGAGTTTTGCTGCTGGTTATTGTTTTAGCTAGTATTATTTTTGAAAATACTTACCCTTATCCTGCTGTCAAATATGGAGTGACTTTTTCCCCCCGGTATGCAAAATATCTAAACTTAGACTGGCAAAAAACCTACTTGCAGATACTGGATGATCTTAAAGTAAAAAACTTGAGGATTCCTGCTTACTGGGATTTTGTGGAATCAAAATCTGGAGAATTTGATTTTTCTGAAAGTGATTTTATGTTAGATCAGGCAGATAAAAGAGGAGTGAAAGTAATTTTAACTTTAGGTATAAGGCAGCCACGATGGCCAGAATGCCATATTCCAGCCTGGGCAAAATCTTTAACGGTCAAAAAAAGACAGCAAAAGGTCTTAGGGTTTGTCAAAAAAACTGTAGAAAGGTATAAAAATCACTCTTCCATTGCTTCCTGGCAGGTAGAAAATGAGCCACTGTTTTCTTTTTTTGGAGAAGCTTGTGATAAACCAGATAAAAATTTCTTAAAGTCGGAGGTAGAATTGGTTAAAAAATTAGATCAAAGGCCAATTATTATTACTGATTCTGGAGAATTTGGTTCCTGGGCTACCCCAATGAGGCTGTCAGAGATTTTTGGCATCAGTGTTTACCGCAAGGCTTATGATCCGCTGCTGGGCTATAAATCCTATCCAATCCTACCCTATTTTTATAATGTCAGGTCATTTTTAACCAGGAATATCTTTGCCCAAAATAATGAAAAAACTATTATTGCAGAGCTTCAGGCAGAGCCCTGGGCGCAGAAAGCAGTTATAGATACTCCTTTAACAGAGCAGTTGAAATTATTTTCACTACAAAATTTTAAGGATGATATTGAGTTTGCTAAAAAAACCGGTTTTGATGAAATTTACCTTTGGGGAGTAGAGTGGTGGTATTATATGGCCCAAAATGGTTATTCCCAGTATCTGGAATACGCCAAGACTCTTTTTAATAATTGACAGGTATGACGGAATTTAGTAAAATCGTCATACTATGCAACAAGCTATATTTTCCACGGACATTGAGACGAAGTACTCAGCAATAAAATCTAGAAGGAAAACTAAAAAGGCACATTACGCTACAATTGGCAGTAAATATCAAATAGTTATACCAAAGCAAGTACGGCAGGAGTTGGAAATTAAACCAGGGGATAAGTTATATGTAGATACAGATCAGGAAGGTGTAATTATACTGGTTGCTGCTCCTAAGAATTGGGCAGAGCGGAATTTTGGGGCGCTGAAAAAATATTGGCAAGGAATTAACATGATTGAAGAGGTTGAGAAAATTAGAGATGAACCGGAAACGTAAAATTAAGCAATTTGCTCTAGATACTAATGTCTTCATATATTTTTTTGAAAACAATGTTGAATTGGGGCAAAAAGCGAAAGCAATATTTGAAGGCCTTTCTCAAAATCAACTCAAGGCCGTTACAAATATCACATCCCTGGCGGAGTTATTGTCGTCTCCTAAATTAACCGGTCAGGCAGTTAGAGAGACAAAGAAACTGTTTTTATCCGTACCAAATCTCGAAATTTATGGACTTGATGAAAGTATTGCCATAAAGAGCGCGGAAATCAGAAGGGAATATGGTTTTAGACTATTGGATGCAATTCAGCTCGCTACAGCCTTAATTGCCAAAACTCAGGCTTTTATTACTAACGATCATAGATTAAAGTCGTTTAAACAGTTAAAAATTATCTCCCTGTCAGATTTGGCCTAATCTGCTACAATTCCTTTGTATATACAACCGGTTTTGATGAAATTTACCTTTGGGGAGTAGAGTGGTGGTATTATATGGCCCAAAATGGTTACCCGGAGTACTTAAATTTTGCCAAGATCCTTTTTAAGTATTTGTAACTATTCAAAGTTCCCCAGTAAACTGTCATCCTGAGCAGTTCTGCACGAAGTGCGAACGGGAGTCTAAATGACTCCCAGAGCGAAGGATCTTCTATGATATGGGAAGATTCCTCACGGAGTTTACACTGAGTGTAACGAATGTGTTCGGAATGACATTTCCTTTGGCAACTCCTGAACTAGTACGTGTCTACTATTTGACTTGCTTAAGACTTTTTATTACAATCTATCTAGACTAATTACTAGACTGGTTTTAGACTGATCCTATGAATAACTTAACAACATTAAAACCGTTTACTCATACATTCCTGTCTCAATTTATCTTTAAACAGGAATTATTGCCTTTTACTGATGAGGAGCTCAGTAGGATTGATGTTCAGCTGTCAGAATATGAGCAGGTATTTTTAAATCCTGACATAGAGAAGAATCTGATCAGCAAAAATGAGCTGCTTGCTTCTTTTGCCATCTCAAAAGCAGAAAATTCTTCTCTAACATTGCAGGAAGCGCAGGATGTCTATAGTGTAATTGTAGCTGATAAAGGATACACTTTTATCACTGCTAAATTAAAAACAAAGCAGAAGTTGACCAGGAAAGACTATGAAAAACTGGAGTTTTTTAATATTGCCAGGACTTTCCGGAGTTTAAATAAATCACCAATAAAAATTAATGACTTAACCCCTATTTTGCTGCGGGAACTTCACAAAAATTTAACAGCAGGGCTCGATATATTTGCTAAATTCCTGCCGGATTTTACTGTGTATAAAGCAGGAAACTTTCGGGATAATGATACTGTCAAAGTAGGAACATATACACCAGCTCCATATAAAGATATTGAAAAAGGAATCATAGAGCTGGTTAGTTGGATCAAGCAAAATCAAACTATGACTGGAGTCGCGCTTTTTCATACTGCTTTGTATGCGCTGCACCCATTCCATAACGGCAATAAAAGAGTCTGTAGGATCTTAGAGCACTTATTTTTCCGCAATCTTGGTTTGAATCAGAAGAATTTGTACAGCACTTCGTATTATTACCATAAGCAAAAAGTGCGTTATTACAAGTATCTTCTATACTCGCTGGAAAGAAGGAATTTAAATCATTTTGTTGCTTTTGTCCAAGAGGCATTAGTTCTGTCTATGGTCTCAGTTATTAAAACAAGCCTGGAAGCAAAGCGCCATGAATTTTTGTTAAAACAGGATATAGACAGTCAAATAAAATCAATTTTAAGACCGCTGGTAAAACGGTCCCAAATACAGTTTAAAAATCTCTTTAAATACAGCAGGGGCAAAACTGCCAGACAAACGTTTGTTAATTACTTGCAAAAAGCTGTTGAAGAAGATATTGTTATCAGGCGTGAGAAGGGACGCGCTACTTACTATCGTTTCAATATTAAGGGTCCTTTCCCTGAGGAAGAAACGCTAAAAAAATGGTTTGCCTTCATAAGCCAAAGGCTCTCTTTTATACCGGATGACTTAAAATTAGTATAATTACTAAAATTAAAAATTATCTCCCTGTCAGATGTATAAAAACTGGTAGAGTATAATTATTACTATGGTGGAACAAAATAACCCATCAGATGCATATGAAACACAGAGTAATCCTGAAAGATGGGTTATGCCTGTTGGAGCTTTTATAATAGACTCTGCTGCAGGTATAAGAGTAACTAATATTAATCCCACCCTCAGATCAGTTTTAACCAAAGAAGGCCAGCAAATAGGTCAAGTTTTTGAGGCTACAATAGAAGCAAACTCAGGGGAGGAGCAAGCATTATTAGAATTTAGGATTAGCAATCCTGGTAAATGTGATGTTTTAACCAGCGGTTGGCAATCATGGTCAACTTCTGTAGCAGCAGCTCCAGCTATACTACCGGCAGAAAAATTAATTGGCAGGAAGCTTTATAAAAAATCCTTGGGTGGCAAGACAGTTCCATATTTTGAACCAGGCCCAGGAGGAGAAAAAATTCCTCCGGATGAAGGAAGGAGTTATGGCTGGGTAGGGTTTAGAGATCTTAAAGGTGGAGATAATACTGTTTTAGGAGTTATTCCCAGTTTTGATAGCTTGGAAGATATCAGATATAGACAAGAAGGTGATCAAATTATTGTGTCAGTTAGAAAAAATCTGGAAGGGGTTAACTCTCAAAGGCCGGTAACATTTAAGGTTTTTCTAGGGCATGTTGACCGTTATGCAGATTTAATGATGGTTTTTTCTGGAGAATTATCAAGACTAAGAGGGAATGTTCCTCTTATGAAGGATAGAGTGATTGGTTTTTCTTGGGCAGCTTATGGTCCCGCAGTTACTCAAAAAGATATACAACAAGAAATTAAAGCAGGTGGGGGAATATATGATACTTATGTTATTGATGATGGGTGGGAAACAGTTAGTGGTAGTTTAACAGTTGATCAAGATAAATTTCCTGATCTGGGGGGTTTAGCGCAACAAATGAAACAAGCAGGAATAAAACCTGGCATTTGGGTAGCGCCTTTTAAGAGAAAAGGAGGTACAGGCAATTTACCCAGAGAATGGTTTATGCAAGATGAACATGGTAAACCAATGAAGACACCGTTGCCACAACCTTTAAAATTACTTGAGAATTCTTTTCAATTTGATGTTTCAGTTCCTGAGTTTAGGGCATATTCAATCGATAAACTGTTAGATCTTGCCAAAATGGGTTTTGAAGTTTTTAAAGCAGACTTTTTAGCAGCCCCATTTACTGGTGAGTTGCGGAATAAAGATAAAACCTCTGTTCAATATTACAGGCAATATTTTGAAGAATTTAGACAACGTGTCCGTGATGAGTTGGGTAAAGAAATTGAAATAATTGGTTGTGGCGCTTCAGTAATGGAGAGTGTAGGCTTATTTGAGGGTATGAGAATATCACCTGATAGTGCTTTACAAAACTTGGGCAATTTTATTAACCAGATGCCATTGTCTCGGTTATGGGCAAGCCGGACTAATACAGATATGTATAAAGGCGCTACTTCAGTGTCTGCTCATAGAGTGTTACCTTGCCAAGGCGCATATGGACTGATTCTTGATGGTATCCATATTGTAGATAATGAAATACCCTTAGATTCTAATAAAAAGAGGCGATTAAACCAATCAATGCAAGCTTTCAATAGGTTAGGAATTGGGAATATATTTGTTGGTGATAGCCTTGCCCGAGCAGGAGAACAGGGTAAACAGGTATGGAGAGATTTTATTAGTATTATTAAGAGAGGAAATGAAGAGTTAGTAGTTGATGGTGATAGGTTGCCTGAAATCCCTGAAAGATTTGCCCCGCCAAAAGCAGCTTAATACTTTTATGCTACAATTTCACCATGAAAAGATTAGTGCTTGTAGATGGAAATGCTTTGCTTCATAGGGCTTATCATGCCACCCCTCCTTTTACCACCTCACAAGGGGAGTTAGTTAATGCTGTGTATGGATTTTCCTCAATGATTTTAAAGGTGATTTCTGAGCTTCATCCTGAGTATTTGGCTATGACCTGGGATGAGAAAGGCCCTACTTTTAGGCATCAAGCCTATACTCAATATAAAGCAACCCGGGGCCCTGCTGATGATGGTTTGTCCAATCAATATAAAAGGGTACATGAAATAGTCCATGCTTTTAATATTCCTGAATTTAGCTTAGCAGGTTATGAGGCAGATGATTTAATTGGCACCTTGGCCATACAAGCAAAAAAAGAACCGGATTTAGAGGTAATAGTGGTCACAGGAGACAGGGACATCATGCAGCTTATTGATAAAAAAACTAAAGTTTTTATGCCTAAAAAAACCCTCTCAGATGTAGGACTTTATGGGGAAGAGGAGTTTGTGGCCAAGTATGGATTTTTCCCCAAGCAACTGGTGGATTATAAAGGTCTGGCAGGAGATGCTTCAGATAATATTCCTGGAGTAGCTGGGATAGGGGAGGTAACAGCCACCAAATTAATCCATCAGTTTAATACTATTGAGGAAATCTACAAACCTGAGAATCTAAAGACTTTGCCAGACAGGACACAGATGTTACTATCTGAAGGAGCAGAGGGGGCTGTGATGAGTAAGAAGCTTGCTACTTTGGATTTGGATGCTCCTATTAAGTTAGATTTGGAAAAATGTGTAGTCCATGATTTTGACAGGGAGAAGGTGGTTAAGCTTTTTGAAGAGCTGGAGTTTAAGAGCTTAATATCTAGAGTGCCTGGTGGTTCTGCTCTTGCAAGCCACTCTTCCTCTGTCATCCTGAACCCTTCCTTTTTTGTCATCCCGAACCCGAAGGGTGAGGGATCTTCCCATATCATGGAAGATTCTTCGTCGAAGATTTCTCAGAATGACAAGACGTCTGATTTGGATAAAGAAGTAGAAGTGGTTTTGCAGAAAATGTCAGCAGCTGGAGTAATGATAGATTTACGCTTTTTAAATAAGTTTGGCAAGCAGCTTAAGGATAGATTGGTTGATATTGAGAAAGATATTTACTCTAAAGTAGGGCATGAGTTTAACCTGAACAGTCCAAAGCAGCTTCAAGTAGTGCTGTTTGATGAGCTAAAATTACCTGTTATCAGGAAAACAAAAACAGGACGTTCTACTGATGAGGATACTTTGCGTGAACTATCTCCTGCTCATCCGGCAATACAGTTATTATTAGAATACAGGCAGCTTTTTAAACTGGTTTCCACTTATGTTGATGCTTTACCAAGGTATGCAGATAAAGATAATAGAATTCACTCCACCTTTAATGTAGAAGGAGCTGCCACAGGCAGGCTTTCCTCTAGAGACCCGAACGTACAAAACATACCTATAAAAGGAGAAATGGGAGGGGAGATCAGAAAAGCCTTTATTGCTCCTAAGGGTAAAATCTTGCTGGGAGCAGATTATTCACAAATAGAACTTAGAATTATGGCTCATCTGGCAGAGGATCCTGGTTTAATCAAGGCTTTTGAGCAAGGGTTGGATATCCATGCAGCCACTGCCAGTAAAGTTTTCCAAGTACCAATTGATACAGTGTCCAAACAACAAAGGATGGTAGGCAAGACCATGAATTTTGCCACTCTTTATGGCCAAGGCCCTCGTGCCTTATCAAGGCAATTAGGAGTGGAGTATGAGGTAGCCCGTCAGTATATTGCTGAATACTTTGGACAATTTCCAAAAGTCAGGGAATGGATGGAAAAAACCTTGGCCTTTGGGTATGAAAATGGCTATGTAGAAAGTCTTTGGGGCAGAAAAAGATATATTCCAGAGCTTAAAGCTGCCAATCATGCTATTAAAGCAGCAGGAGAGCGGGCAGCCATCAATCATCCTGTCCAGGGCAGCGCAGCAGATATGATTAAAAAAGCCATGGTAGAAATTGACTTGTCATTGCGAGGGATGCACCAGCATGGTGCGTTCCGTGGCAATCTTTCACCTTCATGTCAGATGATCCTCCAAGTTCATGATGAGCTTTTATTTGAATGTGATCCAAGATCTGTAAAAGAAACAGCTAAAATGGTTAAAGAAAAAATGGAAAATGCCTTAAAACTATCTGTGCCTGTGGCAGTAGATCTAAAAACAGGTCCTAATTGGGGAGAAATGCAGCCTTTAAAGTATGAATAGGTATTGTCAAGAAATTTTAAAAGAAGACTTTCAGGGATGGTTCTGAAAAAAAATGGCTGATTTAGCTTTTGAGAATATTGATAAATTAAAAGCAGAAAAAGATGTTTTAATTACCAAAGCTATCTCCTGGGTTTTAAGAAGCTTAATTAAGAATCACTAGAGTAGAGTATCAGAGTATCTAAAGAGGAATGAAAGTAGCTTGCCTAAAATAGCTATCAGGGAAACCAGCAGAAAACTTTTAACATGTAAGAAACAAGGGTGCTAAAAAGTTGACTTTAGAAATTAATTATGGTATCCTATAGCATCTTATGCCAGAGAAATTACCCTTCGGTGATGATGCCGGTCAATCAATCTTAGCTTTACGGGAAATGTGTTCACCGTCGGTTGACAGGAGAACCTACAAGGAGCAGATAACGAGATGGAAACAAGACTTAGTAACGTTGTCTTTGCCATCACAAATCAATTTGGGTATAAAACTATTAGGTTGTTTGAATATTTCTGATGCTGTAAAAAACGCCCAAGATATAAGAGATACGGCGCTTGAGATGCTTTCTGGATTGAATTATCTAAGAATCACCAAGCAGTTATTATCTGCTTACATAATTATTCTCGGTCAGCCAGAAACCAAAAAGGCCGACGTTTATGGTGGCCTGGCCGCACTTCTGGAAGTAGGAAGATTTATGGCTCCATATGTAACATCACCTATTGAGCAAAGCGCTATTACAAAAGGATGGAATGCTATTTATCTTTCTTGTGGTCCTGTTGATGATAGACAATATATTAATCAACAGCTTGATGCCCTGAAGGCAAAGTACCCGCCATCGGAACAGCAAGCTGTTAATCAACCGCAAAGGGATCGCGAACAACCAACTTTGTCAGAGGGTCAGCAAAGGATGTTAGATTTCTATTTAGGAACTGTTGGGGAAAATGGCAGCTTTAAACTAACTTTATGGGAACGCAGCCAGCAATTCAGACAACTTTGCATAGATTGCGGTGTGGAACTCGAGCGCTATTGGAACTTGAGGGATCCAGATAAATTGCAGGGAAAATTTACCAGGCTTCAGCAATTGCTGACAGAAGGTGCAAATATTCCCTCTCTGGCCCTCATAAAATCCCTTTTCCAATCCCGCTTGGGTGTTTCAATATTAGATATTACTCCTCAACAGGCGCGGGTAATAGCAGACGAAGTAACTGCTATTTTATTTGAGGTTAAATCAGAATTATCCTCAGGCAGGGTAACTAGTGTTCAGGAGGTAATGCAAAGGCTTGATCTGCTTATCAAAGATGCCACCGGATTATCTTCCAAAGCCCAAAGATATACTATAAGGTCTGTTAAAAGCCTTTTAATAGAGGCAGGGATTAAGTGGGATATAAATACCATACAAGAAGCAGAGAAAGCTTTATCAGATCAAGGCATCATTCAATCTCTGGAATCTTTCTATAACCAAAAAGCATTAGCCAAAGACAGACTTGCCCGATTTTTAGAATCAGAGTTTGATCAAGATAAAATTGATTCTCGTTTTTGCTTAATAAGCAGGACCCGCGATGACCTTTATTTAGGTGATAGAGCAGCTGATTGCACTGCATTTTATTTAGATATCGGATTTAATGGCTGGACGCTTCCTGCCTGGCTGGGACACCCTGGATTTAACACTTTAGTCAGCAGCGCTGCAAAAACAAGTTTTTTCTTAAGTCTTGCAGACGGACAGCCAGTATTGGTAGTAGACTCTTTTGAGACTTTTAAGGGCATAAAGGATGAAGAGCTGGCAAAAGAAGAAATCAGAGCAGGTTTTGAATTTTTATGCAGCTGGGCAAAAAGGATCGGCCTTAAAGGTGTTTATATAAATACCATCGCCAACAGCAGCGGGGCGCAGGAGTTGTTGGAACAGTTGCCTTCTAATAATCAATCTGCAGTACGCCAAATTATCTTATTAGGAGGGCTGTCTGTCTTAGAATCAGTTTACCCGGGCGGTGATTTTAGTATTTATTTACAATCTTCCCTTGATTTTGAAGATCAAATCAGAAAGGAAACAGAGTTAACAGATGTGGAGCTGAAACGGAGAAATGAATTGGTTAGTTTTGTGGAAGACTGGTGTAAAACTGCATTAAGAGCAAGCGCCGAATTTAACGAGAGACATCTGGTGGAGGAAGCAATCAGAAGGGCAGATTGGTCTGTTATTTTTAAATATTTTATCCGCGCAAGATACCCGGAGGTGGTAACCCATTTAAGCGCTGATTGGACAATTTATAAACCATTATTAGAAAGCACTGTTACAGAAGATAAAGGCGATATCTGGCTGATGGATGACCGTCCAAGTAGTGAGAATATGATGGTAACCCAGGCGTTATCTTCAAACAGGTTAGGTTGGAATTTAAATGAGCATAGAAGGAACTTGGAATTATATTCCTATGGAGGAAATCAAGGTGAAGGTATAATTACTGATGAGGAATTTGAACCGAAGGATGATGATTTAGGTATAACTGAGCTTGATTTGCAAGCAGAGAAGTTAGATAATGATCTTGCAGTTTTAGCAGATTTGGCAGGATTAGGATTTACTATTGAGGATGCTTTAAGGCAGCTGGGAGGGGCGGTATCCGCAGATGACAATCAGCTACTCGTTAAAAGTCCGAAAATAATTTACTTAAATCCAAGGCTGCCAAAGCTTTTATTATAAATTTAGGGACTTATACCATCTGGATACGTAGAATAAATTTAGGAAAGGGTGAATTAGTTTAAACTTTAAAAATTACTAAAAATTTGCGAGCAAGCTGATTTAGAGCAAGATACACAAGAATATTTCCAGTTAGCTTGGAGCTGCTTTTTATGAGAAGGGGAATCTATCCATAATAATAATAATAATAATAATGCCTTTTCATTATCGTCGGCTGCTGTTCTTAGAGCAGCTGCATTTTCGGCTAAAGCATAGACTGAATCAGAATATTTTTCATAGAAACCTTTGTGTGGTACTTTTTTAACAAATTCCCACCAGATTTCAGGTGCTCGTTCCTCAGTCATTTTGCAAAGTGTCTCATTTTTAATAAAGATGGGGAGTTTTTGATTACTTCTCCATTAGCGAAAACTAAACCCAAAGCAGGCTCTATAAACAACATAGGGATTAGAGCACTGATTGTTCCTATAGGTAAAATAATCCTCCAATCGTCAGCTAAAGTGGCAAATAGCACAAATAGTAAACTGAACAGAGAAACGAGGCTAGAAACAATAACTAAGTTTATTAAAGTATTAAAGGATACAGAGAAGATGAAGTCATAGGATTTGGTGATAGGGATTAACTGAGAGATTGCCAAGGTAAAGATTAGTAAGAAAATTGGGGCAAAAGCCAGTTTTTTGAGCATCAGCATGGTAGAATAGTAATTAGTACAGTAAAGGTAACAAGCAACCAGTTAATATAATAACTTGTTACTCCTGTACTTGTCACTTTTATAAACGATGAAAACTCTCATTACTCATATCAACCCTCACTTGGATGATATAGCAGCTATTTGGCTGTTTAAAAAATACCATCCGGATTTTAAAGATGCTGGGGTAGAGTTTATCTCTGCTTCCCGCGAAGCTGCTTCAGAAGCCAGCCCGGATCAAGTTTTTGTAGGCACTGGTGGAGGCCAGTTTGACGAGCATAAAGAAGGATTAAAAACCTCTGCAGGTTCTTTGGTTTTTGAATATTTAAAAGAACAGGGCTTAATCCCTGTTGATCCTTTAACAAAAAAGGCTTTAGAAAAGCTAATGGAGTGGAATAACCTGGTAGATACAGGCCAGGCTCCAAATAGTGAGTTTGATGCTTTTTCTGTTCAATCTTTTATCAGGAGTAAAGATAATTCTTCAGAAAGTTCTACTAAATCAGTAGAATTAGGCAGTGAGATTTTAGATAGAATCCTAAAAGTGCTGATTAAAAAAGAACAATCTATTTTAGATTGGAGCAAGAGAGTAGAGTTTGAATCCAAGTTTGGTAAATCATTTGCTGTTAGTTCTGAAACAGTAGACAGGGAGTTTTGCAGGGAACAGGAAGGTAAATTATTTTTAATGTATGATCCAAAATATCCTTCAGTCCAATATTTTGGGCCAGAGGTAGATTTAGAACCAATTTATCAAAAGGTAAAGGAACTGGACTCAGAAGCTTCTTGGTTTTTACATCAATCCCATCATATGGTAATTTGTGGTTCTTCCTCCGCCCCAGATTCCAAACCAACGAAGTTATCATTTGAAGAGTTGATAGATGTAGTAACAAGTGTCTGGTGACAAGTGACAAGAGTCAAGGAACATTAGTCTCTTGCGACTAATCACTATTTATGAAAGTTGCTTTAGTACATGATTATTTAAGGGAATATGGGGGGGCAGAAAGGGTTTTGGAGGCTTTGCATGAGATTTTTCCTGATGCCCCTGTTTATACTGCCTACTATAATTCTGAGAGTTTGGGAGAAAATAGAAAAAGGTTTGCTGGTTGGGATATCAAACCCTCCTGGTTCCAAAAATTCCCTTTTGCCAACAAATTATTATCTCCTTTTAGGCTGTTTGGTCCGGTGATGTTTGAAAGTTTTGATTTATCTGAATATGATCTGGTAATTTCCTCCTCATCTGCCACACATTTAGCCAAATCAGTTATTACTAAACCAGGAACTTTGCACATAAGTTATATCCATACTCCTCCCAGGTTTTTATATGGTTATGTGACCTCTTTTAACTATAAAAAACATTGGTGGACCAGGCTTGGAGGAGAGCTGATTAATCATATTATGAGAATTTATGACTTTGAAGTTAGTCAGCGGCCGGATATTTTAATAGCAAATTCTAAAAATGTCCAAAACAGGATTAAAAAGTTCTATAGAAGAGACTGTGTGGTAATTTATCCACCTGTTGATATTCCAGCATTCAGACTACCGGCTACCGACTACCGCATAAAAGCGGTAGACAGAAGACAGAAGACAGAAGACTATTACCTTGTTTTAAGTAGGCTTGTAAGAGGAAAGGGGGTAGAGGTGGTAGTAGAGGTTTATGGTAAATTAGGATTACCCCTGAAGATAGCTGGCACTGGTCCTGAATTAGAAAATCTTAAAAAGCTTGCTACAACCTACAACCTACAATCTACAACCTTTCTCGGTTGGGTATCTGATGAAGAAAGGATGAAGTTATTAGCTAATGCTAAGGCTTTAATAGTAGCCTCAGAAGATGAGGATTTTGGGATTACCTCTATAGAAGCCCAGGCTGTGGGTATTCCGGTGATTGCCCCTGCCTCAGGAGGGTTTTTAGAAACAGTAGTAAACAATAAAACGGGGCTATTATATGGTGGCCCGGGCCAAGTTACAGTTGAAGCTTTAACAGAAGCTTTGCAAAAGTTTGATCCCTTAAAGTTTAATCCCCAGGATTGTCAGAAAAATGCAGAAAAGTTTTCTAAAGAAAGATTTAAAAAGGAAATTTTAGAGTTAGTAAACAAAAACTTAAAGTAATTATACAGATAAGAGCTGTAATTTGATAAACTGTGATAAACTGTTTTATAAAGAGTAATTTTGAATAGCCTCTTTATGTTTAAGGTGAAAGACTACATTACCCGGGCCACTGAGCTTACTGCTATTTCTGTTTGGAGGTTAATTGAAGAAAAAGGTTTTACCCCTCAGGATTTATTAACAGAAGAAGAATCAAAGATAAGGGAAAAACTGATTGATCAGACAGGGGTAGATGCTATGTTTACAGCTCTAACTGATATCCCTTTTGTTTTGGAAGTAGTAGGTTCTGAGGGCAGAAAGCATATCCATCAATACGGAGAAGCCTTGCCTACCCTTGAAGGCACTTTTGGCTCTGGAAAGAAGAAACTAGATATGGTTAATGATGTGGTGGAAGGTTCTAAAGCCGCTAAATTAAATATTCCAGGAGCTGTATCTGTAATAGCAGTAGGATCTTATAAAGGCTTATTAGGGACACCCAAAGATATTGATTATATGGATAAATTATTTGCCCCCCCAGAACTTGCAGGTAAGATCTCTATAGATAACCCAGCAGAAGAAAACTTAGCAGAAGTAGCAGAAACTTTTAAAGTTAAGCCCTTTGAGATAAATGTGGTGATGATGGATAGGGATAGGAATGCTCATTTAATTAATGCTTGTCAAAAATTTGGGGTGAATTTAATTTTAATTAAAGCTGGAGATTTTCTACCTTCTATTTTATCCTGCATGTCTCCTAAAAAACATAAAAAAGGTACTCATCTGGTAATGGGGATTGGTGGGTTTGAAGAAGGAGTGCTGGCAGCTGTGGCAGCTAAGGCCTTGGGGGCAGTAGGGGAAGGCAAGGGTTGGTCTGCTGATGTGGCAATAACAAAACAATATCAAAAAGCTTGGAAAATAGATGATTTAGTAGCAGGTAAAAAAGAAGATTGTTTAGTCTCAATTTCTGCTATCACCGGAAATGACAGATGGTTTGATCTCCCCCGGTTTTCTACCTTGACAGTAGATAAGGATGGTGTGAAGATAGAGAAGCGGTTGCACCATTGATAATTTGAATTATGAAGCATGAATCATGAATCAAGGTTTTAAACCATAATTCATAATTCTTAATTCATGATTCTAGCCAAAAATGAATCAGACTATATTAATAGATACTGCAAAAAAATTAGTAGCGCCCGGCAAGGGTATACTGGCTGCTGATGAGTCTTCTAAAACGATTCAAAAAAGGTTTGACAAGATTGGTTTAACCTCTACTCCTGAAACTAATTTAGCTTACAGGTCCATGCTTTTTACTACTTCAGGCATAGAACAATATATTTCTGGGGTGATTTTATATGAGGAAACCATCAGGCAATCTATAGAAGGGAAATCTGTGCCACAATATTTGGAAAGTAAGGGAATACTTCCTGGTATTAAAGTAGATAAAGGGGCATGGAGGCTGCCTAATTTTGAGAGAGAAAAAGTTACAGAAGGATTAGATGAACTCCGGGATAGATTAACTGAATATAAAAATTTAGGAGCTAAGTTTGCCAAATGGAGAGCAGTGATAGCTATTGGAGAGGGGATCCCAACTGAGGCTGCTATTTTAGCCAATGCCCATGCTCTTGCCAGATATGCTGCTTTATGTCAAGAACAGGATATTGTTCCAATTGTAGAACCAGAAGTATTAATGGATGGAGGGCATGATCCAGCAAGGTGTCAAGAGGTTACAGAGCAAACTTTAAAAATAGTTTTTGAACAATTAAAGTTATATAAAGTATTACTGGAAGGTATGTTGCTTAAGCCAAATATGGTAATTTCAGGCAAGGAAGCAGCAACCCAAGCTTTAGCAGAAGAAATAGCTCAAGCCACTGTTGAAACTTTTAAGAAAGTAGTGCCTTTTGAGGTTCCTGGTATAGTTTTCCTGTCTGGAGGCCAAACTCCAGATCAGGCAACAGAAAACCTGGCTGCTATAAACAAAATTGGAGGTCCCTGGCAATTATCTTATTCTTATGGCAGAGCCCTGCAGGAGGAAGCTCTGAATACCTGGGCCTGTTTCACCGACTCAGCCAGGCGGGTTGGTAAAGAGGAAAATATCAAAACAGCCCAACAAGCCTTCCTAGACCGGGCTCAAAAAGTTTCAGCAGCCAGATCAATCAATCCTTCCTAAACTCTAGTATTCAGCTTCAATCTCAACTATAATAGACACATCATATGTCATTAACTTTTGTAGAATATATTGGAGCTTTACTGATTATTAGTTTAATTAAAATTATTATTGCTTTAACTTCAATTGGGCCATTAATCTGGATCCTGCCATTTTTTATCCAGCCTTTTGCTGCTGTCTTTTATCCTTTAAGCATTTTACCCCCGCTTTTTCAAAAAATAGCTTGGTTTATCCCTATTTCCCATGTGTTTGAAGGCATGAGGTATACTTTAAAAACTGGTCAATTTGATAACAGTTCTTTTTGGACGGCCTTGTTTTTGAATGCAGTATACCTTGCTGCTTCTTTTATCTTCTTTGCCTTTATCCTAAAAATTGCCTTAAGAAGCGGAAGACTAGTCAAGTTAATCTAATAATGTTAGGTATAGACCGGAGAGCAGAAGTTTTTACTGGCCAAGGGTCACAAAGAGTAGGAATGTGGTCAGACTTACACCAATCAGCGGAGGCCAGGAAGATTTTCCAAATGGCTGATGAAATTGTAGGCTTCACATTATCTAAGCTATGCAGGGAAGGACCAATAGAAAAGTTGACAAAGACTGAAAATGCTCAACCAGCTATTGTGGCCCACAGTATAGCAGCTTGGGTAACTGCCCGAAGCCTTCAACCAGAACTTCAAGCTATTAAACCTAGATTTGTTTTAGGCCATAGCGTTGGGGAATATAGCGCTTTGGTGGTTGCCGGAGTGATTGATTTGGAAACTGCCATTTATTTAGTGAGGAAAAGAGGTTTGTTGATTCAGGAGTTAAGCAGTGAAGGTAGGATGGCAGCATTTCACCGGTTTGACAATCAGGAGCAAGTGTTGAGTATTTGCCAAGAGACAGAAACAGAGGCTGCTAATTTTAATGGGCCTGGCCAAATAGTGGTTAGTGGTGGAGTAAGAGAAATTGAAGATGCTATTAGGTTAGCTAAGGAAATGGGGATGCTGGTTATATTACTGAAAACCTCACGGGCTTTTCATTCATCAGCAATGAGGCCTGCCACTGAGGAGTTTAAGAAGGTATTGTTACCAATCGGGTTTAAAGATCCTGTTATCCCGGTTATACCTAATGTAACAGCTAAGCCTTCCCGGTCTGGAGATGAAATTAAAAAAGCTATAGCTGAACAAATTGTTATGCCGGTATTCTGGTATGAGTCTGTTAGGTTGGTGTTAGCAAGCGGTGTAACTACTTTTCTGGAGTTTGGCCCGGAACCTGTTTTAACAGGACTTTTAAGAAGAATTGATCCAGCAGCCAGAGGAGCCTGTATTAAAGACCTTGAATCTGCTGTAAAATGTCTATATGCCTGAGTTACCTGAGGTAGAAACAATTAAGTTGGGGCTGCAAAAAAGAATTACTGGATTAAAGATTCAAAAGATCCAAATTCTTTCTCCTAAATCTTTCATAGGAAATCCTAATGAGGTGGAGGGACGGAAAGTACTCAATATTTGGAGAAGGGCTAAGATTTTAGGTATAGATCTAACTGGTGATAAAGCCTTGCTTTTTCATCTTAAAATGTCTGGGCAGCTAGTTTTTGAAGGGAAAGAGAAATTTATTGGCGGACATCCTACAGAAGATATGTTGGGTAAGATGCCAAATACTCATACTAGGGTAATCTTGTCTTTTGTTGACGGGTCACACCTGTATTTTAATGATTTAAGAAGGTTTGGATGGATAAAAATAGTTCAAAGTTCAAAGTTAAAAGTTAAAAATGATGAGATTTTAGGGAAGTTAGGGCCAGAGCCTTTTGATAAAGATTTTACTTGGCAAGTATTAAAACAAAATTTATTAAAGCATCCAAATTTTCCTACTAAAGCAGCAATTATGGATCAATCAGTAGTGGCTGGGGTAGGGAATATTTATGCTAATGAAGCTTGTTTTGATGCTAAGCTTGACCCCAGAATTAAAGTTAAAGATTTAACTGATAAACAGTTTCAGGCTCTGCATAAAGGAATAATTAAGGCTTTGCAGACAGGTATAAAATATGGCGGTTCAACCAGGGCTAACTTTGTGGATCCGGAAGGGCATAAAGGCTATTTTTTGGATTATGCCTTTGTGTATTGGAAAGATAAACACCCCTGTAAGGTTTGTGGAACAGAGATAAAAAAGATCTCCCTCGGTGGCAGGGGAACATACTTTTGTGAACGCTGCCAAGTATAAACTCCCTTATTAGCCTCAAGGGTGACCTTAATAGCTTCATTTCCGTTATCATACTGTCGGAAATAGCCTTTCTACAGTTGACAATGTCGGTGATATGTGCTAATATGGGGCTATATGAAAATAAAACGTAATTTACTCTCTATTCTTAAAAATGAGTTAACAGAGACAAATAAAGGATTGGTAATTTATGGTCCCAGACAGGTTGGGAAAACTACACTTGTTAATGATTTACTTTCCGAATTTAAGTTAAAAACTTTGATTCTAAATGGAGACCAAAGAGGAGCATGGTGGGAACTGTTGACCAGTAGGGAATTATCAAAGCTTTCTTTGTTGGTCTCTGGTTATGAAGTCATCTTTATAGACGAGGCGCAGCGTATACCGGAAATTGGGTTAAGTTTAAAAATTCTTCTGGATAATTTTCCTAAATTAAAAGTTATTGTCACCGGATCATCGTCCCTTGATTTAGCAAGTAAAATCAGTGAGCCTCTTACGGGAAGAATTTACAGTTACAAACTGTTTCCTATCTCTTGCAGAGAACTGCGGGTTATAAATACTCCTTATGAAATGGAAGCGCAAATAGAAGAGAGGCTGATTTATGGATCATATCCGGAAATTTTTTTCTTAGATGGTGTGCTGGCTAAACATAAATATTTACAAAATTTAGTTGATACCTATCTTTACAAAGACTTATTGGAGTTTGGCGACATAAGAAATTCTTCAAAAATTCATGACCTTTTAAAATTGTTAGCTTTTCAAGTCGGAAATCAAGTTTCTTTAAGCGAGTTAGGCACTTCTTTAGAATTAAACAAAGCAACGGTGGATAGGTATATTGATTTATTGGAAAAATCATTTGTCATTTTCAGGTTATCAGGATTCAGCAGGAATTTACGAAAAGAAGTAACTAAAATGGACAGAATCTACTTTTATGATACCGGAGTAAGAAATACGGTTATTGGAAATTTGAATTTACTTAACAACCGTGATGATGTGGGGAAGTTGTGGGAGAATTTTTTGATTGTTGAGCGGATGAAAAAATTGCAGTATGAACAAAAAATCTTTTCTCTTTATTTTTGGCGTTTATCAAGCGGAGCGGAAATGGATTTGATAGAGGAAACAGAAGGTAAATTGCATGGTTTTGAATTTAAATATGGTAAAAAAACCGTTAAGTTCCCAAGTTCGTGGACGATTGGTTATCCAAATGCAACCGCAACACTAATTAATCAGAATAATTGGCAGGAATTTGTGGTTTAAAATTGGATACTTCTCTAAGTAATTTTCTATTAAGAAGTTGTTCTTTTGTGTATTGTTAACTATCTGGTATTTCAACTTCTGGAAATTGCTGGCCGTACCTTTTTAAAAGCTGGACTAAGGTCTGTTTGTATTTTTCAGGAATGCCAGGAATGTAAAATGGATTGTGTTTATTTCCCCCTGACAGGAAATTATCTTGGGCCTCCTGTACAGCGCTTCTGAATTGTGCTTCTTTTTCTTCAGGTTCACTATTTTCCCGAAAAATCCCTTCTAGATATCGAGAAAAGGATTCTATTCCTTTAGACCAGTGTCCCCGATGACCTGTCCCCATGGTTAATCCGTATCTCCTGCAAAATTCAGCATGGATATTCCGATAACCATTCCAGCCCCCGCTATACCAACCAGTATAAATATTTGATAACTGTGGAAAATATCCTATCTTAATGATTTGTTCATAGACAGCCCGGTGAAAACCATTCAGTTGTTCTCCTGCTTGAGAATAGTCTGTCTGTACAACTTGGGCTTGTCCCGCAGGGGGCAAAGCTTCAGGGCTACCTGTATCCTTTAAAATAATAGTTCCTTCTGGTAATTCTAAGTCATCCATTACAATTGTATCTCCGGGGTTATACACATCTATTCTGGGCATAATTTTGCCAAAAGGGATCAAGACAGCATATCTCCGGTCTTTCCAGCTCCATTTAGCGCCATGAAATTCAACATCTTCTGCTACAGAATTAATAGTCAGATGTATAGAAAAACGTAAAACTGCCGGATTATAGTAGACAGTAGGGTGGATAATCCCGTCTGCTGGGAAAGCATCAGTCAGGTGAACAGCTACTAAATCAGTAGGCTGTAATTGTTCAGTGTGTCTGGCAAATATTTCAGGGTTTGACAGGTCTTTGTAGGGAGGCAGGACAAGTTGTGTTGCAAAAGGCACCAGCACAGGGTCTATGCTTGCTAAATGTTGGGAAATTCTTTGCAGTTTTTCTTTGCTAATATAGCTTTCTCTCCTGTCAATGCCTGTATCCATGATTTAATTATATAGCTTTTAATATGAGCAGAATAGGATTGAATTTAAATCCTATAGTTTGATTATTTGTGGTTTTTTTGATATAATAAGCCCATGTCTTCAAGACAAGAAACAGAACAATCAGTTAATCCTAATACCGCTCCTGTTGTTCCTAGGAGGAGATTCTTAAGTTCATTTATTATGCTTGGTTTAGGCTTGGGTCTTACCTCAGCTGGGATTGCAGATAGTATCCATCAGAGCCAGATTATCCGCAGCATCAACAATTTAGCTGAAGCTGCTTATCCGGTAATCCTGCCTAAAGCAGAAGATGACAGGATTAGCCGTTGGAATGAAGCAGTGGTGGGAGCTTGTAGATGTTTTTATACTGATTCCCCAGAATACAAAAATAACCCTCAGTTTGGAAAAGATATGCGTAAATTATTTCAAAATTTAGATAATAGTTATGCAAAGTCGAAGATGGTTAGTAAATTGAAAGAAGATGCCGGAATTGATGATGCTGCTTTACTACCTCATTCTTCAATAGGTACCTTTGGAATTTTAATTGGTATATATCTAAGTATATCTGGATTAATGAGATTAATTAGAAAGCCGGTTGTTTTGTCAGATCAAAATAAGAAAACACCAGATAGAAAAAGAGTAGATGTACCTTTATCTACAGGTCAATCAATGGGGCAACCAGCTTCATTAGAATCAACAGCGGCAGCGTCAGATAAGCTTGTAGACTTCATAAAAAGAAATGGATCAGCTATATGTCCTGTGGGAACAAGCGATGGATCAGGCGGAGAATTAGTAAATGAACCATATCAATTTACAGATAGGGAAATTGAGATTATTAAATCAGCTTTACAGATTGAGAAAGAGGAATTACTAGTAAAGCAGTTAGAAAAATTATCAGCGCTTTGCCAGATGTTTGAAAGGTATTTACTTAAGGATTTAGTAGTTCCTGCGGGTTGTAAGATCCGGTTTTATTCCTTAGGCTGCGGAGAGGATGGAGCTTTGGATGCTTATGCAATGCAACTGGTAGCCAAAAGGTACAATGTCCAAATTGAGGCTATCTGCGTGGACGACAACTCAGCTAATATTAGGCACCGTTTGGACCAATCAGTTGTGGATGAATCTGCAAGGCAGTGGCAAAGGATGGCTGAAGGTGGATTAGTGGATGCGCGAGCAGCGGAATTTATTCAAGCTCCAGCACAATCCATAGATTTTTCAAAAGGAGCAGAGAGCCAAAACCCTCTTTTGGTTGTGGTAAGAAATGTCAGTCCTGGTGCTTGGTATAGAATACTTTACCGTGGTGGTTTACGACTTTTTCCGGTTATGGAAGAACTACGGAATTCAGGTTCAGATAGTCGTTTGATGGTAACTTTTGATAGTTATTTAGGTTGGAAAGGTTTTATTCTTGAGCGTAGCGAAAGAGAATATCTTGAAAGAAGAGCAGCAAGAATTCCAGAGAGGGGACCGTTGGATGAGGCTGCCCAGATATTAAAGTTTAATGGTAAAACTATTCATCTGCAGTATCTTGGAGATGAGTTTCAAGAAAACCCCATCCCAACTGCAGATGATGGTTGGAATGATAAATATGTTACTGTAGTTGGTTATAATCACTAGCAGAAAACCCCGCACTTTTAGTGCGGGGATGAATGCTGAGATTACAGTCTTCCGCGGGATAGGTGGTAGATCTGGATAGGGTTTTCTGCAGTCTCTTGTAAACTTTCAAAGAAAACCGCGGACTCTCAGTCCGCGGAAGTTTATAAATAATCTGTATTTAAACTAGACTTTTGCCACCATTGCCAAGTATAAAAAAGTTTCCTTGACAGAAGGAAACTTTTGTGTCATACTTTCCTTGTGACAGGGAAAGATTTACTTAAAACCATTATTACCGATAGTCAATCTAGGGCTACTCCAAAGATATGGGAAAGAACGCTCAAAATCCCTTCAGACAGTGGGAAGATACTTACTCTATCAGGGGTACGCCGAAGTGGGAAAACATACCACCTTTTTAATCTGATAAGTCAACTTAAAACTAAGGGGATTTCCAATGAAAGAATCCTTTATATTAACTTTGAAGACGAGCGTTTACAGCTATCAAGTAAAGAGTTAGATTTAATCCTGCAAGCATATCAGGAGTTATACCCTCAGTTAGATTTAGCAAACTGTTATTTTTTCTTTGATGAAATCCAGGAGGCGGAAGGATGGCAGAAATTTGTGGCCAGAATTTATTCCTCAATCAGCCAGCATGTATTTATCACAGGTTCCAATGCCAAGCTGCTTTCCAAAGAGATTGCCACTGCCTTGCGGGGCAGAAACTTAACATTTGAGGTTTATCCATTGTCTTTTGGCGAATTTATAGATGTTGTTTCTCCTAAGTTAAATCCTTACAGCAGTGCGGATAAGGCGAAACTGGTAAACCTCTTTGGTCGTTTTATGCGCCAAGGTGGTTTCCCGGAGCTTGTAAAACAGGAGGAGGGGTTAAGAGACAAGATCTTGCAGGAATATTTTAATGTTATGGTGTTTAGAGATTTGATAGAACGGTATCAAATCTCTCAGACAACAATCCTTAAATACTTCTGCAAGCGGATTATTGGTACAAGCGCTGGTGAGTTTAGTGTAAATAAAATCTACAATGAGTTAAAATCCCAAGGTTATCAGGTAAGTAAAGATACACTCTATTCCTATCAGGGGTATGCTGAAGCTATTTACTTAAACCGTTTTATATCCAAATATTCTTATTCAGTGGTCAAGACAGAAAGCTCACAGAAGAAAACTTATGTTATAGACCAGGGATTAGGAGCAGCGCTTGATTACAAGTTTAGCCAGGATAAAGGGCGACTACTTGAAACAACAGTTGCACTTGAATTGTTAAAACAGGGTCAACAGATTAACTATCAACAAAACGGCGGTGAGTGTGATTTTGTGGTAATTGGAAAAGACAAAGTAGTAAAAGCAATTCAGGTAAGCTTAGACTTTACTGATACTCAAACAAAAGAAAGAGAGATCAAAGGGCTGGTTATAGCTTGTCAAAAATTTAACCTGAAAAAAGGAGTTATTATCAGTCTTAACCATGAAGAGGAGTTTAAAGTTGATGGTATCCAGGTGGCTGTTATACCTGCCTGGCAGTACTTCTCTTAATTGGGAGGGGAACATACTTTTGCCCCCATTGCCAAAAGAGCATATAATAGCTGTTGGCCTACTTATGACTGAAAAACCAACATTTGCCTCTGTTATTCAAAATAGAGGCTTTTTAAATCTTTGGATTAATCAAATTTTAGTTCAATTATCTTTTAATTCCTTAAACTTTGCCTTGATTATCTGGGTTTTTAAATTAACAGATTCTAACACTGCTGTTTCTGCCCTGCTTTTTTCTATCTTCCTGCCAGCCACCTTATTAGGTTTATTTACAGGGGTTTTTGTAGATGTAATAGACAGGCGCAAGATTATTATGGTTATTAATCTTGCCTTAAGTATTCTATTTTTCAGCTTAATTTTTTTGAAAGGAAATTATCCAGCTATTTTAACAATTACTTTTTTAGTAAATGCCCTGGGCCAGCTTTATGCTTCTGCTGAAGCCTCAGCAATACCCATTATTGTTAAAAAACAGCAATTGCTTATTGCTAACTCCTTATTTTCAGCCACGTTATATTCCGCTTTTTTAGTAGGTTTTGGTTTAGCTGGGCCACTTATTAATCACGCAGGAATTAATTTTGTTTTTATTCTGGGTGGAATTGCTTTAATATTGGCTTTTTTCTTATCAATGCTTTTTCCTTCTATTCAGTCTACTCCTGATAAAGAAGGTAAAATACTAACCCTAGCTCTTGCTAAAAGAGATTACTCTAAAATAAAAGAAGTTGGCAGTTTTGAGATTCAACAAACTTTAAGATTGATCAGAGGAAAGCTGCCAGTATTAACCTCAATAGTTATCCTGGCAGGAGTTCAAATGGTAACAGGAATATTAGCAGTTTTAGTGCCTGGGTTTTTGGAAAAAGCTTTGCAAATTAAAGCTACAGATGCCTCATATGTTTTAATTATTCCTTTAGGGTTAGGTATTATAACAGGAGGGATAGTTTTAGGCAGGTTAGGAAATAGTTTTATCAGAAGAAAATTGGTAGCAAGGGCAATACTGTTTGCAGGACTATTATTTTTTCTAGTAGGAGCAGCTCCGCTTATTTCTCCAGCTATTAAATACTTTAAAAATCCTAGACCAGTATCATTTATTTATCAATTGCCTCTTTCTAAAGTTTTGATAGTAGGATCATTTTTACTAGGTATAGCTATGGTTTCAATCCTGGTTCCTTCACAAACAGTTTTACAGGAAAATACTCCAGAAGAGGATAGAGGTAAAGTATTTGCTGCCTTAGGAGCAGCGATGGCAGGGCTTTCTTTAGTTCCTATCTTTATCTCTGGTTTGTTGGCTGATGCTTTTGGTACCACCCCTATCTTTATTGGGTTGGGATTGTTTATTATGATGATAGGGTTATTTGGTCTTAAACCAAGCATATTTTTTCATAAAGACAGCTTGCCTGATAGACATAAGCAGTTTTTAGGTATGGGACACTGGGAAAAGTAAGTTAAAAGTCAAAAGTATTGAATTAGTAATATTCCTTCATGTTTCTCAAAAGTTTACATTTAACCAACTATCGTAATTATTCCAGCTTAGAGCTAAATTTTGATAACCGCCCTACCGTTTTAGTTGGCAACAATGCTGCTGGCAAATCTAATATTTTAGAGGCAATCTATTTGTTGTCTACCACTAAATCTTTAAGGGCTGAGGCAGAAATGGAGCTAATTAAACAAGAGCAAGAGGCCGCTTTAGTTAATGGGTTAATAGAGACTCAGAATAATGAAACTAAATTAGAAATCATCTTGCAAAAAATAGAGGATAAAGCTTCTAAAAGAGTAAAAGTTAATGGGATCCCCAGAAGAGTAGTGGATTTTATCGGGCATTTACCGGCAGTAATTTTTTACCCATCTGATATCAATATGGTAACTGGCCCCCCAAGTTTAAGAAGATGGCATCTTGATTTAGGACTTGCTCAAATTGATCCTACTTACAAAAAGGCCTTGACTGTATATGAACAATTCTTAACAGCACGGAACAGGGTTTTAAAACGAATTAGAGAAGGTCAAGGTAAAAAAGATGAGTTGGATTATTGGACTGAAGGATTGTTAGATCAGGGAAAAGTGATAAGTGAGAAAAGAAAAGAATTTTTTGAATTTATAAATACTTTAGATAAGCCATTAGGCCAGTTCCGGTTTGAATATATCCCAAGCGAGGTAACTATAGAAAAGCTAGCGCAAACCAACGGCAGGGAAGTGGCAGCTGCAGCTACTTTAATTGGTCCTCACCGTGATGATTTTAGGGTCATTCTGGCGAACGGAGTGAGTACAGAATCTAGCATGGAAGATTCTGGAGCCGTCCGCCAAAGGCGGACTCCCCAGAATAACAAAGACCGGGATCTGGCAAAATTTGGTTCCCGGGGAGAACAAAGAACAGGCACTTTAGCTTTTAAATTAGCCCAACTTGAGTATATGGCCTTTAAATTAGGCCAAAGACCAATATTATTACTGGATGATGTATTTTCTGAACTTGATGCAAATCACCGGGCTTATGTAGTAGAAATAGTTGGTAAGCAGCAAACTATCATTGCCACAGTAGAGCTGGAAAACATCCCTCAAACATTCTTAGATTCAGCAAGGATTTTAACAGTAGAGAACGGGAGGATTACTTTTTAATGCCCCATTTTTGGGCTAAGCGGGTTAGCTGGAAAGTAATTAAAACTGCCAGAAGTGTTACTAAAACAGCATAAATAAATCTGGATAAGATGCCTGAACCCGGAAGAGATGGTTCAATAAAATCTTTGACTGCCTGCTGGATAGTTTCATTCCAAGCCAGTGCTGCTGCTAAACCAAAAGCAGAAGTTGATAAAGTAACTAATTGCTGAAAAAGCTCCCGGTGAAATGATACAGTGTTATTCTTCTTTTTTGCCATATTTTCAATTCTAACACATAGGTATATTATCTAACCAAATGCCGAAATTAATTAAGCTACCAGGACTGATTGATCCTCATGTGCATTTAAGAGAACCAGGTGCTACCCAGAAAGAAGATTTTGTAACAGGAACCAAGGCAGCAATTGCTGGTGGTTATACCTTAGTTTTAGATATGCCAAATAATCCCATACCTACCATTTCTCCGGAAACTTTGCAGGGAAAAAAGGATTTGGCAAACAGCAGAGTTTATGCCGATGTTGGTTTTCATTTTGGAGCCAGCAGTAAAAGTATTCAGTATTTTGAGGTAATAAAAGATCAGGTCTTTGGTTTAAAAGTTTATATGAACCCCACTACTGGGGATTTATTGATGCAGGATGATCAAGTGTTAGAGAAAGTGTTTTCCGCTTGGCCAAAAGACAAGCCTTTAATGGTGCATGCAGAAGGGGATACTCTGCAAAAAGCTCTTGGTTTGGCTAAAAAATTTAGTAATAAATTACATGTATGTCATATTTCTTTAAAACAAGAAGTAGAACTAATAAAACAGGCAAAAGAAGCTGGTTTAAATATAAGCTGTGAGGTAACCTGCCATCATTTATTTTTAACTGACCAGGATAAGGAAAAGCTTGGGTCATTTGGCATGATGAAACCACCCTTGGAAAGCTCAGATGATCAACAAACCCTTTGGCAAGGTATAACTGATGGAACTATTGATATGATTGGTTCTGATCATGCTCCGCATACCAAAGAGGAAAAACTAGGAAAAAAACCGGCCTTTGGCGTGCCGGGTCTTGAAACCTCTTTACCTTTGCTTTTAACAGCAGTGGGCGATAGTAAATTAACTATAGACAGGGTAATTGAGTTAACTTACACTAATCCTCAAAAGATTTTTAATACTCCAGTTCAAGAAAATACTTTTGTGGAAGTAGATTTAGAAGAAAGTTACACTATTACTAATGAAAGTTTACAAACTAAATGTGGTTGGACTCCTTTTGTTGGTAGGGAAATTACCGGCAAGGTTAAAAAAGTGGTTTTAAGAGACCAACTGGTTTATGATGGCCAAAATATTTTTGGTCCATATGGCCAGGTTCTAAGCTAACATTATGGGACTTGACAAAATGTTTGGTTATGATTAAACTACCCGAAGATTATGGTTAAATGTATTCTTACAAAAGTTACAGATAAGAGATTAATTGACCGCCTATAGGGGCGGTTTTTTTTGGTTATGAAATTCAAAGGCAGAGATGTAATAGATATAAATGACTTTTCCAAAGAAGAGCTGCTATACATATTAAAAACTGCTAAGAAATTTGACCCTGCTTTTGTCAAAAGCAAAAAATCCAACTACACTATAGCCCAAGGCAAAATTGCTGCTCTGCTATTTTTTGAACCCTCTACTAGAACTGAACAGTCCTTTAAATCAGCAGCACAAAAAATTGGTATGGGTATTATTGGTTTTGATGATCCTGAGGCAACCTCTATGCATAAAGGGGAAACTTTTGAAGACACTATCAGGATTATGGATGCTTATGCTGACGTGCTAATTATTAGGCACCCTGAGCCTTTTTCTGCCAAAAGAGCAGCAGATGTTGCTCAAATCCCGGTTTTAAATGCTGGGGATGGTCCTAACCAACATCCAACCCAAACCATGCTAGACCTTTATACTATTCTAAAAACTTTTGGAAAATTAGATAAATTAAAAATAGCTATGGTAGGCAACCAAAAACACTACAGAACCATGCATGCTTTATCTGCGGCCATGTTTAAATTTTCAGGCAATAAAATCTATGGTATTTCACCAAAAGGTTTGGAGATGCCAGCAGAATTTAAAACCAAAAACTATGAAGATGTAACTATTGATATGAGGAAATTAAATCAAACCTTAGCAGAAATTAAACCCGATGTAGTTTATGCAGGCAGGATCCCTAAAGAATATATGAAAGGTGATATCTCAAAATATACTTACCAGATGAGTATTAAGACAATGGAGTTTTTACCAAAACATTGTATTATTATGCATCCTTTACCCAGAATTGATGAAATTGACCCTAATCTAGATACTCATCCTAATGCTATTTATTTTGCTCAAGCCAGGAATGGTTTATATATTAGAGAAGCTTTATTATCTTTAGTTTTGGGCAGGATATGACAAGGAAAACATGCAGGGTAAGTTAATTCTGTCCGACGGGACAGTTTTTTTAGGGCAAAGTTTTGGAGCAGAAAATCCCACCTCAGGTGAAGTGGTATTTAATACCAGCATGGTAGGTTACCCTGAATCCTTAACAGATCCTTCCTATTTCGGCCAAATCCTGGTTTTGACTTACCCTTTACAAGGCAGCTATGGTATTCCTCAAGTTAAGTATTGGGAATCAGCTAAAATTCAAGTTAAAGGATTGATTGTCTCAAATTATATTAACCAACCATCCCATTTTGAAAGCCAACAATCTTTAGGAGATTGGTTAAAAGAGCAGGGAGTACCTGCTCTTTTTGGAACTGATACCAGGATGCTGACTAGAAAATTAAGAGAACATGGGGTAATGCTGGGTAGGATAGAGCTAAAGGCTAAAAGCGGAAAGCTAAAAGCTAACGAGATCTATGATCCTAATAAGGAGAATATTCTGCCTTATGTGAGTCGCGGTAAGGCAGAAACTTATGGTGAGGGAAAAAAGAATATAGTTTTAATAGATTGTGGCACCAAAGAGAATATTGTAAGGAGTTTAGTCAAAAGAGGAGCTAGGGTAACTAGAGTGCCTTGGAATCTTGATCCTTTAGTGGAAAAGTTAGATTTTGATGGAGTGTTGGTGTCTAATGGACCTGGAGATCCCAGCCAGGCAAAGCAGACCATAGCTAATGTTAAGGCTATGCTGGATAAAAACATTCCTATTTTTGGAATTTGTTTAGGCAGCCAGATTATGGCTTTAGCAGCAGGTGGAAAAACCTATAAATTAAAATTTGGCCACCGGGGGCAAAACCAACCTGTTCAAGATATTAAAACAGGTAAGGCAATTATTACCTCGCAAAATCATGGTTTTGCAGTGGATACTAAATCCCTGCCCGGAGATTGGCAGGAGTGGTTTATTAACCTCAATGACAGAACTAATGAGGGGGTAAGGCATAAAACTAAACCCTTTATGGCGGTTCAATTTCACCCCGAAGCAAATCCTGGTCCGGTTGATGGAGGATATTTATTTGATGAATTTTTGACTTACCTATAGATAAGTAAGTACCAAGTGTCCAAATAACAAGTACCAATTTTGGAATACTTGTAATTTGGTTCTTGGAAAACTTATAACACAAGTGATTATGAATAAGCTTAGAAAAGTACTAGTACTTGGATCTGGAGCATTAAAAATTGGTGAGGCTGGTGAATTTGATTATTCAGGTTCGCAAGCCTTAAAAGCCCTAAAAGAAGAAGGAGTGGAGGCTGTTTTAATAAACCCTAATATCGCCACTATTCAAACTTCTAAAGATTTGGCAAAAAAGATTTACTTTTTGCCTGTAACACCATACTTTGTTAAACAAGTGATTGCCAAAGAAAAACCTGATGGGATTTTCCTAAGCTTTGGCGGACAAACTGCTTTAAATTGTGGCTTGGCCTTGGAAAAGGAAGGAATCTTCAAGAAAGAAGGGGTTAAAGTTTTAGGTTCTCCTGTTAAGAGTATTGAAGTTACTGAGGATAGAGAGCTATTTGCCAAAGAGTTGGACAAAATCGGTGTAAAAGTTCCCAAGGGAGGATTTGCCAAGACTTTGAAAGAAGCTTTAAAGATTGGCGGAAAGTTAGGATATCCGCTTTTAATAAGATCTGGTTTTTCTTTAGGTGGTTTAGGTTCTGGTGTAATTAATAATAAAGAGGAATTTGTAAAAATGGTAACAGTAGCTTTGAAGCAAGCTCCGCAGATTGCTATTGAAGAATACTTAAAGCACTGGAAAGAAGTGGAATATGAGGTAGTTAGGGATAAGGCTGGCAATAAAATCACAGTTTGTAATATGGAAAACCTGGATCCTCTAGGGATTCATACCGGTGAAAGCATTGTGGTAGCTCCATCGCAGACTCTGAATAATTATCAATATCATTATCTTAGGAAACTATCGTTAAAAGCTATAGAACATTTAGGGATTGTAGGGGAATGTAATATTCAATTTGCTTTAAATCCGGATAATAATGACTACCGGGTAATTGAAGTAAATGCCAGGCTATCCCGCTCATCAGCTTTAGCTTCAAAAGCCACGGGTTATCCTTTAGCATATATTGCAGCTAAACTTGCCTTAGGCTATAAACTGCCAGAATTGAAAAATAGCGTTACCTTATCAACTTCTGCTTTTTTTGAGCCTGCTTTGGATTATCTGGTGGTAAAAATTCCCAGATGGGATCTGCAAAAATTTGTTGGCGCCAAACAACAAATTGGCTCAGAGATGAAAAGCGTAGGAGAGGTGATGGCAATAGGCAGGAGTTTTCCGGAAGTTTTACAAAAAGCTATCAGGATGCTGGAAACTGGCCAGGATGGGTTATTGCAAAATGGCGCAGACGATACACAGCTTTTGCCTACAACCGAAAGATTGTTTTCTATAGCTCAAAACTTGTCCAGAGGGGAGACAGTTGAAGCAATTTACAAAGCTACTGGGATTGACCCCTGGTTTTTACATCAAATTGAAGAAATAGTAGAGTTTGAGAAAAGTCTTCAGTTCTCAGTCATCAGCTATCAGACTATTAGTCAGGCAAAGAAATTAGGGTTTTCAGACAGAGTAATAGCCAGGTATTTAAAAGCTACTGAAGGAAAAATCAGGGAATTTAGGAAAAAGCATGGAATTGTACCCAAAGTCAAACATATTGATACTTTGGCAGCAGAATATCCAGCAAAGACCAACTACTTATACTTGACATATCATGGGGAAGAATCAGAGGTAGTGACCACCGGCTACAGTCTACCGTCCACCGCAAATAAGCGGAAGCCGGAAGCCGGAAGCCGGAAAGCAGTTGTACTGGGATCAGGTCCTTATAGAATCGGATCCTCGGTTGAGTTTGATTGGTGTTCTGTGACTTGCGCTCAAACGTTGCGCAGTAAAGGCCTGGAAACAATTATTATCAATTGTAACCCGGAAACAGTGTCTACAGATTATGACAGCGCTGATAAACTATATTTTGAGCAGTTAACCTTTGAGCGGGTCAGTGATATCTATGAGATAGAAAACTCTTCCTGTCATCCTGAGGGAGCGGAGCGACCGGAGGAAGGAAATGTCGCTCTGGTCCTAAGTTTTGGAGGACAAGTGCCTAATAATTTGGCTTTAGCTTGTTTTAAGGCAGGTTATAAAATTTTAGGTACCAGCCCGGAAAGCATTGATAATGCTGAAGACCGGAATAAATTTTCTAAGCTTTTGGATAAGCTGGGTATTAAACAACCAGCTTGGCAAAGCTTAAAAACTTTAGATGAGGCTTTAAAGTTTGCTAAAACAATAGGTTACCCGGTATTAATAAGGCCTTCTTATGTTCTCTCAGGGTCTGCTATGAATGTAGCTTACTCAGGCCAAGACCTAAAAGTATTTTTGGAAAATGCTACTAGTGTATCTGCGGAATACCCGGTGGTAATTTCCAAGTTTGTAGAAGGAGCTAAGGAAATTGAAATTGATGGAGTAGGGCAGGATGGGAGTTTATTAATCTATGCTATTGCTGAACATGTAGAAAATGCTGGAGTGCACTCAGGAGATGCTACCATTGTCCTGCCTCCTCAGAAGCTATATTTAGAAACTGTCAGAAAGATAAAATATGCTACCAGGCAAATTATTAAAAGTTTAAAAATCAATGGCCCGTTTAATATCCAATTTTTAGCCAAAGGTAATGAAATACAGGTTATTGAATTAAACTTAAGGGCCTCCAGGTCATTCCCGTTTGTATCTAAAGTAACTGGCTTTAATTTTGTAGAAATTGCTACCAAGGTCATGCTAGGCGGGCAGTTGTCTGGTTATTTTAGAACTATTGATTTGGATTATGTAGCTGTTAAAGCTCCTCAATTTTCTTTTAGCAGGATTAAAGGAGCAGACCCAAGGCTTAGAGTAGAGATGTCTTCTACTGGTGAGGTAGCTTGTTTTGGTGATGATCTGCAGGAGGCTTACCTTAAATCCTTACTGGCTGTAGGCTTTAAGCTGCCTAAAAAAGGTGTTTTGCTGGCTATTGGTGGAGATAAAAACAAGTTGGATATGTTACTGTCAGCAAAATTTTTAACTGGCTTAGGCTTAAAATTATTTACTACAGACAATACTCATAAATTCTTAAAACAAAATGGTATAAAAAGCAGCAGAGTTTATAAAATCTCAGAAAGAAAACACGCTTCTGTTTTGGATTTATTACAAAAAGGCCAGGTTGATTTGGTAATTAATATTTCTGATGGGGGAGGTCAAAGAAAAGAAACTGACGGGTTTATTATTAGAAGGAATTGCGTGGATTTAGGCATACCTTTGGTTACTAACCTCCAGGCAGCAGAATTACTGGTTTCCTCCTTATCTTCTAAAAAGCTGGAGGATTTGGAAATTAAGAGTTGGGATGAGTATGTGTCTTCTTAATCCTGTCATTCTGAGTGACTAGCGAAGAATCTAATTTATGAATTTAAAAGTGGAAAGGATTTGTTTAAATATCCGATGAGCATCATCTTGATTTGGATAAAGCGAGGGTGATTCCTCAGAGTATGGACTGAACGAGACAGATATATATTGATTATCTTTTATTTTAAAGACAAAAATTTCACTTAGATAATTTGGTATAGGTCCAAGTCTTATCGCTCTATAGTGATTTACCATTTCTATTGTGGATTTCCTGACTCTTTCTTCTCCGTATACTTCTAAACTTTGGTCTAAGTGACAGGTACCCCTTAAACTAAGACAAGATTCTCTGACTTTTGTTAAAATCCGGGAGAGTTTAGAAAGGAGTATCCATGCAAAGAAAAATTATTCCAGCTGAGATTAAAGCTGAAATTTTAGCCAAGGCAAAATCAGGTGA
>JACPEW010000002.1:0-665 GCA_016183305.1 Candidatus Daviesbacteria bacterium
ATTTTCAAATAATTATTAATACTAAAACTTATGATTCTTTTGTTTATGTATTTTGAAGCTATAATGATCTAAAATATTATCATTTTTAATTTTAGCAAAAGTTTATGAATATTATAATTATTGATCTATTTGCTCTTTACTTGGAATATCTCTCATTGTTCTTAAATTAAAATAAAGAGCAGTTTAAATTTCTTCAACTTCAGCTAATTCTTCATTATCACTTAAAAGTTTAATTTTGCTGAATTTTTCTTTAAAATTCATAAGTTCCGCATAAATAAAATTTAAATAAATTAAAAAATCGTTAAATATGTATTATATCTTTTAAGAAAGATCAAAAAAATGAATAATATCATTTAAATGGTGCCTTAAAAAGATAAATTGATTTATGTCTATTGGTTAATAATTTTGAATTAATTCAAAATAAATTCGTAGAATAGACAATTAATACAAATGAAATTCATAAATTGTATCATATATAAAATCATATAAAATAAAAATTATAATTATAAATCAAACTTCAACTATGTTGAACTTAAATCCATACTTTTCTAACTAAAGATTTAAAATAATTTTAAAAATAAATTAAAAAACTCTGTCAAGCATGGGCTCATATAATTCAGGTATGGTTGGAATGTGAATCCCAGGTTTCTTAAAAATCCCTTCTA
>JACPEW010000002.1:680-12338 GCA_016183305.1 Candidatus Daviesbacteria bacterium
TAGTATTAATTAACACCCAATAGCCGCTGGAGTAGCTACACATTATGACATGGCAGAATGCCCCTTTTCTTCTCCAAATTTAATTAAAGATATTTTTCTTGTTTTAATTTTATTTCGATTATTAATATATTTAAATTAATTTTGCAATATTACAATATCTGTTTATCCTTCCTCGTATTATAGGTACTGCTAAAAATGATTCACCATTATATCTAAAGGTGTTCCAAGTGTCCTCTACTCCAACAATACGTTCGCTGTCGTCAGTAAAAACATTATCGTTGGTACCTGGTGGAGCTTTAACTAAAATCCGCCCTGTAGTATTATCTCCTTCAGATCCCAACAATATCTCTTGATGAGAAACAATACTTTTGACTCTCGATAATCTTTCTTTTATTGCCTCTCGGGAAGCTTTATCTCCTTTAAGGGCATCTACCACAATCGCTATTGTGTCATCGCTAGGAGTAAACCCTAATACCTCTTGGGCCAATGATCTTGCTTCGTCAATATCTTGATCAGAATACATTTCCTTTGCATCCTCCATATTTAGCCTAAGTCGCTCTGTTACTTCAAGATTTTTAACTGCAACTGATCCAGTAGTTTTTCCTTCAGTTTTTATAAAAACTGATCCTGCTACTCCCCCTACTGCCTCTTCCCCTTCTTTAACTCCTCTACCAAGTAGTCCTCCTACTTTACTGGAAACCCAACTCCAAGCTGAACTGCCAGTTTCTCCTGCTGCTTTTTGGACTGATTGAGGGATTACTTTGGCTGCTCCTGCCTTGGCTATCTTTAATGGAGCTCCTACAAAAGTCATGGCAGCTGCTGCAGCTGTATCTATTGCTATCTGGTGCTGCTGTTCCCATAAAGTCCGCAGAGCTTCAGCATATTCTTTTCTTTTAGCTTGTTGCTCTGGAGTTAAAGTGCTGTCTGGATAAGCATCAACATCATTTTTCAGCTCCTGCAGCCTGATTAAAGTCACAGCATAACCTCCAGCCAAAGAACCGGGGCCTGAGATAGGGCTTAATTGCTGCCTGCTTGCCAGTCCTGTTTCTCCCAGCAACCTGTCTACTTTGTCCATATCCCCCTGCAAATTTAAGGCAGACTTACCAAGGTAATAGGTACCTTGCATGGCTGTATCCAAACCAAACTCACCAGCAGCATTACCTGCATTAACTATATCAGCAGCTGAGATGGTGGCAGAACCTACTGAAATAGTAAAGTCTCCTGAGGTAATGTTGCCATCAATCTGTAAACCGGATTTAACTGCTGCAGCCCTAACCTTAGCATCAATTTGGTCTGTAGGGATATCCTGGGGGATCACTCCCTGGTCCTTAAGATAAGCTGCTCTTTGATCTGCTGGCATGTTTTGGACTGCCACTATGGCATCTCTTTGCTTTTTTTGGTCAGCTTCAACAGCTGCATCCTGCTGCTGGGCTAATTTATTTAATTGTTCTTCTTTCCTGGCTAACCTCTCCTCCTGTAATACCTCTTCCCTGGTCTTGGGGGTGGTACTTTCTGCTATCTTGTTAAGCCCCTCTTCCACTTTATCTATCTGGTTTTGGACCATGCCGGTAATCTTGGAAGGAAGATAAATTACCTCATTACCAGATGTGGACTCATCAGCCCTGGTATTAGCCATTACCTCATCTTGGTATTGGTCCATTGCTTCTGCTCTTTTTTCATATCTTTCTAAAGCTCTTTCCTGGGCAGTAGGAGAAGTAATAATTATTGCAGGTATAGGAGCAGGAGCAGGCTCAGGAGTTGGATCCCACTGGGTAGAATACCCAAGATCCCAGGTGTTGAATATAGGAGGCTGGGGCGTAGGAGTAGGCGCTGCCTCTTCTGGAGCTACCTCAGAGGGTTCTACAGTAGCAGGAATAGCGCCTCCATAATAAGATACAGGATCATTCCCACCACTATCTAAAAGTATTTGAGCGGTTAGAGCAGCTCCGCATTTTTCCTCAGTAGCATTATTTACCTCCAAACTAATGCTGCAGTCTGCTTTTTTAACCTCCTTAAAACAAACCAATCTGCCATTATCTATATTAGGATCACACTCTTTCTTAGCGCACCAGTCAATCACTTCGCCTTCTTGACATTGAGGAGACGCATCAAAATTAGGCTGGCTGGAATAACCACACTGGCCATCTTGGTATCGATTATTTTCTTTACTATAGTCTCCAGTACAAGTATTTTGATAGACGTCATAAACTTGATGACTATTCCAATCACATTCTGGATAAAGAAATTTTGTCTGGCACTCAGCATTTGGATTTGCATTAGGATCATCCTCTGTTTCTCTAGCCAATACAAAAATGGGGTAAATCAATGAAAATATTAAATTAAAACAAGTTATGACCGCAACAATTTTTTTCATTTTAATATAATATTTGACCAAGGTTTATCTTTACCTACTGTAGTTCTAGCTTTAACTCTTTTTTGACCAGTATCTACAATAAGAATTTCAGCAGAATTAGTAGCTAACTTAAAAGTTTTACCTAGGTTGACTGTTCTTAAATTAGCCAAATCTATACTCCACCTGCCATCCGGATTAGTTAAAGCAGACAGTAAAGCTGACGAAGCAGATGCTTCTTTAACCTCAAGATAGATTAAACTTCCTATTACTGGAGTTTTTTTATCTTGAAGTAACACTCTGCCATACACAGGATTAGGAGGTAAAATAGTGGTTAAAGTATTTCCAGTTGTAAAACTTCCTTGCAAAACCTTCTTCCAGCCTGAATAAATCCTAAAATAATAGGTTTTATTGGGCTTTAAAGAACCAATTGTAATATGATGGGTTAAATAAAAGTTAGCAGTAGATAAGTTTTTTTCTCCATCATCTTTTTCCCATTTCTTAATAAATAAAGGTAAAAATGGGAATTTATTATCTTCTGAAATCAAAATTTGCCCTCTGGTGGGCTTTTTTGTAGTCCAGGATAAAGTTGCCTGATGATCAGTAATATTAGACAAAAATAGGTTTTGAACAGGGGAAGTAGGTTCAATTAATTTAAGGGCATAAAGCAGTAATACAACAAATATTATTAAACTACCGATAATTAATACCACCCAAGGGGCAACTTTGAGTTTCATATGATATTAAGCGCTACTATATTTATAACTAACATACTTTAAATTACCAATATTTTATGTTAGTTACAGTTTTAATCCCTATCCTATTGGGATTAAGTATATTATTGGGTTAAAATAAAGCTAATGTCAAGTCAAAACCACCCAACCCCTGAGGTCTTTTTTAGGGGGTTTTATTGGCGGGGTAATAAAACGCGCGCAATCTCCAATAAAAATAATGGTGGCATATATGGCATTTTGGTGTTTTTGCCAAAAATCTTCTTTTACTATCAGCTCTTTTTCATACTGGCTTCTTAACTGGTCCAGGTCTTTTTTTGTTACTCCATCATAAAAGATCACTTTTTTTACTCTAAACTGGCCAATTATTTCTTTACCAGAAGGTTTTATATAAACCAGATCTCCACTGGAAATTACTCCAAATGGAGGGTTTTTTGCTTTGGAAAAACGGCATTCTATTGTTTTCCTACCGGATAGAATCTCCTCCCCTGCCAAATCTTTAAAAATCGCCAGGTGTTTTTGCATATTGAAATTATATCACTGGTTTTGATATACTTGACAAAGTGGGTCCAAAATAGGACCCTTTTTTAGTGCTTGTCATTGCGGGCGGTTAGCGTGGCAATCTTTTTTAATGTAAGATTCCTATGCCCCGCCAAGCGGGGTCCGGAATGGCAGAAAACCAATTATGCCCAATATAGTCAGTTTTCTAAAAGAGGTTAAAGAAGAGTTAGGGAAAGTGGCCTGGCCCAGCCGGGAACAGACCATCCGTTACACTATCTTGGTTATCCTGGTAGCAGTAATAGTAGGTTTGTTTTTAGGCGGATTAGATTATATCTTAACCGCTCTAACCGCAGTTTTACTGGGAACTTAAAAATATGGCAGACGATCAACAAAAAGTAGAAGAACAAGATAATCCTAATGCTAAATGGTATGTTGTTCATACTTACTCAGGACATGAGAATAAAGTAGCTCACACTTTAAAACAAAGAGTGGAATCTGAGCATTTAGAAGAAAAGATTTTGGAAGTTTTAGTGCCAACGCAGGATAAAATTGAGATTAAAGGCGGTAAGAAAACTAATATTAAAGAAAAAATCTTTCCTGGCTATATTTTAGTCAAAATGGTCTTAGATGATTTATCCTGGTTAGCTGTTAGAACTACCCAAGGAGTCACTTCCTTTGTAGGTATGGGTAATAAACCCACCCCAATTTCTGATACAGAAGTCCAAACTATTGTTAAGTTCGCCCAAACAGAAGCTCCCATGTACAAACAAATCTTTTCTGCTGATGATACAGTCAAAATTGTTGATGGGCCTTTTGCTGATTTTATTGGTAAAATTGACTCAGTTGATGAGGAAAAAGGCAAAGTCAGGGTTCTGGTATCTATTTTTGGCAGAGAAACACCTGTAGAATTAGATTTTCTGCAAGTACAAAAGATATAATCTACTATGGCTAAAAAGATTAAAACTTTTATAAAATTAAATGTTCCAGCAGGAGCTGCTACACCGGCTCCTCCTGTTGGACCTGCTTTAGGCCAGCATGGTTTACCTATTATGGAGTTTGTTAAAGCTTTTAATGATAAAACCCAGGATAAAAAAGGCAATATTTTACCGGTAGTGATTACTGTTTATGAGGATAGGACATTTTCTTTTATCACCAAAGAGCCACCTGCAGCTGAGATGATCAAAAAAACTTTAAGTTTGGAAAAAGGCTCTGGCACTGCTATGAAAGCTCCGGTAGGTTCCTTAAGCAAAGCCCAGGTAAAACAAATTGCTGAAGCTAAAATGCCTGATTTAAATACTAAAAATGTAGAAGCAGCCATGAAAGTAGTAGAAGGAACTGCCAGATCAATGGGAGTAAAAATCTCCTAAACTTATGGGTAGACCAAAATTAAAAATCATAGATGATTCAAAAATTCAGTCATCAGTTGTCAGTCAGTCAGTTACCGGTTCTTCAACTGAAAAACAGAAAACCGATAACAATAAGAAATCCCAAAAACCCGGTAAATCTAAACCTAGAAGCAAAAAATATCAAGAAATTACCAAAGACTTGGATAGGGCAAAAAATTATCCTCTTCCAGAAGCAATTGATTTGGTTAAAAAACTATCTTACTCTAAATTTAATGCTACTTTAGAAGCTCATATCAATACTGCTCAAACAGGTATTAGAGGTTTAGTAGCTTTACCTTTTGCCTCCGGAAGAAAGCTAAAAATTGTTGCTTTTGGTAAGGGAGCTGAAACTTCAGGAGCAGATGTAGCTGGTAATGAGGAAGCTATTGAGGAAATTAACAAAGGTAAAGTAAACTTTGATATCTTAGTTACCACCCCCCAGTGGATGCCAAAACTTGCTAAAGTTGCTAGAATCTTAGGCCCCAGAGGTTTAATGCCTAATCCTAAAAATGGTACGGTTACTGACGATCTTAAAAAAACAGTAGAAGGTTTCCAAGCCGGTAAAACTGAATACCGGACAGAAAGCAAAGCCCCGGTTATGCATATTGCTTTAGGCAAATTAAACCAGCCTAATGAAGAATTATCTGCCAATATTAAAGCCTTGCTTCAAACTCTGGGAAAAACCAAGGTTAAAAAAGTTACCCTAGCCCCTACCATGGGCCCTGCTGTTAAAGTAGATCTTGCTTCTATTTAAGCTGCTCTAAATCTTTAATCCCAATTCTGATATTTAATGAATTAGTTTTATAGGTATTATTGCCTTGATATTCCAACTGGTTGCCTTGTTCATCAGTCACATTTAAGGCTGTATTTATTTCTGAGGCAGCTCTGCTTTTGAAGACCTGTTGTACTTGGACTAAATACACTCCAGCCAAAAGCCCAATTAAAAGAAGGAGCGCTATTATTATCTGCTTCTTAGTAATATTTAGTTCATCTAGCTTCATATTTTATATTATATAGCTTCTCCTGTTGCGCAATTTACCTGGCTGCCTCCATACTCACAACCACCGTTTGGGTTGATACAAGCATTTGTTGAGCTGGTTTTGCCTCCACAACTAGATTGAGACTTAACCGTACCATTAAAACACCTTCCATCAGCTTCACTATAAATACAAGGCTGCCCAGCAGCACCTTCGTTGCTAGTCTGACAAAAACTATCACATTCTGGACCATATTCCCCAAAATCCCGGGCATAACCAGTTCCTTGAGCATTACATAGTCTTGCCCGGCGCTCACCCTGACCATTAACACATCTTCCTGTACATATCGGCTTCTCCCACTGATCCGGGGTACAAATTTGAGCTGATGCAGATTGCGGAGTATAACACTCAGCATCAGATTGGTAACCTGGGGTATTAATTGGACGGCATTGTTGCCCATAATCACTACATCTTGTATGCTCTTTTTTATACCCAGAAAAATCAGCTTCTATGATAGCGCTGCCATCACAATACCAGAAGTAACCCGCTAGACCAGCTGCTGGTGAAGGTATAAAGCTAGCAGTAGGCACTGAAGTAATAACTGGTGCAGGAGAAGCTGCCAGATTCTCATAATTGATAACTACTTTTTGTCTTCTTTCCCTACCGCTTGCAAAATTGATAACTACTTTTTGTCTTCTTTCCCTACCGCTTGCAAAATGGGTTATTAACAAGAATGTATTAGTTGGTGATCCATCCAAAGTTAAATCAACCATATCTCCATTCATTGCCAAAGGTACCTCTGCTCCTCCTATTAATAATCCAACACTAACAGGATCTTCTTCAATTATACTTTTAGTATTAAAGGCAAGTGTATCAGCAGCTTCACCACTGGCAAATTTAACAATATATTCCCCATCTGCCATAGGAATTTCTAATAAATATTCACAATTACCCTGGCTTTGGCAGTTATTGCTTACATTAGCTGGTACCGACCTTGTTTGACTGTTATGAGTGACTTCAAAAATAGGATTATTAACTACTGAGTTAGTAGCAGCTACAACAGTAACCGTATCTCCGGCAGCAATATTAGCAACAGTTGGGTTTGATGATAATTTTACAAAAGGTTTGGCTGTTACCAAACTATCTCCTATTTTGATTACTGTTAATCCTTGTGAACCTTGAAATTCAGAACCTGAGTCTTCAAGTAAACTTGCTACAGCCTCTATCCTGTTAATCTGGCTCAAATCACCTAAACTAGAAACCTGCATTAACCAAAGCTCACAATTTGGATATTGAGGATTATCATAAATTGTTTCAACAGCGCCACTATTTAAGATCTTGGTTACTGCAAAGCGGATAACAGGAAGACGTTGGGCATCACAACTTCCTCCCTCAACTGAAGATTCTGGCAGCAAAGTAATTATCTCATTACTAGTATTTGGATCATTCACAATCCTTACCTGATTACCCTCTGCCTGAGCTGCCACACCAGCTACTTTAGCTAAGGATTTTAACAATCTGCTGGCTTGTGAGCCTGTTTTTACTTTAACTTTAGTGTTAGTCTGAACTTTAGCTTTATCTGTAGTAAAAGTTACCTGAACACTATCATCTGAGGCTTTATAGGAAGAACTATTATCTTTATAAAAAGCGTCAAGCTGATACACACCAGCTTTATTCATCCCTTCTAGTAGTTTAGCTTGGTAAGACCAGCAAGTTCTGTGTGTGGAATCAGGATTCCCCAAAACATTTCCCACCAGCACAGGCACAGTAGAAATAGTAATCTCCTTATTTAAAGTCTGTCCTTTTTCGTCTTTAATTTTAGTTAGTTTTAAATCCACTGAACCAGGTACACAATCAGCAGAAGGATTGGTAGTTAGCAAAGTTCTTGAGCCAACTGAGATCCAGGTTTTATCTGAATCAAGGTCAAAACTGCCTTCTGTCACCCCATGAATATAAGCCAGGGTAGTAGTTGACACCTGAGTCTTACCTTGACCATCTTTAGCTCCAGATGGACCTTGTGCCCCTGAAGCTGCTTTTTTAGCCGCCTCAGTTCCTTCTTGTGTACAAACTTGGTAAATTCTATCAACATCTTCCGGATTTAGTAATGATTTAGCAGAACTAATCCTTCTATTAACACAGGCTGCTATTGCATCGTCGCAGGCCTTTTTTTGCTGATCTTTATACCGAACACATGTTTTATTAGATAAATCACTTATTACCCCTTCCCGAATCTTCTTTAATTGCTCTGTAATACCTTGTTGTCCTGCTTCAACTTTAAAAGTTGTAGATTGGCTGTTTTTACCTGTATTAGCTGTAGTGCCTTTTACTTTATATTCTAAGGTTGCCTCAACTTTATAAGTTTCTTCTTGAATTGTGGTTGGAAGTTTTCTTACCCATCGTCTTGCCCATTCTGTTTCCACCCCAACCTCATAAGAACTATCACCTACTTCAGAACTATTTACTTGGGCGCCTTTTATCTCCTGCCCATCTTTATCAGTTACTTTTATACTAACTGTTACATCTGCCTTTTGTCCTGTGGTATTCTTCCACCATATTTTTAACCCAAAACCATCACCAGGTTTAAAAGTATTTTTTGGAGTGGCTTTTTCATCAATATCAGTAGTAATCACTTTATCTAAAGTGACACTGCCTGTTGGAGCAGCATTATTTGCTGCTGCTTTACCCCTCTCTCCACAAGCTTTTCTATTTTGTGTATAGTTTCCTTTATCCTGCACGTCTTCATCTGTCATATCCTTATCAACACAAGCTGATGTGGCAGCTTGACAAGCTTTTCTCTGTTTATCAGTATCTTGGGTACAAACTTCTTTGAATAAATTAGTTTTGATCTCTTCTCTAGCTCCTTTGATCCTCTCTACATCATTTTGATTGGCTGTTAATGTAATGGTAATATGGCGAGAATCTGACCATTGGCCATTAACTTTAACCGAAATATATACTTCTATTTTTCCTGGAATGAATTTTGTGCTAGTTGAGCTGCTATCCTTATTTGCTCCAAAAGTATAACCGTTCTTAAATGTCTCAGCCTCTGCAGAAACCTCATAAACCGCTGGTTTGTCTGGATTATCTGAATTATTTTGCAACAGTTTCAACTTGTATTCAGTAGCCTCTTCTACTGGTTTAATAGCAATATTATAATTTCCGCCAAAAACTAAAATAGATCCATCCCCAAGATCTTTAAACTCTGGGGCAGCAGGAGCCTGGCCTGCTGGAGCAACTTTAGTAGATTTTAAATTAATAGTAATTTTACGAGGCTTTGACCACTGTTTGTTAACCTCAACCCATAAATATACCTTAACTTCTCCCTCATGAAATTCTTTTTTATTCTTTGAATTCTTTGCACTAGTTCTAAATTGGTAATTTGGGCTAAATGTTTCGCTGCGAACAGATGTTGTATAAATTAATTTACCATCCTGATCCAATCTTATCGCATACGCAGTAGCTCCATCAACTGGCTTTACCGTAAAAATATAGCTTCCTTCTAGATCTAAAGTTGATCCATCTTCCAAGCCTACAAACTCTGGTATAGCAGGAGGTTGATTTGCTCCTGTTTGAGGTTGGGTAGGAGAAGTAGTCCCAGAAACTGGTGCTTGAAATCCTTCTGGACAAGTTGAGAAATTAAATTTGTATTCAGATTGCTTTGGATAAACATTTTCTGCATAAACAGTTGCCCACTGGTAAGACACACGATCAAAAAACCCATAATGATCTGTATAAAAAGCAAACTTATTTTCTTCGACCTTTGTTAAACGATTACCTCCATAACTTATTCCCCAATAATAATCGCCTGGCAATAACTGGTTGTGCTGGAATTGAAAGTTAACCTCTCCTTGACCACTTTCATTTAATGAAATAGATTGATAAGCAGTAACAGCTTTAAGATGGCCTCCTCCAAACAACGGAGTATCCCCTTCATGTTTGAATAACCCTATCTCTGCTCCTTTAAAAGGAACTGCAGCTGTTCCATTACCACAAGTAACCTCAAACTTAAAAGTATATTCTTCATTAGGGCTTAAAGCTAATATAGTTTCTGTATGGACAAAAATTAATATAGTAAAAACCGTAAAAACTAATATTCTCAGTACTTGCTTTCTATTTTTCATCTTGGTATTACAAAATCAGCTTCTTTATAATTTGGCAAGGTACTGACATAAGCCCGGAGCTTACTTAAAGCCAGCTTTTTTTCTGGGCTTTTTAGGCTTTGGTAAGAGACAACCATTTTATTAAAAGCTTTTTGTAAGTATAAATAGCTTTGCTGTGGAGAGTTTTCAGCTAAAGCCAAATCAAAGTAAGCTAAAATCCCTTTTTGGTCAGCATTATTAAAAGAATTTTTAATTATTTTTCTTAAAGTTTGCTCAGTAGAAACTGAGGAGGGTTTGGAAACTAGAACTTGGCTAGTTTTAGGTTGCTGCTGCTTTACTATTACTAATAATGTAACTGATATAATTGTTAAAACCAAAACTGCCCCAGATAGTACGACTACTTTAGACTTAATAAACCTCTCCATACTTCTACATTAGATTAACAACAAGCATCTGTCATCTGTCAAATTTTTTTAGTTTCATTTCAATTTGCTTTACCTAAAACTCTTCTAAGTAAGGATCCTATATTAATTTTCAGGCTATAGATAGAAATTAACCCAAAAATTAAAATAAAAACAGCTGAAGTAATATGAAACAAAACTATCATTGCTGAAGCCAGGTTTGGCTGGATACCAAAAACCCCGGATAAAACCAGGAGTCCTGAAGCCTCAGCTGAACCAATATAACCCGGGGCTGCTGGAATAAGGTAAGTTAAGGCTGATAACATCTGGCCCAAATACATCTTAAAATAATCCTGACTTACCCCTAAAGCCAGGAAAGAAAAATACCATATGGCTGCATCTACACAGTAAGCTAAAATTGTTACCCCCATCATTAACCCTAAATCTTTAGGATGCCTGTTTAAAATCGAAAAAGATTCTAAAATGAAAGCAGTAAACCTATCAAAATATATCTTAATAGAAGGAACTATTAACAGGTGTCTCAGAAGATTGAATAATTTCTTGGCAAAACTGGCTTGAAAGATCAGAAGATAAGTTAAAAACAAAGCCAGGGTTAGTATAATAATTATAATTGTTATAAAGGTTATACTAAGACTAGTCGGCACTACAAAGAATAATACAGCTGCAAGAAGTAAAACTACCAAAAAATCAACAAACCTGTCTATAAATACCCAGACAACTGCTTTACCTAAAGTTAAACTATAATGAGTATTAAGATAAACTCCTTTTGCTACCTCCCCTGCTCTAATTGGGATAAAAAAATTAAGCATCATGGCAGCGCCATTTAAAAAAATTAAATCTAGAAGCTTAATTTTTTTAATTTCTGCTAAAAAGATTTTTAATCTGATTGCCCGGATCGCTGGAGAAAGAAATAAAAGCAGAAAAATTGGTCCTAAATATAAAATATTAACCTTAGATAAGCTTTCCAGGATCTGTTGCAGGTCAACAAAGCGGGACCAGATAAAAATTAAAACTATTCCTAAAGCTGTATTAAAGAGATAGTTGCCAAGACTACTTATTAAATATACACTATTTATACTACCCTATGTTTTCAACCTTTAAACAAAAGCTGCTTTTGGGAATATATATTTTTATCCTTCTTTCTATTCCTGTTGGGGCATACCTTGCCTCTGAATATAGAACTATTGTTAAA
>JACPEW010000011.1 GCA_016183305.1 Candidatus Daviesbacteria bacterium
TAAAGCTTTAGGTTTTTGGAGCGCTACTATTGCCGGTATTTCAATTTCCATTTTTGATGCCAAAATTGTCCCGGATAAACAAACATATTTAGATAAAGCAGAAAAAGAAATTGAAAAAATTGAAGAAAATACTGCTAAAGGCTTAATTACTCCTCAAGAAAAATCACAGCTTTCCCAAATGGTTTGGATTAAAACTACCGAAGAGTTGGCAAATGCTACCTGGGAATACTTAGGAATGAAAAATCCAATTAGAATGATGGTGGAAGCAGGAGCCAGAGGTTCGCGGGACCAAGCAAAACAGCTTTCTGCTATGAGAGGTTTGTCTACTGATCCAACAGGTAAAATTGTGGAATTGCCAACCAAGTCAAATTATAGGCAAGGACTATCTGTGTTTGAATACTTTACCTCTGCCCGGGGCGCAAGAAAAGGTGTAGCAGACAAGGCCTTAAAAACAGCAGATGCAGGGTATTTGACTAGAAGGTTAGTTGATGTGGCCCATGATGTAATAATTAGGACGGAAGATTGTGGAACTTCTGAAGCTTTGGAATATGATATTTCAAAGAGTGGTTTTAATACAGCAAGGGAAAAGCTATTGGGAAGAGTTGTGGCTGATAATGTAGTTGAGCCTAAAACCAGAAAAGTCATTGTCAAACAAGGGGTTATTTTAACAGAAGAAATTATTAATCAAGTTCTAAAAGCTGGGGTAGTTAAAGTATCTGCCAGGTCTCCTTTAACCTGTGAAGCCCGTTATGGAATTTGTAGTACTTGTTATGGTTTTGATTTAACTACTAGACGACAAGTTAAAATTGGCACACCTGTTGGAGTAGTGGCTGCTCAGGCAATTGGTGAGCCTGGAACTCAGTTAACAATGCGTACGTTCCATACCGGAGGAATTGTCGGCCTAGATATTACCCAAGGTTTGCCAAGAGTGGAAGAATTATTTGAAGCCAGAATTCCAAAAGTAGTGGCGCCAATGTCTGAGATTGCTGGTAAGGTGTCAATTATTGAAAGTGAAGAAGGTGGAATCAGGGTAAGAGTAAGAACTACTCAAAAGCCACATGAAGAAAGGGAATATATTATTCCTGCTACCTCTACTTTGTTGGTTGAGGAAGGTCAGTTAATTGATGCTGGAACAACTTTGGCCTCAGGTCATATTGATGTTAAAGAGACTTTGAGAATTCAAGGCTTAAGAGCTGCTCAGCGCTATATTGTTGACGAAGTAAGAAGTGTTTATGAATCTCAAGGTGTGCCAATTAATGAAAAACATTTTGAGGTAATTGTGAGAAAAATGTCAGATAAAGTCAGGATTGAAAGTCAGGGAGATACCAATCTCTTGCCGGGTGAAATTGTTGATAAGTTACGTTTTGAGGAAGAAAACGAAAGAATTTTGGCTGGCGGCGGAGAACCTGCAACTGCAGAAGTGGTAATTTTGGGTATTACTAGAGCTTCCTTGCAAACAGAAAGCTTCTTGTCTGCTGCTTCGTTCCAGGAAACCACCTCAATACTTTCAGATGCTGCTATTTCCGGCAAGGTGGATAAGCTGATAGGACTTAAAGAAAATGTTATAATTGGCCGTCTTATCCCAACCAGTATGGAAAGGGCTAAGATAGAAAATTAATATGCCCACGATTAATCAATTAGTAAGAAAAGGTAGAAAAAACATTGCCAAAAAGATTAAAGCTACAGCCTTGCGTCGTGGTTTTAACTCTAAAGACAGAAGATATACTCAAGAGTTTAATCCACAAAAGCGGGGAGTGGTTACTTTGGTTAAAACCATGACACCAAAAAAGCCAAATTCTGCTTTGAGGAAAGTAGCCAGAGTAAGATTATCTAACAGAACTGAAGTAACTGCCTATATTCAAGGAGAAGGCCATTCTTTAGCAAGTTTTAGTAAGAGGTGGCAGGGTAAAGGATTTACCAGGAGTTAAATACCATTTAGTCAGAGGAAAATATGATTTAGCAGGAGTGGTGGGCAGAAAACAAGGCAGATCAAGATATGGGACTAAAAGAGGCGGAGGTGGACCAGCACCCAAGCCAGCAGCTAAACCTGCTACTTCAGCCACAGCCACATGATAAGGATTTAAGATATGAGAAGCAAAAAAGCGCCAAAAAAATTACTTTCTCCAGATCCTGTTTATGGATCAAGACTGGTGACCAGATTTATTAATAAAATTATGGTTGCTGGTAAAAAAAGTACTGCAGAGAGTTTAGTTTATCAAGCTCTGGAGACAATCAAAGAACAATCCAAGCAAGATCCTTTAGAAGTTTTTGAAAGAGCGATGCAAAACGTTGCTCCAAAAATGGAAGTAAGGCCTAGGAGGGTAGGAGGAGCATCATATCAGGTGCCGATTGAGGTTAGAGGTGATAGAAAAGAAGCTTTAGCGATTAGATGGATTCTAGCTGGAGCTAAATCAAAGCCTAATAAAGAGTATCATTCGTTTGGTAAAAAGCTAGCAGCCGAACTTATGGATGCTGCCGATAATACTGGTTTGGCTATTAAGAAAAAAGAAGATATTCAAAGGCAAGCAGCAGCCAACCGCGCATTTTCGCACTTTAGATGGTAAATTCATAAAGTGCTAATATAACTATATGACTATAGAAAATAGAGTTTCCAAGCCACAAACAAGAGATTTAAGAAAACTAATTGATTTTAAGAGGTCTGATGTTCCGGAACAGCTTATAGCTTTGGAGAGGATGGATCCTACCGCGTTAGGTATTTTAACCGGCAGGATAGACCCAGTGCAACTTGTGATTTGTGATCGCTTAGCTATTGTTTCTGGTAATGTGGATTGACTTAATCTAAGGTTGACTTTTAGGATCAGAGAAGTTAATATTTACTTGTAGCCTCCAGAGTTTGAGGGGGCTTCTTTTTTTAGATAGAAAGATCATATGGATAAAAACTTAAGACAAGAAAAATTAAAGATGTGGAAAGAAAACCTCAAACAACTTGAGGATCAACTTGTGGCTGTTCAGCACAAAAAAGGTTTAGCTGCTCAAGAAGGAGATTTGTCTGAAAACGCAGCTTATTCTATGGCAATCGAAGATGCAGAGACTTTTAGGGTGCAAATAGAGCAAGTGAAAAAGATTATTAGAGATTTAGAGAAAGGAGATAAATAATTTTCAAGTATCAGTTTTCAATTATCAATGAATTTTCAATGTATTAATTTACAATTGAAAATTAGAAAATTAAATTATTGATTGAAAATTGTAAATTGGAAATTGATAATTTCTAAACATGGCCATTCAGAAAACTAAACGGGATTTCCCACTAGATCGGATACGTAATATCGGTATCATTGCTCATATTGATGCTGGTAAAACTACTACTACTGAAAGAATACTCTTCTATACAGGCAGAACCTACAAAATAGGTAATATTGATGAGGGTACTACAGTGACTGACTGGATGGAACAGGAAAGAGAACGTGGTATTACTATTGTATCTGCTGCTATTACTGCTTTCTGGACAGTTAAAAAGGGTATGTATGAGGGGAATGAAATTAGAATTAATTTAATTGATACCCCAGGCCATGTTGATTTTACTGCTGAAGTAGAAAGATCTTTAAGGGTATTAGATGGAGCAGTAATTGTTTTGGATTCTTCTTCTGGTGTGCAATCTCAAACTGAGACAGTTTGGAGACAGGCTAATAAATACAAAGTGCCTTTGATTGCTTTTTCCAACAAAATGGATGTAGTTGGAGCGGATTTTATAGCTACTATTCAGTCTGCCAGGGACCGTTTGGGCGCTAATGCAATAGCTTACAACCTGCCGATTGGCAAAGAAAATGATTTTAAAGGAGCGGTTGATTTATTGACTGAAAAAGCTTTGATTTGGGAAGGTGATGCAACTGGAGCCAAATTTAACGAAACAGAGATTCCTGCTGATATGGTTGATCAAGTAAAGCAAGCGAGAGAGAAGTTAGTGGAGGAGATTGCAGGCAGTGATGATGCGTTAATGGAAAAATATTTGGGAGGAGAAGAAATTACCGTTACCCAGTTAAAAGAAGCTTTGAGAAGAGCTGTGATTGATAATAAAATTGTTCCGGTGATGGCTGGTTCGTCTCTGCGGAATAAAGGTGTTCAGCCAATGCTTGATGCAGTCGTAGAATATCTTCCTTCTCCGCAAGATATATATACAGTGTCTGGTGTAAACCCAAGATCAAGCGAGACAGAAGAAAGAAAAGGTGACCCCAATGCTCCTTTGGCAGCTTTAGCATTTAAAATTCAAGTAGATCCTCATGTTGGAAAATTAACTTATATCAGGGTTTATTCGGGAACCTTAAAAAGTGGTTCTTATGTTTATAACTCTACCAAACAAATTAAAGAAAGAATTGGCAGGTTGCTTTTAATGCATGCTAATGACAGAGAAGAGATTGAGGAGGCTTTTGCTGGAGAAATTGTGGCAGCTGTTGGGCTTAAAGATACTATTACTGGAAACACTCTTTGTGATGAAACTGCTCCAATTATTTTAGAATCTATCTCTTTTCCAGATCCAGTTATTTCTTTGGCTATTGAGCCAAAAACAAAATCAGATCAGGAAAAATTAGGCTATGCCCTACAGAGATTATCCGAGGAAGACCCCACTTTTAGGGTTAAATCAGATGTAGAAACAGCCCAAACTATTATTGCTGGGATGGGTGAGCTGCAGCTTGAGATTTTGGTTGACCGGATGAAGAGAGAATTTAAAGTTGAGGCTAATGTTGGCCAACCTCAAGTTGCCTATAAAGAAACAATTACTAAAATTGCTGAAGGTGAGGGTAAATATATCAGGCAAACCGGTGGCAGGGGTCAGTATGGCCACTGTTTGCTGAGGATCGAGCCACTTCCCCGGGGAACAGGCAGAGAGTTTATATCAGAAGTGGTTGGTGGTGCTATCCCCAGAGAGTTTATTTCGCCAATAGAAAAAGGTGTTATAGAAAAAGAAGATACAGGAATTCTGGCTGGATATCCGGTGACTGATATTAAAGTAGCAGTTTATGATGGATCTTTCCATGATGTTGATTCTTCTGAAATAGCTTTTAAGATTGCTGCTTCTTTAGGTTTGTCTGAAGCTGCTAAAAAAGCAGACATGATTTTACTGGAGCCTATAATGAAGGTAGAAGTCACCACCCCTGATGAGTTTTTAGGAGAAATTATCGGTGATTTGTCTTCAAAACGGGCTCAAATTTTATCTTCAGAAACAAAGAATAAGGCCAGAGTTATTTTAGCTTTAGTGCCTTTGGCAGAAATGCACGGTTATGCTACAGCCATAAGAAGTATGTCTCAAGGCAGAGCTACTTACTATATGGAAGCAGACCACTATGAGCCAGTCCCTTCAAATATTACTCAAAAGATCATAGAATCCTCAGGCTTTACAGGCAGGGTAGAGCACTAATAATTTAGTTGTTGTCTTTCTTTATAAAAGTAGTATATTAAAAGTATGAGTGTAGGTTTATCATCTCCTGATGTGTCTGCCGGAATGGATATACCTCCTGGTGCTGAACGGGCATACGCAATTGATTACAGGCGTGCGTTGTAGAAGTAGTTTTAGATGCAGGACTTGTTAGGCCGGCATCAAGAGAAATTAAATGAGGATTTACTTACGATGGTAAAGGACGCACATATCCGGATTTTGTTGTACCTGAAGCAGTAAGCAGGGCTTTAGCTGAAAACCCAGTTTATCGGGAGATTTATTAGGGGGGAGGAATCATCAAATACATTATTTTCCATTGGCCAGGCAGGGTGAACAGCGTAGCTATGTTTTTAGAGAAGAGGGTCAACCAAGTTTGTGGGATACTGACGTTGAACGGGACTGTTTTCGTAAAATGGAACCTGGGATTAAAAGTTCATTGAATCGCTTAAAGCGGTTCCCCGATACCTTTAGACCCTCTGTGGGAGAAAGATTAAGAAGTAGTTTCTTTAAAATAACCGGGTCCGCATTTTAACTATTGCATTTTGTAAGGATTTTAGGTATATTATTAACTGTTCCAGCTTAAGAGCTGGATTTTCTTGCCCTAAATGGATTATTGCATTAGTTGATTATTTGTTTTAAACTATTAACTAAGAACTATTAACTAAAAATTAAACTTATGGCTGACCAGAAAAAATTTGATAGATCAAAACCACACGTTAATGTTGGAACCATGGGTCATGTTGACCATGGCAAGACTACCTTAACTGCTGCAATTACTAATGTACTGGCTGCAAAAGGTATGGCAGAAAAAAGGTCTGTTGACCAAATTGATAACGCCCCAGAAGAAAAAGCCCGCGGTATTACTATTAATATTTCCCATCAAGAATATGAAACTGAAAAAAGACACTATGCTCATATTGATATGCCAGGTCATGCAGATTACATCAAAAACATGATTACTGGTGCTGCTCAAACCGATGGAGCAATTTTGGTAGTGTCTGCTCCAGATGGCCCAATGCCTCAAACCAGAGAACATTTGCTTCTAGCCAGACAAGTAGGAGTTCCAGCTATTGTAGTGTTTTTGAATAAAGTAGATATGGTAGATGATGCAGAACTTTTAGACTTGGTTGAAGAAGAAGTAAGGGATTTACTGAAAAAATATGAATATGATCCAAATTCCCCTATTATTAGAGGTTCAGCTAAAAAAGCTTTAGAAGGTGATCCAGAAGCAGTTAAAGCTGTTGAGGAGTTAATGAATAAAGTAGACGAGTGGATTCCTACTCCAGTGAGAGATACTGACAAACCATTTTTAATGGCAATTGAAGATGTTTTCTCTATCAAAGGTAGAGGCACTGTGGTTACTGGAAGAATTGAAAGAGGTGGGGTTAAGGTTAATGAAGAAATTGAGATTGTTGGTATTAGACCAACTAAAAAGAGTGTTGTAACAGGTATTGAAATGTTCCACAAGATGCTTGATGAAGGTCAAGCTGGAGATAATGCTGGAATATTGCTTCGGGGTGTTGAGAAAGATGATGTAGAAAGAGGCCAAGTTTTAGCCAAACCAGGTTCAATTACTCCTCATTCTGAGTTTGAAGCTGAAGTTTATATCTTAAGCAAAGAAGAAGGCGGAAGACATACACCATTTTTTAAAGGCTATAGACCACAGTTTTATGTCAGAACCACAGATGTGACTGGTGAGATTCAACTTCCAGAAGGAGTTGAAATGGCTATGCCTGGAGACACAGTTAAAGTTACAGGTAAGCTTATCACTCCAGTTGCTATGGAAGAAGGTTTAAGGTTTGCTGTTAGAGAAGGTGGAAAAACAGTTGGAGCCGGAGTTATTACTAAAATTATTGCTTAAGATATTTCTGGTGATCAAAATGGGGTAAAAGCCCTCGCACATTAACAGTAGGAAGTAAAAAATATGCCAAGAGGACGTATCCGCGTAAAATTAAAAAGTTATGATCATAGAGTGTTAGATAATACTTGTGAGTCCCTATTGGATACAGCCCTCCGGACTGGAGCAAAAATTGTTGGTCCAATCCCTCTTCCTACTAAAATTGAAAGAATTACAGTTTTAACTTCCCCTCATACTGATAAAAACTCTAGAGAAGCTTTTGAATTAAAAACCCATAAAAGAATGGTTGATATTGTTGAGCCTACTCAAAAAACCATAGATTCCCTAATGCATCTAGAAATCCCAGCAGGCGTGGATATTGAAGTAAAAATGTGATAAAAAGTAAGAGTAGATGACTAAAGTAATAGAGATAGGATAAATTCCTCCTTCTTATTTGTTTCATCTTAGTTCTTTTATGAGTTGGGTTAATTAAATGATTCTATCCTGAACGGGTTATTAAGATTTTTTCTCCAAATGCGGGAGTGATATTTTCATTACCCCTCCACTTCCTAAAATAGAAATTAAAGGCTTTTTGTTTTGCCTTATCAAACTGACTTTTCTTTCTTTGTTTAGTTATGTAAATTTATTGTAGCACTCTATAGCACGCCGGCGTGCTTTTTCCTTTTTACTGTGCAGCTACAAATTCTGCCATCTCTTTTAAATTATTCTGAAAGTTTTTCACATCTTCAGAAAATAGCAAAAAAGAATTTCTTTTTCTGTTTTGGCCTTCTCCCAAAAACTGAGATTCAGTAATTTTTAAATACTTATTGTTGTTGGAAGCGATATTAACATCAAAGAAGTAAGTTCTTTTGCCACACTTTAAAACAGCGGATTTGACTGGTTGCTTAATACTCTTTTCCATGTCTTTTTGTTCACCCCCTTTCCAGTTACTCGCACCTACTTTGTTTATACCCCAACAAAAACCGAATGTCAATACCCCCTTTTTACTATAGTTGCATTTGAGCTTGAACTTGTGTTAAAATTCAATTTAACTGATGATTTTGTTATCAGGTTAAATTAAAATTAATTAAATTTCAGTAGATCGCGCGTCTAAAAGCGATACGGCGGTTGAAGCGAGATACTGAGTGAGATCCTGAGATTGTTGAAGGACTCACTCTTTTTTGTGTTTGAATAAAGGTTATGATCAATACATTATTTGGTATTAAAAAAGATATGACTGCTACCTATGACTCCCGCGGAAGAAGGGTAGGGGCTACTATGGTGGAAATTGTTCCTAATTTTGTAACTCAAGTAAAAACTAGTGAAGGCAAGGATGGATATAATGCAGTTCAGCTTGGAATTGGCAGTAAAAAAAGTGTTAAAAAACCCCAACTTGGGCATAGCAAAAAAGCTGGTATTGAGCAACCGCTTAGATGGATGAGAGAAGCCGCAACTGAGGAAAATACACAAGCAGAAAACTTAAAACCTGGAACAGCAATTAAACTGGATCAGGTTTTTTCAATAGGTGATTCTATTAAAGTTAGTGGCACTTCTAAGGGTAAGGGTTTTCAGGGTGGAGTTAGGCGCCATGGTTTCCATGGGGGACCAAAAACTCATGGTCAATCAGATAGGTTAAGAGCTCCTGGTGCAATTGGTTCTGGTACCACCCCGGGTAGAGTCTATAAAGGTAAAAGAATGGCAGGGCATATGGGTAATTCAGGAGTTAGCGTAAAGAATTTAGAGGTTGTAGGTATAGATAAACAAAAGAATTTATTATTAGTAAAAGGCAGTGTGCCAGGTGCAGCAGGCAGTTTAGTGATGGTAACTAAATTAGGCAGAGTTAAGGGCTATACCCCACCTCCCGAAGAAAAGCCATCAGAAGAAGAACAAGCAGAAGCGCAGGAAGCAGAAGCCAAACAAGAACAGGCAGCTGAAGAAGTCCCTCAGTCAGAAGCTGGTCAGTCTGTAGCTGAAAAAGAAGGAGAGCAAAATGCCAGTTAAGAAAACAACAACTAAAAAGTCTACAGCTAACCGTCTACCGTCTACCGCGAAAAAAGCAGTAGTCAGTAGTCAGAAGCCGGTAAGCTTGTCTATTCCTGTTTATTCTATGGTTGGCGCAGAATCTGGTAGCTTAACTTTACCTAAGGAGATTTTTGCTGTTAAGGTTAATAAGCAGCTTTTGGCGCAAGCTATGAGAATATATATGACCAATCAAAAAAATTTGAATGCTTTTACCAAAACTAGGGGTGAAGTAGAAGAAAAAGGTACAGGCAGGGCAAGACACGGAGCGGTTAGGGCTCCTATTTTTGTCGGAGGAGGAATAATCTTTGGTCCAAAGCCTCGTAAAGTTAGGTTGGAGTTGCCACAAGCAATGAAGAAGGCAGCCCTTTTCTCCGCTTTAGCATCAAAACTTGCAGACAAAAATGTAGTTGGAGTAACAGGAATTGAGAAAGCATTAGGCAAGACTAAAGAAGTAGTGCAATTATTAAGCAAAATTATTGGAAAAGATCAAAAAATAAAAAGCGCCTTAATTATGATTGAAGGAAAAAGTGATAATGTAGTCAGAGCAGCTAAGAATATCCAAGGGGTTGACGTGATACAAACGAATCTTCTTAACGCCTATGAGGTTTTAAGGCACGAAATGCTGATTTTGACAAAAGAGGCAGTGGAAAAATTAACCAAACCAAACCAAGAGGAGAAAAAATGATAGTTTTGAAAAAACCAATTATTACTGAAAAGTCTATGAAGCTTGCTCAAAACGGTTTATATACTTTTGAGGTTGCTAAAGAAGCTACAAAACCAATGATAGCAAAAATGGTGGCTGGGAAATTTAATGTTAAAGTATTAGGAGTTAAAGTAATAAATGTTAAAGGACAAAGCAAGTCACAAAGAAAGGTGCGGAAATTATATAGGACTACTGGGTTTAAAAAGGCCTTAGTTCAAGTTGGTAAAGGAGAAAAAATTGCTATTTTTGAGACTCCAAAAGAAGAAGAGGTAACAGTAACAACTGCAGAAGGCGAACCAATCAAATTAAGGGAGAAAAAAGATATCCTGGGTAGGACTAGAGTAAAAGTTGAAAAAGGAGCAGTTGGGGCAGCTCCCACAACCCAAAGAAAGGTAATAACAGGGAAATAATGAAAAATTTAAAAACATTATTAAAAAAGCATTCCGGTAGATCGTCCGGGGGTATGGTTACTGTCCGGAGCCAGGGGGGAAGACACAAGAGATACTACAGGGAGATTGATTTTAAAAGGGATAAATTTGGAGTGTCAGGTGAGGTTGTAAGTTTGGAATATGATCCAAATAGAAATGTGGAAATTGCTTTAGTCAAATATTCAGACGGAGACCGTAGATATATTTTGGTTGCAAAAGGAATAAACATTGGAGATAAGGTAATATCAGGGGAAAAAGTAGAAAATAAAACAGGTAACACTATGAAACTTAAAAATATTACTGTCGGAGCTTTAGTTCATAATGTTGAATTAGTACCTGGTAAGGGCGGACAATTGGGAAGAAGCGCAGGGGTGGCTTTGCAGCTTCTAGCAAAAGAAGGTAATTTTGCTCATTTGAAATTACCTTCAGGAGAGATTAGAATGGTTCCTCTGCAGTCATTGGCCACAATCGGGGTTTTGGGTAATGAGGATATCAGGCAAAGAGTTTTAGGTAAAGCTGGTACATCACGTCATATGGGTATCAAGCCAAATGTCCGGGGTGTGGCGCAAGACCCAGACTCCCATCCTCATGGAGGAGGAGAAGGCAGGTCTGGTATAGGACGCAAAAGCCCGATGACCAAATATGGCAAAAAAGCTGTTGGTAAAACCAGGAATAAAAGAAAACAGACAAGTAGATATATCATTAAGAGGAGGAAACCATAAAGGGTAAACATGAGTAGATCAACAAGAAAAGGACCATACATTGATGAGAAGTTAATGAAAAAGGTGCAGGCTCAAAAAGCTGGAGGGTCTAAAAACCCCATTAAAACCTGGGCAAGGAATTCACAAATTCCACCAGAATTTGTTGGGCATACATTTTTGGTTCATCAAGGGAAGAATTTCGTGACAGTATTTACAACTGAATCAATGGTAGGACATAGATTAGGAGAGTATTTAGAGGTCATGGAAAGGTAACTGAAAAGAGTACAGCTAAGACTTAAAAGTCCAAAACAAAAATATGGAGATAACAACGATACAAAAATATGTGCATACTAGCCCCCGGAAATTGAGGCTAGTTTCTGATATGGTAAGAAAAATGGCTCCACAAAAATCTTTGGATGTCTTAAGACTTACTCCTAAAATGGCAGCCAAAGATCTAGTAAAGGCTTTAGAAACAGTATTGGCAAACGCTAAACAAAAAGATTTAAATCCCCAAAATCTTAGATTTAGCAAAATTGAAATAAACGAAAGCGCAAAAATGCGTCGTTTCCGGGCAGGCACCAGAGGCAGGGTCAGACCGTTTAAAAGAAGAATGAGCCATATAAAGATAGTGCTGACAGATGATTTAAAGAGTCATAAAGAGTCAAAAGTAAAAACATCTGACTCTAAGTTGCCAAAGACAACTGATCATTCTGTGACTCTGAAGAAAGGGGAGACTAAGTAATGGGGCAGAAGATTCACCCAATTGGCTTTAGAATGGGGATTGGAGCAGCCTGGAAGTCACGTTGGTTTGCTACTGGCTTGAAATACCGCCAGTATGTTTCAGAAGACTTAATAATCCGTGAGTTGCTGATGAAAAAGCTTAGAGCTGCAGGAATTGGTTCTGTAGAAATTGAAAGAGCTGTTAATAAGCTAAAAGTAATTATCTATGTTTCCCGGCCAGGAGTTTTGATTGGACGGGGCGGAAGCGGATTAACCGGGATCAAAAAATTTGTGATGAATGAGATGAAAATTAAAAATGATAATAGTTTAGAAATCGTACCAAGAGAATTAAAATCAGCTGATTTATCAGCATACCTGGTTGCTCAATCAGTTGCTGAGCAATTGGCCCGGAGATTGCCTGCGCAAAGAGTGATGAGTCAGGCAATAGAAAGAGCAATGAGAAGCGGAGCAAAAGGAGTAAGGGTAGTGCTTTCCGGAAGAATTGGGGGAGCAGAAATTGCCAGACGCGAATGGAAAAGCCAAGGAACAATGCCTTTACATACTTTAAGAGCTGATATAGACTTTGCAGCTTATCCTGCTTTAACAAAATCAGGATATGTGGGAGTCAAAGTTTGGATTAATAAAGGAGAAGTGGAAATATAATGGGACTATTACAACCAAAAAGAACAAAATATAGAAAAACATTTAAAGGTAAAAGAGGCGGAGTGGCTACTAGAGGCAACAGCTTGTCTTTTGGCAACTTTGGCCTTAAGGCTATGGAGTGCGGTTTTATTTCTGCTAGGCAAATTGAGTCAGCAAGACGGGCGATGGCTCATTTTACCCAAAGAGGCGGACGTATTTGGATTAGGATTTTTCCAGATAAACCAATTACTAAACATCCAGCAGAATCAAGAATGGGTTCAGGTAAAGGCGATGTGGAAGGTTATGTAGCAGTGATAAAACCTGGGCAATTAATTTTTGAAATGGGAGCTGTGGCCAAGGATGTAGCAGAAGAAGCATTAAGGTTGGCATCACATAAGCTGCCTTTGGATACTAAATTTATAGAAAGGTAAGAGTATGAAAAAGAACGAATTTATACAAATTAAAGGTTTAGATTTAAAAGAATTAAAGACTAAAGTAAGCAGTTTAAGAGATGAAATAGCAAATTTAGTTTTAGATAAAAATATGAAAAAACTAAAAGATAAAAAGAGTATCTTTAAAAAGAAAAAAGACTTAGCTCAAGTTTTGACAATAGTAAGACAAAAAGGATTGTTGTTAGAATTAGAAAACAAAAAAGAACTAAAACTTACAGCAGTTGGAAAGGTAGGACCCAAACAGTCCAAAACTAAAAAATGATAGGAAGAGTTACTTCAACAAGAATGAATACAACAGTTACAGTTTTAGTAGAAAGGGTTGCTATGCATCCTTTATACAAAAAGACTTATCTGCAAAGTAAGAAATATTTAGTAGATGCTCCTATGGAATTAAAAGAAGGAGACATGGTAGAGATTATAAAAGTCAGGCCAATTTCTAAGAATAAACATTGGAGGGTTGCGGAAGTAATTGGCAGGAATTTAGCAGAAATTACAGAAGAGCATTTAAAAGCTGAGGCTGAAAAAGTCATTTCAGAAGTGATGCCAGAGGAAAAGGAAGAGCTAAAAACTATTCGAGAGCCTCAGGTTGAAGAAGGCAAGAAAGCACAAAGAGTTGTAGAAGATTCTACAAAGAAGTCTAAAACAACAAAGAAAGGGAAGGATAAATAAAAATGGTACAACACAGAACAATGTTAACAGTTGCAGATAACAGTGGAGCAAAAGTGCTTCAGGTAATTCAGCCTTTGGGCGGTTCAGGCAAAAGAAAAGCTACCTTAGGTCAGATAGTAGTAGGGGTTGTTAAAGGAGCAGATCCTAATGGTCAGGTTAAAGATCATGAAATAGTCAAAGTAGTGATAGTTAGAACTAAAAAAGAATTTAGGAGAGAAGACGGTTCTTATATCAAATTTGATGATAATGCAGGAGTGGTTATCGATAATGATAAGAATTTGCGCTCAACCCGTATTTTTGGACCTATTGCTAGAGAAGTTAGGGAAGCTGGATTTACTAAGATAGTTTCACTGGCCCAGGAGGTATGGTAATCGGACTGAAGATAAAAACAATTAAAATTATGAAAATTAAAAAAGGTGATAAAGTAAAAATATTATTAGGGAAAGATCAAGGCAAGGAGGGCAAAGTAGAGTTGGTTTTAGGTAAAGACAAAAAAGTTTTTGTTGGTGGTGCAAACCTTTATAAAAGACATGTTAGAAAACAAGATGATATGCAAGGTGGAATTATTGAGCTACCCAAACCTTTAGATATTTCTAATGTAGCCTTGATTTGTCCTAACTGTAATAAAGTAACCAGGGTAGGTTATAGTATACAAGGTAATGAGAAAGCAAGCTTGTCCCGAAAGAATCGGGATAAAATTAGAGTTTGTAAAAAATGCAAAAAGGAGATTAAAACTGATGCAAAGGCTTAAACAAAAGTATACACAAGAACTAAGAGCAAAATTGCAGCAAGAGCTAGGTTTAAAAAATGCCTTAGCTGTCCCTGGCGTGAAGAAAATTGTTATTAGTATTGGATTGGGTGAAGCTAAAGAAAATAGTGGTATTTTGGATAAAGTTAAAGTTTATGTGTCAATGCTTGCAGGCCAAGCGCCAGTAATAACTTTGGCAAAAAAATCTATTGCTTCCTTTAAAGTAGCAAAAGGTCAACCAATCGGGATGATGGTAACGCTACGGGGTGATAAAATGTATGCTTTCTTAGATAAACTGGTAAATATTGTTTTGCCTAAAGTCAGGGATTTTAGAGGAATTTCAGCGGACTCTTTTGATAGTTTTGGCAATTTAAATATTGGTTTGAAAGAGCAGACTATTTTTCCAGAAGTGGATTATAAAAGCATTGATAAGACCAGGGGCTTGGCTGTCACAATAACGACCAGCGCTAGAAACAAAGAAGAGGGTAAAAAATTATTAGAGTATTTAGGAATGCCTTTTAGGATCTAATATGGCAAAAGTAAGCAATATTGTTAAAAAGGAATTTAAATATGAAGTACAAAAAAGAAACCGTTGTATCAGGTGTGGCAGATCGCGTGGTTATATTAGAAAATTCGGCTTATGCAGACTTTGTTTTAGAGAATTAGCGCACTTGGGTTTATTGCCAGGTGTGAAGAAAGCGAGTTGGTAATATGGATCCTGTTGGAGATGCATTAATTAGAATTAAAAATGGTTATCAAGTTGGTAAATTATCAGTTGAGATAAAATACTCTAAACTGATCTGGAAGTTATTAAAGCTTTTGCAAAAAGAGGATTATTTGACTGATGTGGCGCAAAAGGATAATGGAATAATAGCTACTCTGAAGTATAACTCTAGAATAGCTGCCATAACTGATGTAAAAAGAGTTTCTAAGCCTTCGTTAAGAATATATAAAGGCGTTAAAGAGTTGCCTAAGGTGTTAAATGGATTAGGTATTGCAATTATCTCAACGCCTAAAGGTTTAATGACAAACAAACAAGCGCTTAAAGAAAGAGTAGGAGGAGAGGTATTAGCATTAGTCTGGTAGACTAACAAATTTAATATGAGTAGAGTTGGAAATTCGCCAATTTTAATACCTGCCGGTGTAACAGTAGAACAAGCTGGAAATACGGTAAAGGTGACAGGGCCAAAAGGTAATCTAAGCCTTAATATAGATCGGGCAATTGAGATAAAGATAGAGAGCAGGAAGATTAATGTTAAAAGAAATAGCGATCAAAAAAGAGTTAGATCTTTACATGGTTTAACAAGGAATTTAATTGCCAATATAGTGGCCGGGGTAAATAATTTATGGAGTAAAAAGTTAGAATTAGTGGGAGTAGGATTCAGAGCGCAATTGAATGGTAATAAACTTGTTTTAAATGTTGGTTATTCTCATTCAGTAGAGGTTACTGCTCCAGACGGAATAACTTTTGAGGTAACAGACAATACAAAAATTAAAGTATCTGGAGTAGATAAGGAATTAGTTGGTCAGACAGCAGCAAATATTAAAAAAGTTAGAGTGCCAGATGTATATAAAGGTAAAGGAATCAGATACGAGGGTGAATATATTAGAAAGAAAGTTGGAAAAAGCGCTAAAGTAGGCGCAACTGGGGCAGCAGGAGTAAAATAAACTTATGAATAAAACATTAAGGATTAAAAAACATCAAAAAATCAGGAAAAGAGTAGTTGGGACCAAAGACCGTCCAAGGTTATCTGTGTATAAATCAAATCAGCATATTTTTACCCAAGCGGTTGATGATCAAACTGGTAAAACCTTAGTTTCAGTTAGTGATTTAAAAATGGATAAGATGCAAAAAGGGCAGAGGGCATATGAAGTTGGGAAAAAAGTAGCAGAAAGCTTGCTAAAACTTAAAATTAAAAAAGTGGTATTTGACAGGGGAGGTTTTTTATATCATGGTAGGATAGCTATGGTAGGCAAAGGCGCTAGAGAAGGAGGTTTAGAATTCTAAGAATATGATGCAACCAAATAGAAGATTAAATAATAAAGAATCAAATAACCTGGAATCAGAGTTTTTTGAAAAAGTGGTGCAGGTTAACCGTGTTTCAAAAAAGACCAAAGGTGGAGATAAAAGATCATTATCTGTCCTGGTGGTAGTGGGAGATAAAAAAGGCCAAGTTGGAGTAGGGCTGGGCAAAGCTGCTGAAGTCCAAGCTGCAGTCAGAAAAGCTACCAGTTATGCTAAAAAACACTTAATTAAAGTTTCTTTAAAAGGAAGAACTATACCGCACTCAATCTTAGTCAAAAGTGGCGCAGCCAAAGTACTTCTAAAGCCTGCTCCAGTTGGTACTGGTGTTATTGCTGGAGGAGCAGTCAGGGTGGTGGCTGAGGCTGCAGGTATTCATGATATTGTTTCTAAGATCTTAGGCACTAAAAATCAAGCTTCTAATATCTATGCTACGCTAGAAGCATTAAGTAAATTAAAACATCTGAAAGAGGAAAAAGCATGAAAATACATCAATTGTTAAAAGTTACAGCAAGATCTAAAAAAAGGCTTGGCCAGGGAGTAGGTTCTGGAAAAGGTAAAACTGCAGGTAGAGGCACCAAAGGCCAGAAAGCGCGGGGTAAAATCCCAGTTGGTTTTACCGGCAGCCTGCCTCTTTATAAAAAATTGCCTTTAAGACGGGGTAAAGGTAATCCAAAAGTACAAGCTAAGCCAAAATTACTCAGTCTTAGTCAATTAAATACATTTAAGGCTAATTTGGTTGTAGATATTGCAAAGCTTTTAGAGGCAAAAATCGTTTCCGATAAGGATGCTAAAAATGGTATTAAGGTATTAGGCAATGGGGAAATTAAGACTGCTTTAACTGTTAACCTTCTAACATCAAATGCTGCCCGGGTAAAAATTGAGAAAGCAGGCGGGAAAGTAGGGAATGTCTAATATACTGGCCCCAATTTTTAATGCCTTTAAGATTCCTGATTTAAGAAGAAAAATCATTATCACAGTTATTTTAGTTATAATTTTTAGGATAGCTGCGCATATTCCTGTATCTGGTATAGATTTAACTGGCCTTCAACAGCTTTTTGCCTCCAATCAATTTTTAGGCCTTCTTGATATTTTCTCAGGTGGAACTTTGGCTAACTTTTCAGTAATTTCATTAGGACTTAATCCATATATTAATGCCTCAATTATCTTTCAGCTTCTAACCATGATTAGTCCTAAACTGGAAGCATTATCTAAAGAAGGTGAGATGGGCAGACAAATGATTAATCAGTATACTAGGTATTTGACTGTGCCTCTTGCTATTTTACAAGCAATTGGAATGTTTGTGCTGCTGAAAAACCAGGGCATAATTAATGTTATTAGTCCTCTTCAGATTGCTTCAATTATTATTGGAATGACAACAGGAACAATTTTCTTGATGTGGATTGGAGAACTTATTACAGAATATGGTATTGGAAATGGAATATCTCTTTTGATTTTTGCTGGAATTGTTTCTAGGGTACCTATTGTTTTAACCCAAACTGCCTCGATTGTGGACCAGACACAAGTAATTAATATTTTAATATTTATTGTTTTGGGAACTTTGACAGTAGCAGGAGTGGTATTTATTAATGAAGGCAGAAGACAAATTACAGTCTCCTATGCCAGAAGGTTTGTAAGCGGTAGAAATGGCGGAACAGGAGCTCAGACTTATTTGCCGCTGCGGGTTAATCAAGCAGGAGTTATCCCTATTATTTTTGCTGTGTCTTTAGTATTGGTTCCATCTTTTGCAGGATCGTATTTAGCAAGCCTTCCCAATCCCCAACTTTCTTCTTTGGGTCAAACTTTAGCTGCTAACTTTAACCCTGGAAGTGTAGTATATAATTTAGTTTACTTTTTGTTAGTAGTAGGGTTCACCTTTTTCTATACTGCAATAATTTTTAACCCTACAAAAGTAGCAGATGAGATAAAAAAATATGGCGGTTTTATCCCTGGGATTAGGCCAGGTACGCAAACAGCTGCTTTTTTAAACTATATTATGGTTAGGATTACTTTAGCAGGCGCATTATTCTTAGGCTCAATTGCAGTTTTGCCTTCATTGGCTTCGTCTGTTACTGGAATCCAAACTTTAGTATTAGGAGGAACAGGATTACTGATCGTAGTCTCGGTAATATTAGATACAGCTAAACAATTTGAGAGCAAATTAATTGAGAGAAGCTATGAGGTGTTTGCCAAAAGATGAAAATAGCGTTAATTGGTCCACAAGGATCCGGGAAATCAACTCAGGCAGAACTGCTGGCCAAGGATTTAAATTTGCCTAAGATTACTGTAGGGGATATTTTCCGCCAAATTGCCAGTGAAGATTCTGAAGAAGGAAGAAGAATTAATCAAATTTTAAGCGCTGGCCAGTTGGTTGATGACCAAACAACAGCAAGCATGGTTAAAAAAAGGTTGGAGAAGGATGATGTAAATGGTGGTTTTATTATGGATGGTTATCCTAGAACTATTGAACAACAAAATATATTTAACCCAAATTTTGATAAAGCGGTTTATTTAAATGTTCCTAAAGAAGAGGTGGTTAGCAGGTTGCTGCAAAGAGGCAGAGTTGATGATACTAAAGAGCTTATAAATAAACGTCTGGATCTATACTATCAACAGACTCAGCTATTACTGGATTATTACAGAAAACAAGGTATTTTGATAGAAGTAGACGGGTTAGGTAATATACAAAGGATTCAAGGTGAAATCAAGAAATCAATATGAATTGAACTTGATGAGAAAGTCAGGTAAAATAGCAGCCTCAGCTTTAGCTAGGTCTTTGGAAAATATTAAGCCCGGGGTAGTTGAGTTGGAAGTTGATAAAATAGCAGAAAGAGAGATTTATAAATTAGGAGGAGATTTATCTTACAAAACTGTTCCCGGTTATAAATATGCAACTTGTATTACGGTAAATGAGGAAGTAGTGCATGGGATCCCGACAGACAGGGAATTTATTAAAAATGATTTAGTTAGCGTAGATTTGGCAGTAATGTATAAAGGCTGGCATACAGATTGCGCCTGGACTAAATTAATAGGAAAAGATAGAGAAAAGGAAAAATTTCTGCAAATTGGAGAACAGGCTTTATGGGAAGCAACAGGTCAGGCAATGGCAGGAAATAGAATAGGTGATATTTCTGCTGCGATTCAAAAAAGAGTAGAGGGTGCTGGTTATAATGTCGTAAGAAGTTTGGTTGGTCATGGTGTGGGCAGGTCCTTGCATGAGAATCCGCAAATACCAGGGGTGGGAGCAGCAGGAAGAGGAATGGTTTTAAAAGAAGGTATGACACTGGCAATTGAAGTAATCTATACTAGAGGAAGGGAAGAAGTAGTTTTAGGCAGCGATGGTTGGACTTTTAAAACAGCTGACGGGTCATGGGGAGGACTTTTTGAGATGACAGTTATTGTGGGAAGCAAGCAAGCTGAAGTTTTAACAGATTGGAGAAAAGTATAATGCCACTATGGGTTGTATTTTAAAAGCTAATTTGTTAAAATAATCAAACATCAAAATGGTTCAAAATACTAAAGGTGTTATTGAGGTAGAGGGCAAAGTTAAAGAAGTATTACCCAATACTTTATTCAAGGTAGAGATTGATAGAAGTGTTGAGCTGCCTGAGCTTTTGGGGCGGGTAATCTTATGCCATATTTCTGGTAAGATGAGAATGCATTATATCAGGCTTTTGGAAGGTGATAGGGTTAAAATAGAAATGAGTCCAAAATATGATTTGGATAAAGGAAGAATTACATTTAGGCTAAAATAATATAACAGTTATAACAATTATAATTATTATAAATATTATACTATGAAAGTTCAGGTATCAATTAAAGCAAGGTGTAAATTTTGTAAAATCGTTAAACGCGGGAGTATGCTTTATGTGATTTGTTCCCGGGATCCAAGGCATAAACAAAGACAAGGATAAAAACTATGGCAAGAATTGCAGGAGTAGATTTACCAGAAAATAAAAGAGTAGATATTGGTTTAACTTATATATATGGTATAGGCAGATCTAATGTGGCAAGAGTTATTGAGGATACTAAAGTAGCACCAGATAAAAGGATAAAGGATTTAACAGAGGATGAGATTAATAAAATACAAAAATCAGTTGAACAATTTAAAGTAGAAGGGGACTTAAGACAACAGATAGAACAGGATATTAAAAGATTAGAAGAAATCGGCAGCTACAGAGGTTTAAGACACAAAAAAGGCTTGCCAGCAAGAGGCCAAAGAACCAGAAGCAATGCCAGAACCAAACGCGGTAAAAGAAAGACTGTTGGAACTGTTAGAAAAGAGGTTGTTGCAAAAACAGGAGGCCCAGTAACAGGGGCAAGTAAAGGAGCATAATGGCAAAAAGACAAATTACATCTAAAACAACTAAATCAGTAAAAAAAGTAGAAAAAAAAGTTAACAGCGGTAGAGTATATGTGACTGCCACTTTTAACAATACTTTAGTTACTTTAACAGATACTTCAGGCAATACTTTGGCATGGGGTACTTCTGGGACAGCAGGCTTTAAAGGCGCTAGAAGAGCAACCCCGTTTGCAGCTATTTCTGCTATGGAAAAATTATCCCAAAAAGCTAAAGAAGTTGGAATGAGCGCAGTCGAGGTTTATATCAAAGGTCCAGGATCAGGCAGGGATGCTACAATCAAAGCTTTAAGAAGCGCTGGTATTAATATTACTATGATAGCTGATGTCACGCCGATTCCACATAATGGTCCCAGGCCGAAGAAAAGGAGAAGAGTCTAATGGCGCGTTATACTGGTCCAAAAAGAAGATTATCAAGAAGAGAAGGAATAGCTTTGTTTGCCAAAGACGCGAAAGCTTTGGAGAAAAAAGGGGCAATACCTCCAGGTCAACATGGGTTAAGTAGAAGACGCAGAATATCAGAATATGGTGTGCAGTTGCGGGAAAAACAAAAAGCTAAAAGAATTTTTGGTATTTTAGAAAAACAATTTAAACGATATTTTGATGAGGCTAGCAAAGTTAAAGGCGCAACAGGACTAGCTTTACTTCAAACTTTAGAAACAAGGTTAGATAATGTAGTATACAGGCTTGGCTTTGCTAAAAGTAGAAATGCTGCCAGACAACTAGTCAGCCATGGTCATATTAAAGTAGAGGACAAAAAAGTGACTATTCCTTCATTTAAAGTGAGTATAAATCAAACTATTGCAATCTCAGACAAATTGAGAGATAATGCACAGGTTAAAAAGAGCTTAGAGGATGGAACGGCCTTGCCAGAGTGGCTTGATAGAAAAGCTACAGTTGGCAAGGTTTTAAGAATTCCAGGGCGTGAGGAGATGGAACAATCAGTTAATGAACAGTTGATTGTTGAGTATTACTCCCGTTAAAAGATATAATTAAAAATATGTTTAAAGTTAAAACTGAAAGTGAAAAAGAAAATTTTGCAAGAGTAACCATTGAACCTCTTGAAGCGGGGTTTGGCCATACTTTAGGCAATAGTTTAAGAAGAGTGCTATTAACCTCTTTGCCTGGCGCTGCTGTAACTTCAGTTAAGGTTGATGGAGTATCCCACAGGTTCTCAGTGATAGACGGAATCTTGGAAGATGTTATTGAGATTATTTTAAATATCAAAAAGATACGTTTAAATGTTCATTCTGATCAACCAATTAAACTCAGAGTTAAGGCAACTGGAAAAAGAGAAGTTAAAGCTAAAGATTTAGAGATTGAGGGAGATGGAGAAATTGTTAACCCAGAGCAACATATTGCTACCTTAACTGATGCAAAGTCCAAATTTAATATTGAAATGGAGGCTTCCCAAGGAAAAGGTTATTCTGTTTCGGACGACAGAAAAACTGATGAGCTAGGTGTAATCTCTATTGATGCTTTATTCACCCCTGTTGTAGCAGTAAATTATAGCGTTGAACCAACCCGTGTTGGAAGAAGAACAGATTTTGATAAATTGGTTCTAGATGTGACAACTGATGGAACAATTTTACCTTTGAATGCTGTGAATTTAGCAGCTAGAATTTTATCCGATACTTTTCATAAAGTTTATGAACCTGTGGTAGAGGAAGAGGTAAAAGAAGATTCTTCTAAGATTTCTGAGGAAGTATTAAAGTTAACAATTGAAGAATTGGATTTACCGGTTAGAATTACTAATGCTTTAAAGGCTATAGAAATAAATACAATTGAGGATTTAATCAATACCCCAAGATCTCAGCTTTTAAAAGCCAAAAATTTAGGAGCTAAATCTATTCATTTAATATCAGAAAAGTTAACTGAGAGGGGGCTTACTCTCCGTGAGGCATAGAGTTTATGGCAAACACCTTGGAAGAAATAAAAACGAACGTCAAAACCTCTTTAAAGGGTTAGTTTATTCCCTATTTCAAACTGGAACTATTCAAACTTCAGAAGCAAAAGCCAAAGCAATAAAACCCTTAATTGATAAAGTGGTAAATCTGGCAAAGCATAAGCAGGCAGAAGATCAACTTAAATCTTTTTTAACAGATAAAAATTTAAGAGAAAGATTAATTAAAGAGATTGTACCAAAGTTAGGTACTAGGACATCCGGTTATGCTAAGTTTGTTAGAATGGGTACAAGGGAAGGCGATCAAACAACTATGATAAAAATAAGCTTAATTGGCGCTGAGCAATTACAACCAATTTTGCAGCCAAAACAAGTTAGGGAAACTTCGCAAGTATCTGCTGTTAAAAAGGGAGGAAAGAAGTCCTAGACCCTAGATTCTAGTGGCTAGTCACTAACAAATGTCAACTAATGTGGTATCAGCAAAAAATATTAAAAGACAAATTCATAATATTGATGCTAGTGGAAAAGTATTGGGAAGGTTAGCTGGAGAGGTGGCAACTCTTTTGATGGGGAAAAATAAACCAGGATTTGTTCCCTATTTAGATACAGGTGATTTTGTAGTGGTAACAAATGCTAGCAAGGTTAAAGTTACAGGCAAGAAGGTAAAAAATAAAACTTATACTAGACATTCAGGTTATCCTGGGGGGCTTAAAGTGGAAACCTTTGACAAGATGATCATAAAAAAGCCGGACTATGTAGTTGAGCATGCAGTTAAAGGGATGCTGCCTCATAATAGATTAGGTAATCAAATGATCAAAAAATTAAAGGTTTTTGCTGGAGAGGATAAAACCAATGAATCCAAATAGTAGTAAAAATGGAGTAGTATCAGTGGTTGGTAGAAAAAAAGAAGCGGCAGCCAGAGTGAGATTAAGTTCTGGTAATGGTCAGATTACTGTTAATGGTAAACCTGTTGCAGAATATTTCCGGGGACCAATGTTGCAAAAAATTTATTCCAGACCTTTAGAGATTACTAAGACGGCAGGAAAGTATTTGATTTCAATAAAAGTGGTGGGTGGAGGGCAAGTTTCACAGCTTGGAGCAGCTATTCATGGAATAGCAAGAGCTATAGCTAAGACAGAGCCAGCATTAAGAACTATCTTAAAAAAAGAAGGATATCTGACCCGGGATCCCAGGGCGAAGGAAAGAAGAAAATATGGTAATGCCCAAAAAGCCAGAGCAAAAAAACAATCCCCAAAAAGATAATATGGATATTCCAGCAAAGATCTTCAAAAGCTATGATATTAGAGGGATTTATCCCAATGAGATAAATAAAGAAATTGTTGTTCCGGTAACAAAAGCAATTTATAAATTCTTGTTAAATAAAACTCCAAAGGACCCTCTTTCTGTAGTAGTGGGGCGGGATATGAGGCTTTCTTCTCCCGCTATATTTGAAGCCCTTACAACTACATTAGTCAATTTAGGCGCACAAGTTATAGATATAGGACTGGTATCTACCCCAACATTTTATTTTGCTGTATTTAACGGCAAATATGATAGCGGAATTCAGATAACTGCTTCTCATAATCCTAAAGAATATAATGGTTTAAAAATTGTTAGATATTCTCCTCAGGGATTGATCAAGATAGGTAAAGGCACAGGGATGGAGGAGATTAAAAATATAGTTTTAGAAGGAATGAAAATTGACGGTAAGCCTGGCGGGACAATAATTAAAAAAGAAGGAGTAATAATTGAAGAGGTAAAAAATGCCCTAAAAATTGCTGGTCACCCCACTATTAAACCATTAAAAATAGTGGCTGATACAGCTAATGCTATGGCAGCACTTTATATTGAAGAATTGTTTAAACATATTCCAGGAGAACTTATTAAAATGAATTTTGAGCTGGATGGAACTTTTCCAGCTCATCCTGCTGATCCATTGGAGCCAGAGAATGTAGCAGATTTGCAAAAAAGAGTGATTGAAGAGAAGGCTGATTTAGGAATAGCTACTGATGGTGATGGAGATAGGTTATTTTTTATAAATGAAAAAGGGGAAACAGTTCCTGCCTCGCATATTACCGCCTTAATCGCCAGGGATTTACTTAAGAAACATAAAGGCGAAAAAGTTATAGCGGATATTAGATATATTTTAACTCCAAAAAAGATAGTTGAAGAACTGGGCGGAACTTTTGTGATAACTAAAGTAGGTCATGCTTTTATTACAAAAAAATTGCATGAAACTGGAGCAATATTTGCTGGAGAATCTTCAGCGCATTACTTTTTTAGGGAAACAGGTAACGCAGAATCTCAATTACCCATTATCTTAATTGTTCTAAAAACACTTAGTGAGGAAGAAAAAACTTTATCTCAAGTGATTGCTGAGATAAAAAGAAGTCATGAGTCTGGAGAAACTAATTTTAGAGTAAAAAATACACCTGAAGTAATTAATGCGGTAAAGCAGGAATTTTCTGATGGGGAAATTTCTGAATTAGATGGAGTGGCAATAACTTATGATGATTGGAGATTGTCTTTAAGGTCTTCTAACACAGAACCATTACTCAGATTAAACATTGAAGCAGAAGTAGATGGTATAGTCAAAGAGAAAAAACAAAAAGTTATAGAACTAATTAAGAAACATGCAGTTTTTGAAGACTTGCCAAATTAGATAGTTTATGGTTAAATAAATATACATCAAGAGAACGCGTATCATACAGTACACGTCGGCAACCGTAAAGTTACGGTGCCAGATCCTAAGAGGAAGATGTGGCCGCGACATATGTCGGACAAACTATTAGCCTCTCTTGATGAGAGGTTTTTGAATGGCAAAAAATAACGGTGTAACAACATTTACTTCTGAATCAGTCTGCGCCGGTCATCCGGATAAAATATGTGATGCAATATCTGATGCAATCGTTGATGCAGTTTTAACGCAAGATAGATTTGGCCATGTAGCCTGTGAGGTCTTGGCAGGATTTAATAGAGTAGTAATTTCCGGAGAAATTACGGCTAATGCTAGAGTAAATTACGCGGATGTTGCTAGGCAACAAATAAAGAAATTGGGATATACAGATCCTAACTACAATTTTTCTGATAAATCTCCTGTCGAAGTCCATATTCATGAACAATCCCCTGAAATTGGTGTAGGGGTTGATAAAAAAGGGGCAGGTGACCAGGGGATGATGTTTGGATATGCTTGCACAGAAACAACCTGCTTGATGCCGTTGCCTATTGCCATCGCTCATGCTCTAACCAAAAGAATGGATCAAGCCAGGGAAGAAAAAATAGTAAAATATTTAAGACCAGACGGAAAATCCCAAGTAACAATTGAATATAGAGACGGAAAGCCTTATAAAGTAATTCAAGTTGTTATTGCTATTCCACACGAGGAATCTGTTAACTTAAATAAGGTTAAAGATGATATATACGAGTCAGTTGTTATACCTGTTTTAGATGTTTATGGATTTAAAATTAAGAAAGATCAGTTAATTGTCAATGGAACAGGGGTTTGGCATCATGGTGGTCCTGCTTCTGATTGTGGTTTAACAGGCAGAAAAATAGTGGTTGATGGATATGGTGGTTATGCCAGAGTTGGTGGAGGAGCATTTTCTGGAAAAGACCCAACAAAAGTAGATAGATCAGGAGCATATGCAGCAAGATTCCTGGCCAAAAATATTGTAGCTGCTAAATTAGCAGACAGGGCAGAAGTGAGACTGGCTTACTTTATTGGAGCAAAAAAACCAACCATGCAGGATGTAGAAACCTTTGGGACCAACAAAAAATCTCATAAAGTAATACTTTCCTTCATGGAGAAGATCTTAGATACCTCAGTGTCAGGAATATTAAAAGGTTTAGATTTACAAAGACCAATTTATTTACCAACAGCAGCTTATGGTCATTTTGGCAGAGAAGAATTCCCCTGGGAAAAAATAGTTTAGGAAAACTCCAAAATCATTGGTAAATGATCTGAGATAGGCATATCAGGTACTTGAAACTTCGTTACCTTGATATCAGAAGATACAAAAGTGTAATCAGCATACTTTTGAAAATTAGGTCCTCCATAAAAAGGGCTTAAATTACTTCTAGTTTTTCTGATATCAAATTCTCTAATTAAATTCCTCATATTTTTCCCGTAGATTTTAATGCTTTTAGTATCAGGTAATAAATTAAAATCCCCTACTAATAAAATTTTTGCCTCATTTTTTTGATCAATAATTTCTTTAACTTTCTGAGCTTCTTCTAAACGCTCAGGAGAATCTAGTTTATTGCCAGGCATAGGCCTGCCATGGAAATTAAAAATAACATATTGCTTATTGTTTATTTGACAATTTATGAATTGTAAAGGAGTTGGTAAGTTAGAAAAATCTTCCTTTAACTTAGGAAAAGGCTGATCTTGAGAAACAATATAATTTGCTTGATAAGTAATTTTTATTGAATTGTTAACCAAGATAGCTGATCCAGTAGTTGAATCAAAATTAATTGGATTTGCTTCATCGTCAAAGCTTTTGATTACAGGAAAATAAAATACTTGGAAATCAGGAAGAATTTGTTTGAACTCTGTTAATAAATTAGCCCTGATATTTCTATATTGTTTTACCTTTGATATAGTATCCTGCATTTCTTGAAAACAGAAAATATCAGTATTTAAAGATTGTTGTTTAATAAACTCAATAAGAGGTTTAAAGCATTTTCCACCCCAAGTATTAAGCGATATGAGTTTCATAAATAGTATTCTAAGGATATGGGTGATAAAATACAACGTGGTTACGGGGATTAGGTCACCGGTAGACCGCTCGAATGGGGTTCGAGAAGCAAAGAGTTCAATTCTCTTATCCCCGACCAAGAGAGAAAAAGAGTCCGAAAAGGCGGAGGCGCTCCGTGCGTCGCCGCCCGCACGGAGCGCCGAGAAGCCCTTTTTATATTCTGCCGAGAGCTGCCGATTAGATAAAAAGAAGTTCGAGCCGACACGTTTTGCGAAGATTGCTAAATCTTCGCAATTATTTTTTGCGCGCGCGATTTTTTGCGCCTGTAAGGCGCAATTTACGAATTCTCTCATAGGTTCGAGCCAACTCGAACCAGTCTTTTCAACTTTGGCACTCTCTTCCTGTAATTTCAGTTTTGTTTCAAACAACTCGTTTTTCTTTTGTTTGTAGGTATCGGGGTCGACAACACTATCGAGAAAACTGTCTAAAAGTGTATTTTGTTTTCGGTCTACATCTTGAATTTCAGTTTTGAGATTTTGGATTGTTGTTTCTGATGATTGTTTTTCGGCTAACTCATCTCGCTCTAAAAATTTCAGCCAATGGTCAGCCCAGCTTTGAGGCAATACCACATCAGAAACGACTTTTCTTATTTGATCTCCCATCTCAAAACCGGTGATTGGCGCTTGAGAACACGGACCAAGTTTCTTGGTGCAACGATAATAAACGTAAGTACATTTACGATTTGTTGTTTTGTAAAATTTTGTATGCTGTTCGGCGGTGATCGCTGCCCCACATTCACTGCATCTAGCTAATCCCAAAAACGGAAAGCGGTATGATTTCTTGAAATGCTTAGTTCGCCTTTCCATTTCCTCTTGTACTTTCTGGAATAATTCTTTGGGAATAAAACACTTGTGATTTCCGTCATGATACTCGTCGTTGTAAAACATAATACCGATATAAAACTTGTTTGAAAGTATCTGGCGGATTTCGTTGATATGCAGTGGTCTTCCGTTTTTGCGCTTCAGATCAAACTTGTAAACATATTTCGCAATATCCGTAAAAGTATGATTTCCTTCAGTAAACATTTCAAAAACTTTCTTTATTGCTTTTGACTTTTCTGGATCGACGTCTATGCCTCTGGTTTTAGGATTGTTCACATACCCATAAGGGGCTTTTGCCGGTCAAACTCCGTTTCGTAGTTTTTGGCGCAAACCTCGTTTTACGTTTTCGGAAAGATTGTCCACATAATATTTCGATTGGCCGAAGGCAATTGAAAGCATAAATTTACCTTGTGGTGTGTTTTCAAACCAAGAAGTTGGAAATTTCAGGTCAAGTAGTTTGCCGGTATCGAGAAGATAAATAATTTTTCCGCCATCCATTGAGTTTCTGGCTAAACGATCGGGGTGCCATGCAACAATCCCGTTTGCGTGTCCCTTCTCGATTTTCTTCAGGACTTCGGCAAACTGCTCTCTTCCTGGCATTTTGGCGGTTTTTGCTTCCTCGACAAATTCGATAATCTCCAAATGTTCTCGTTTGGCAAATTCTTTTAACTCGGCTATCTGGGCTTCGATAGATAAAATTTGCTTGTCTGCTTCGTCCCTCGATTTTCTGCAATACGCGATATATTTTGTCATTTTGTTTTCTTCCTAAAATTTTTGCGTTTTATTTCCTTCTTTTTTTTCCGGCAGCTCTCGGCAGAATATAAAAAGGGCTTCTCGGCGCTCCGTGCGGGCGGCGACGCACGGAGCGCCTCCACCTTTTCGGACTCTTTTTCTCTCTTGGTCGAGATTTACGAAAAAGTTAGAACAGAATTTCGCAATTGTTAGCTCGGCCGCCTGCGGCGGCCTCGCTTCCTAACGTGTCAGCTCGAAAAGGATTTTGAGGCACAAAATCCTCAAAAAAAACGCAAAAATTTTAAAGAACTTTTTTAAACTTCAAATGGCCGCCCCAGTTGAACTCAAACCCTTTCGGACTTGTCTGGGACGGCCATTAAAAAGCCGAAAGGGAAGTTTGAGTTCAATTACACTATATAAAATTTTCAAAATAAATACAACCATTGACTACTCAAAATTCCGGAAAAAATGTATAATGAAATCAGAACTGTGGAGAAAAATTACTTGAACAAGGAAATTTTAATTACTACTGATCCTCAGAAAATTCACTTCATTCTTCGTGCCGCCTACTTAGTAGCAAATCTAATAATAAATCAGGTTTTACGCAGTTTTACCTTTGCGCTTTCTCTCTTTGGCAAAGTGGAACCGAATATATACATTAATTTCATCATTGGGTTAGTTATAAGTGAGATAAGCTACAGAGTAGCCGTTAAAATTTACCAAACTAAATTTAACTTACTAAAAAACAAATTAGACAACGAACCTCCAGAAGGTGTTAAAATCATTCGGGGGTATTATGTGTTTCTTATTAATGCCTCTTTAGCAACGATTTTAAATTTTATTTTTTTCTTAGGCTATTTTATTTTCGTAAAATTAAATAGGGGAATATAAATATGAAATTAGTTTTTAATGTAAATAGTATATTCAGTTATTTAGGCAAAAACAAAAAGGGAAACGCCACGGAACCAAATATCATTAAAGGTTTAGAACAAGTCGTCGGTAGTCTTGAAGAAATTAAGGATAATAATTTACGAAAAGAGCTAAAAAAGTATATTGAATTTTTTCACCCGGATGTACATGCACATGTATTGCTAGAATTTAACTTCCAAAATAAGACATATTACTATTCTCATTTGATTTGGGGTGAGGATTTCTATATTAGCGAGTCTTTCATAGACTGTATTTCTATAAGCGATCAAACTTTTTTGATTACAAATTCGTATATGGGTAGACTATTTTTGGAAAACCCTAGAAAAATTGCGGATTATTCATACGATGTACAAGTGTATGTCGAAGCAAAGGAAAACAGTAATACTATTCCACAAACAGTAGAGACTAAGTTGCAACTGTTTGGAATATATGATCTCGAAAAAGAGAGAAAAAGCGTTGAGGGTAATCTGAATAATTCGGGTAGTGATCCTTTATCAAAAGTGTCTTCGGCCATCTTTGGTAAAGTTACTAGCGAAACTGATCTTTTGCCTAAAGAGCCTACAATTGTGTTTTATTGGGATAAAAACCAGAATAAGAAACTGTTAACTTACCAATTTACATCGAAGAACTTGGAGTATTTTGGGCAAGCCAATATTTTAGGCAATATAATAAAATTGTTTTCTCAGTAAATAAGCGATTGCTCCGCAATCGCAAAATCGCGCGCGCAAAAAATAACGGAAGCGAGGCCGCCGCAGGCGGCCGAGCTAACAATTGCGAAATTCGGTTCTAACTTTTTCGTAAATCTCGACCTGGAGAGACTTTTGGAATTTTGAGCCTGGATTGCTCTTTGCGGGAGGGGGCGCGCAGAGCTCTGAAAAGCCCTTTTTGTACGAGACTGCAAGTTGCCGGAGTGAAAAAGAGCAAAAAACGGAAGGTCGCGAAAATTTTTTAAAGAACTTTTTTTCAATAGTTTTAAACTTAAAAGGCGCAACCGGGGAACTCAACTTCAAATCGCTTCTAATTGTCCGGTTGCGCCATTTAAAAGAGCAATCCCATCCAAAGTAATAAATTAGATAAGAGATTAGGGTATTCTTTCTTGTCCGTAGGATAATGCACCAATCAATCCTAAAATAACAACAATTATTAATACAATCTTCATATTTTTTACCTCTAGTTGCAGCACATGATGTTTAGGAAAATCTTGTCAATGGTTACCAACTACCACTAGCTCCACCTCCACCTGATCCGCCCCCTCCAAACCCACCACTACTGCCTGAGCCAAAAAAACCACCCCCAGTAATCCACCAATTTGTTGCTTTACCAGCTTTTTTAAGCTTATTATAATTTCTAGAAAGACGCCAATCTAATAATAACCCCAAAGCACCAAACACTACTGCACAAATTATACCCGTTTCTATTGATTTAACATAGAATCCCAACATAACTCCTAGAAAAAATCCTACTAAACCACCAAACCAGATGTTTTTACTTCTAGCCAAAAACGAAAAAAAATAAATTACCGCTACCAAAACCGCTACCCCAATTACAATGAAAAACCCACCACTGATGAGATAATAACTTCCGTATAATGCCAGCAATATAAACATTAGTAAGACTGCAAGTATTTTGGATTTTGGTGTAGCTTTTTTAAGTATAGACCTCCATACAAAAACAACAATTACAATAAGCGCTCCTATAGAACCCAAACCTCTGAGGATATTATCAACTGCATGATAGGAACTTTGAGAAGAAGATTCTTGAGGATTTCCTATCCGATTTTGTATGGCGGTAACTCCGTTAGTAATCCCCTGATAATAATTTTCCTTTTTGAATTCTGGTGCTATGATATTCCTAATAATTTCTCCTGCCTGACTATCGGTGATACTTGACTCTAAACCATAACCTACCTCAATTCTCATCTTCCTGTCATCTATCGCTGCTAAAAATAAGATGCCATTATCTCTTGCCTTTTTACCCATTTTCCATTCTTCAAAAGTCCTAACAGTAAAATCAGTTATGTCTTGACCATTCAGACTTTGTACAGTAGCAACAGCGATCTCATTTGTGGTTCGTTGCCCGTAGTCCTTCAATATGTTCTCTAAAGTGTTTTTTTGATCAGAGGTTAAAACACCAGCAAAGTCATTGACATAACCAATAGGGGCAGGGATGTGATTTGCATAAACACCAGTACCAAAGAAAAATAATAAAACTACAGAGAGAATAACGGTAATGAGGTTACGGATAGCATTTGTCATTCATTATGGAAACTGTACTTTGGGCACGTTTTCGCTATCTTGAACAGATTGGAAATAAGTTTTAGTTGAGAAGCCAAAAACCCCAGCAAAAAGTTTACCAGGCAATGTTGTAGCTGAAGTGTTGTATTGCTGAACAAGCTCATTATACCTCCGTCTTTCGACGGCTATCCTATTTTCTGTACCAGCTAATTCATCTTGCAGCTTCAAAACAGCTTGATCGCTTTTTATCTGAGGATAATTTTCAAAAACAGCAAAAAGTCGAGACAATGTGCCTTCCAGTTGGTTAGCTGCTTGTACTTTGGTCTCCGGGGTTTGAGCGCCAGCATACTGAATCCTTGCTGCATTCACATCGCCAAATATTTTTTGCTCTTGTTTTTGTAACCCTTTAACTGATTCTACCAAGTTGGGGATTAAATCATATCTTCTTTGATATTGAACTTCAACTTGTTTCCATTGACCTTCAATAGCATTAGTCTGAATAATAAAGGAATTGTAGTAACCTACAGAAGCAATGATTAAAACAACTATAACAGCAACTATTCCAACCACCGTAGTTAACGTAAACGGAAGTTTCATCTGATTTTAGTATGGAGAATAAAAGACCTATTGTCAAGCAGAATTCTCTCTCCTGGCTAAGCTTAAATATCAATATAGCCAGAATGGTAGAAATTGGCCAATTGTTTCCAACCTCTTTAAATTTTCTGTATAGTACGGGGAGTAATAAGTTTTTGCGCATAGGTTGGGTGGGGCAAGAAAACATTAAATTGTTTTTGTGTTCCTGTCCCGCAACAGCGGGACTATAAGTAATAAGCAAAGCTTGCCTTTTGCCTTCGGCAAAACGTAAAAATCGCGCGCATTCTGTCTTTGTCTTTGCAAAAAATACATAGAGCGGGGCCGGAGGCCGAGCAGATGGAGTGGCGCGCCTACCGGTTCGATTTAAAGCAAGTTCGGATTTTTCGATAAAGGTCGACATAATTTTTGGGGACTTGACCTTTGGGAAATATTTGGTAGTATAATTAATAACTATGGCTCAAAATAACTCCAGTAATAATGAAGCCAAAAAAGCTGCAATCTCTGCAGCAATGGCTCAAATCCAAAAACAATATGGTACAGGTTCTATTATGCGTCTTGGTGAACGCGTTGAAAAATTTGCTACAGATACTATTCCAACTGGTTCTATTGCCTTAGATTTAGCCTTGGGTGTTGGCGGTCTCCCCAAAGGCAGGATTATTGAGATTTATGGACCTGAAGCTGGCGGAAAATGCGTTACAACAGATACTGTAGTATTTACAGAATATGGTATGGTACCAATTGGTTTTTTAGGCGATCTCAATCAGAAGGGGTTTCAACCAAAGGAAATAAAGGTATATTCGGAAGGTGGGTTTGCCTATACAAGCCACTTTTATAATAGTGGAGTACAAAAAACTATTAAAATAAAGACTTCCTATGGTTTTGAATTAGAAGGTACACCAAATCACAGAGTTCGTGTTTTGGATAATCAGGGAGAGTATATTTGGCGGCGGCTTGATCAATTAAAGATTGATGACAGTATTGCTATCCAAAGAGGGCAATATTGTTTTGGTTCAGGAGCTGATTTATCAAACTTTGGATATATAAAAAACAAAAACAACAGTCGTGGTAAAGATTTTAATCCCCCGTCTGTTCTTACATCTGATTTAGCAAGGCTAATGGGTTATCTAGTTGGTGATGGTACTTGTACGTCAGGGGGTTTTAATAAAAATGACATCCAGATTACTATTGCAGACGATGAAATAGCTGAAGATTTTTCAAATCTTTGTCTGCGTATTTTTGGAGAAACTCCGAAAATAACTTTAGATAAGCGTACTAAAAATACACAAAACTTCAGAATTCATAATGCAAAGGCGCGAGTTTTTCTAGCATATGCTGGTTTAGATTATGTTAGCGCTGAAGGAAAAGAGATTCCTTATTCAGTAATGCAAGGCTCGCAGACAATAGTAGCTAACTTTTTGTCAGCATTGTTCGAGACTGATGGTTGTTTTAGTACTAATACTATTGAGTATTATACAAAATCTATAGAACTTATTAAGCAGCTGCAGCTTGTTTTGTTGAATTTCGGTATAGTTTCGAGAATTAAACCTAGACAAATTAAGAATTATCCAGGTAATACTTATTATTATTTATATATAGATGGAATTAATGATCAAAAAATCTTCTATAAGGAGATAGGATTTATATCCAAGAGAAAGAATGAAAAACTTCTTTTTTATATCCAACGGGAGCGTCAATATCAAAGCAACAGGGACACAGTTCCTTTTATAAATCATAAGATTGATGAATTGATGAAAGATTATAGAATTTCTCTAGGCAGTAGTACCAGACAGCATTGGGATGCGGTATATGATTATCGATCTGCTACTCCTGGTCATTCTTCCTTGACTTACCCCAGATTAAATAAAATTTTAAACATTTTCCAACCGGTAGAAAAATTATCCGTATACCAGGAGTTAAAAGAAATATTTTTGCGGAATATTTTTTGGGATAAGATAGTAGAAATGCAACCTTCCAAGTCATTGGTAGTTGATTTTACAGTGCCGGAAACATTATCTTTTTTTGGAAGTGGTTTTATTAATCATAATACTACAGTGGCCCTTCATGTTATAGCTGAAGCTCAAAAAAAAGGCGGGGTAGCAGCTTTTATTGATGCAGAACATGCTTTAGACCCGCAAAGAGCTCAAAAGATTGGAGTAAATTTAGATGATTTGCTTATTTCTCAACCAGACACAGGTGAGCAGGGTTTGGAAATTGCAGAAAGTTTAATCCGGTCTGGTGGGATTGATGTGTTAGTCATAGATTCTGTAGCAGCATTAGTTCCTAGGTCAGAACTGGAAGGAGAGATGGGAGATTCTTCCATGGGTGTGCAAGCCCGTTTGATGTCTCAAGCCTTAAGGAAGTTAACTGGAGCAGTTTCTAATACCAATACCATTGTTATTTTCACAAATCAGTTAAGACAAAAAATTGGAGTGATGTTTGGTAATCCGGAAACAACTACCGGAGGATTAGCCCTGAAATTTTATTCATCAATAAGATTGGATGTCAGAAAAATTGAGAATATAAAGGATGGGGATTTGGTGGTGGGTTCAAGGCACAGAGTTAAAGTAGTAAAAAATAAAGTCGCTCCCCCATTCAGGATTGCTGAATTTGATATGGATGAAAATGGTATTTCACATGAAGGAGAGCTTTTAGATGTAGGAATTGAGCTAGGAATCTTGACTAAATCAGGTGCTTTTATTAAATGGAAGGAAAAGTTATTAGGCCAGGGCAGAGCTGCATCTGCTGCTTACTTAAAAGAGAATAAAAAAGAGGCTGAAAAATTAGAAAAAGAGATTAGAGATGCTTGGACTAAGCAAAAAGAAGGCAAAGAAAAAATCGTAGTTGGTCAAGAAGAAGAAACTTCAGCAGGTGCTTTAGAAGAAGCGGTTTAATGTCTAAAATAACCTCAGTAGAACCTCAAAAGAAAAACCCGAAAAGATTCAATATATTTTTAGATGGAGAATTTGCTTTTGGAGCAGATGAAGATTTAGTGGTTAATAGCAGGTTGGTAGTAGGTAAGGTGGTTCCGTCAGAAGAGCTCCAAAAAATATTATTTGAGGTAGAGGTGGGGAAGTTGATGGAAAGAATGTACCGGTGGTTTGCCTTAAGGCAGCATTCAGAAAAGGAAGTCAGGGAATACTTTAGAATTAAGAATTTAGAATTAAGAATAAAGGAAAAAGAGCAGATGAGTCAGTTAGTTATTGATGCTACCGTAGAGACCTTAAAGAGGAAAGGGATGGTTAATGATTTAGGATTTACTAAAGCTTGGGTAGAAGCCAGAAGAAAAACAAAGCAAAAAGGAATTAAGGCAATAAAACAAGAGCTTTTCCAAAAAGGAATTGATAAGGAGATTATTGAAGAAGTTATGGGTTATGGGTTAGGAGTTATAAGTGAGGAAGATTTAGCAAAACAGGCATTGGAGAAAAAGATGAAATTCTTGAAACATTTGAATACTTTGGATCTGAAGAAAAAAGCGTATGAGTTTTTACTTAGAAAAGGTTTTGAATATGAGGTGGTTAAAAAAACAATTGAAAGTTTGACAAAAAAAGTGTAAAATAAAATAAGAGAATTAGATAGAGTAAGTGAAATTATGATGAAAGTAATTCTCGGAAATTTAATACTTTCTTTCAGCTCCAGATAAGCGGAGCGTTTTTCTGATTCTCCAATAAATTATGCAAAGAACATTTGGACCTATTAAGAGTAATAATGATGGGGGTTTTGTTAAACAAGAAGCAGAACTGGCTAAAAGGGAGGGTATTTTAGAAGAAAGAGAACGTCAAATCAGTGAAAAACAAAAGCTGATTGACGAAAAGCTTGAGCAGCTGGAAAAGATCAGAAAAGATTTAGTATCTAAGTTGGAAAAAGTTTCTTCTGTATCCCGTGACGAAGCCCAAAAGATCTTACTGGAGAATCTGGATCAGGAACTGGCTGGTGAGATTTCTAAAAAAATTAAAGAAGCTGAAGAAGAAATTAAGCTTACTGCAGATGAAAAAGCCAGAGAAGTTTTAGCTGATGCTATAAGGCATGGTGTTACTGATTATATCTCTGAATTTACTACTTCAAAAGTTAGGCTGCCTGATGAAGAGATGAAAGGCAGGATTATTGGTAAGGAAGGCAGGAATGTTAGAACTTTTGAACAAGCTACAGGTGTTGATGTAGTGATGGACGATGAAATCCCCGGTACTTTAATACTTTCTTCGTTTGATCCGGTAAGGCGTGAAATTGCCAAAGTTTCTTTAGAAAGATTAATGGAAGACGGGAGAATTCAACCCCAAAGAATTGAAGAGATAGTACAAAAAACTCAAGGGGATATTAATAAATTAATGAGGCAAGCAGGAGAAAAACTTTGCCATGATGTTGGGGTCTATAATCTACCTGTTGAGCTTGTGGATATTATCGGTAGATTTAAATATAGATACTCCTATGGCCAGAATTTAATTTTACATACTCAGGAAGAAACCCAAATTGGTATAGCTTTAGCTAAAGAACTTGGGGCAGATGTTAATGTAGTAAGACTTGGGTGTTTACTGCATGATATAGGTAAAGTTGTTACAGAAGGAGACGAAGGCACTCATGTTGATAAAGGCGTACAACTTGCCAAAAAATTTGGTCTGCCGGAAAAAGTCATTAATTGTATTGCAGAACATCATGAAGATAAACCTTTCTCAGCAGTAGAATCAATAATAGTTTATATTGCTGATGCTATTTCTGGAGGCAGGCCTGGAGCAAGACATGAGAATGTAGGGGATTATATTAAGAGAATGGATGATATAGAAAAAATTGCTATTTCTTTTGAAGGAGTTGAAAAGGCCTTTGCTGTTCAGGCTGGTAGGGAAGTTAGGGTGATTGTAACCCCAGAAAGAATTCCTGATGAAGAGCTGCCAAAATTAGTTCATGATATAGCTGAGAGAATTTCTAAAGAAGTAATGGTGCCAGGTGCTGTTAAAATTACTGCTATTAGAGAAACCCGTTATTCAGAAACCACAATGACTGTTTGACAAATTGGTTTTTCCTGATATACTTTATTTATAATTTAATACTTAAAATGCGTTTGAGTCTACCGCAGTAGACAAGCAGCATACATCAGCATTAAGCAGAGTATGACAGAAATTGAAACTGTGTAAATACAATAAGCGTGTCGGCAACGGAGCGTTGTGAGATAGATTTTCTACAGTGATCCTCCGGATGGAGGATTTTTTGTAGGAAGTTTAAGCAAGGTGGTACCGCCCTCAAAATGAGAGCCCTTGTTAGATGATTAACCTTAATGGTTAGTAGTTTAACAAAGGTTTTTTAGTGAGAAAATATGAAAGAGGTGAATAAAATATGGCAGCAAAAATTGAATTAGGTACAGGTTGATCTGTTGAACCAGAGTATGCTGATGGAAAAAGTAACTTTATCCTAAAAGATGGATAATTGGTAACATTAGTCTCAGTAACTGGGGCATTAACAGTTGTTTCTTGCAAACATGGGACTTGGGTTGGCTCAAGAGGGTATAATTCTTTCAAGCCAGAAGGTGAGGTATCAGTAAAGGAGCGATAAAAGGCTTTTAGCTATTTTGGGGCTTGATAAAAGGGAAAACTTTTGGTAAGTTATGCGTGTTATGACAAAGAATATCAGCAAACACTAGAAATTATAATCTAATTTACTATGGATGTTGATTTCTGATATTTTTTGCTATGTTAAGCTTATGACAAAAAATGAACTAATTGAAAAAGTAGCTAAGAAGGCAAATTTGACCAAAAGAGCTGCTGCAGATGCAGTCAATACTACTTTTAACCTGGTTAGAGATGGGTTAGTCAAAGGAGAAAAAGTGGTTATCACTGGTTTCGGAACTTTTCTAATCAGATCAAGAGCAGCAAGGCGTGGCAGAAACCCTCAAACTGGAGAAACTATTCAAATTCCTAACAAAAAAACTCCAGGTTTTGCTGCTGGTAAAACCCTAAAAAGATTAATTAAATAGCTCCTTTTTATGCTCCGAGTTCTAAACTCTTTTAAAGTCCGATCCGGGTTGAAATTAGTTGATTACCGTTTAGGAGAAGATTTAGATTCTCAAGAGATTAAAGTCTATTTCCAATCCAGGGATTACAAAATTGGAAACTTACAAAATAGTGGTAGGCATGTCACAGGAATTTTAACTAAAGCAGGAGAAAAATATTTCCTAAAATTATCAACCAGTGAAGGAATTAGTATTGTTACCCAAAACGAATTTAACTGGAATAATTATTTTAATGCTAATAATCTTAATAATAAGTTTCATGTCCCCAAAAACTTCGATAGTGGTTATTTTAAAGATAAATACTTTTATTTAATTACCAACTATTTTAATGGCAAATTGCTTTGCCAATTCCGTGACCAATACCAAAATCTTAATTTATTAACTAAGTCTCTTACGCAAATTATAGAGCTTGCTGAAAACATACAGCAGCTCCCAGACTATACATTTGCTATTGCTCAATACCAAGATGGAGATTCAAAATTAAGGTTTATTAATAAAGCGAACGCTTGGTTTGATGATATACCAATTAACATTCGTGACAAATATAATCTTCAATTACTTATTAAAGTAGCTATAAAAGGAATTGATAAATTATTTAGCAAGCCTAGGCATGGAGATTTTGCCCCTTGGCATATTATGACGCTGGGAAATAATAAATTAGGGTTGATTGATGGTGAACATGCTTTATCAGATGGGGTAGAAAATTATGATATTTGTTATTTTATTCAGCGGGTTTTTAGTGTCTTAAAAAAACCTGATATTGCTGAAAATATTTATTTGGAATTGAGAAAAAGAAAATATGAAGTAGAGAAATTAAAAACAATACTGGCAGCAAGGGCAATAGGAGGATTTTTAGATGAATCATTAAACAGTAACCCAGATTATATGTTTGCTAATGCTTTTAAGGATTGGGTTCTAGCACTAAATGATTAGGTTGCTAAAAGGGGTTTTTAGATAAGTTAATTGCAAAAAATATATTAATTAGGTTTCTTGGAAGAAATACTCCAGTAAGATAAGGATATAATAAAGCAAAGCTGAGTATGATTAGCAATATTATTACTAATGCTAATTTTTTTGCTTGTTGATTAGCTAAAAGCTTATTTAGTTGATAGCCTAAAGCTAAGCTTAAAAAAGGCACTGACGGGCTAAAGTGGTATAAAAACATTATTCTGGGAGATGCTGCCCAAGGTAACCAAAAAGCTAAAAATCCTAAAATAATAAGGAATAAATTTACAAATCTTTTTCTGATAACCTCTATAGCAGTCAATATGATGGCAATACTGCCTGCCCAAAAGAGTGCTGGATTGCCAGAAGTAAAGATATTAGCCATGGTGTTTTTTTGATAATCTACAAAATACCAAACAGGGTAAAGATTTAAAGGCCAAGACCACCACGGTGAAGTATATGTATGAGTGGCTTTTAGATTAGTATGATACCACCACATTTGCTGTTGCAGCTCCTTAAATTGGTCAAAACTATGTCCCAGTAAAAAGAAAGGTAAATAACTGATAAAATAAATGATTGGAGGAAGCATAATAAAAAAGGTAATTTGGCGGTAATGTTTATCTTTAAGTAGTATCGGTAAAAAGATTAGGTAAGCGTACGCGCCTGCCCATTTACTGGATATAGCCAGTCCTAAAAAAATAGCTGAGATAATAAATCTTTTGTTAAGCAGAAAAAATAAAGCAGCCAGAAAAAAAGTAACATAATAAATATCATTCATGCCTGTTCTTGACTGGACAAAATTAAGGCCATCTAGAGAGAAAGCAAATGCAGCTATTAAAGCTGCATTTTGATTTTTTAATAGCCTAATACCTAACAGATAAACTAAATAAACAGATAAAATACCTAATATAACTCCAGGCAATCTATAGGCCCAGGCATCCTGTGTACCAGTGATAAACATTGAAACAGCCATTAGTTCCTTGGCTAAAGGAGGATGAGTCCATTCAAATGCTACCCCAGGTGGTGGGCTAGTCCACCATTCCCAGGCTTCTTTGCTTCCTTTTAAATATTCTTTAGCAGTAAAAGCATGATAAACTTCATCAAATACAAACTTATTTGGATAGTCTAATTTATATAAGCGCAAAAAGGCAGTCAGAAGCAGAAGCAGAATTAATATTTTTTTTGGACTAACTTCTTTTTGCAGCAATCTCATGTTTGAGTATATTAATACTAATTAAAATAAAAAGACTAAAAGAAATCAATGACAAACCCTTGCTATTTTCATTTAATAAGTTATAAACAGTTGGATTATATAGTAATTTTGGTAACTGAAAATATACTTCATTGAAGTAAACATAAACATAGTATAAATTAAAAAAATGCAAAAAAGTTAATAAACTGGTTAGTACTAGTAATAATCTATCTCTATATAGAGAGCTTAATAATATTAAAAAAATTAACGCAGGATAAAGATATCTCTCATGTACTTTAGTGGGTAAAAAGAAGAATCCTAAAAAAGCTAGTGTTGCTAATGCGTAGATGGATAGTTTCTTCCTAGTATAAAAGTATCCCAGTATAATCCAGTAAGAACTAAATAAAATAATACCTATAGTTTGATAAGAGAGATTATTCCAAATCGTCTTATCAGGAATCCAAAACCCAACTACCCCCCAAAAATTGTAAGCATTTAAAGAGGTATAAGGATACTCTCCTGCTGTATTAAGAATATGTTGAACAAGACTTATTGTTGTTTGGTTTGGGAAAAACGGAACAGCTAAAACAAAAATTATTAAAAGTCCTGGTATTGTTAATTTAATTATATTTGAAAGCTTGAAATGGTGTACAAGATAAATAGCTAGTATTGGGGCTATAGCTATAGCTTGTGGTTTGATTAAAAAAGCTACACCAAACATAATTGAACTTAAAATTAAGTGATTATCTTTTAAGGCAATTAGAGTAATCAATAAAAATAATGCCAAAACACTATCGATTTGTCCCCAGATGGAACTGTTAAATAAAATAGCTGGATTAAATACAATTAAGCTAAGAGCAAGTAAAGCAAGTATAAGGGAAACTTTTTTCCTAACTTCTTGATATATCAATATCCCAATTATTAAATCACAAATAATTGCTGGCATTTTAAGCAGGAAATAAAAATTGTTATCAGGAATTAGTAACTGATTTTTTAAAAATCCCAGCAGACCGAGAACATATAAATATCCTGGTGTGTAGTCAGTAAAAATATCTTTGCTGTAAAACTGGGCAAAATTTAAGTTATTTAATCTTATTGCCCAAGCAAACCAGTCATTAATATCAATTTGAAACCCGGAAAGCGGTGCTAGTAAAAGCCTAAAAGTAATACCGGCCAAAAGTAAGAGAATTAATATTTTATTTTCTTTATTTAAAAATATAGTTTTCACCCTTACCATATTTTAAACTTTTTGTATTAATATAAGTAGATATGGAATTTAATTTAATTCTTTTGGTTGTAGGATTTATTTTTACTTTTTTTCTGCCTGGTTTTCTTGTTATAGAAACTTTTTTCTCTGAACTTCTTTTCATACAGAAAATACCGCTTTATTTATTAATTAGTGTTTTAGTTTCAACCTATGCTGTCTATTTTGTGAGTTTAATATTTGGATTCTCTCAAAGCTCTATCCTTTTTACTATTCTAATCTTTCAACTTTGGTTAGCTATTTTTTTACTAAACAAGAGATTCAGTATTAAGCAATTTTATTTTCTGCTGTTTAAAAAAAATTTATATTGTCTGAAAGAGCATATGGTTGCTTTATTGACAAGCTGCGCAATCTTTACTTTATTCCTAATTGCATTATATCCGGCAATTTTTTCATTTTTTAATAATTACTATGTAATGGCTTCTGTTAATTGGCAAGATACAGCAATGCATCAGTCGATTATCCAAACTATCTCCCAAGGAAACTTCCCCCCACAAGCACCTTATTTTAGCGGTCAACCTTTAAATTATTACTATTTTATTGATTTTCATACTGCTATTTTGCAAACTCTTTATGGGGATTTTTTTCCAAGAATTTTAGTTTATGATAATCCATTTTTTGTATTAATGTTTTTTCTATCTATTTATGCTTTAAGTTATAGTATATTCAAAAATAAATTATCAGCAATAATTGCAGGCTTGCTTGCTGTGTTTATTGGTAATTTTCTATTCATTAGATTTTTTAAGGATATTTATATCAATTTAGATAATTCTAATAATTTTATAAATACAATAATAAATCTAGCTGCTATACGGAGTTATACCTTAGATAATGGCCAATTAATGCAGATGGTGCCAATGGCTGATTATTTTTTGCAGAATCGTCCAATGACGATAGGTTTGCCAACAGTAGCCGTGTTAATTCTGCTACTGGTGAATGGTCATGAAAAAAATAGCAGGAAATATTTTGTATTATCTAGCTTATTAACAGCAATGCTGTTTAAATTTCAATTATTCGCATTTGGTATTTCAATAATTATTTTTCTATTAAGCTGGTTTAGCTTTTTGAATGATAATTTTAAAAAAGAAATTAGTAAATTAGTCCGCTTAGTTAGTTTTTTAGCAGCATTTTCTGTACCTGTTTGGTTACTCTTTAGAAATAATAACTATGTATTAGAAACTTTTTTAAATAATTTTCGTTTAGGGGCTTGGGATAAGACTAAAGATTTTTATTGGTATTTACAATTTCCTTTTGCTAACTTTGGAGTGCTATTTATTCTATTCTTATTTTTTGTTTTATTGATAACCCTAAAAAAGGTAAATTTAACTGGAGGATTAAAGCTTTTGTTAATTCTAGGGATTATTTTATCCGTTATCCCTTTTGTTGTTCATTTTACAATTAATGATGGAGATATGCTTAAGTTTTTCTATTTTGCTATGATCCCTTTTTCTATAATTTCCGGTTTAATCTTACAAAAGGTTTGGCGTAGTTCATATCTTGGACCCTTATTAGTAATTTTACTAATAGTTATTTCTTCTACTAATAGTTTGTTAACTTTAGCGTCAAGTTTTTTTAATAAGTATCAAGGGTATTCACAAGCGGATTATCAAGTTGGAATGTGGATCAGAAATAACAGTTTGCCGCAATCAGTTTTTTTATCCTTGCCTACTGTACATTCTCCAATATCTGATATTGGGGGAAGATTAAGAGTGTTATCTTACACAATGTGGCCTTATTCTCATGGTTTTAATAAGGGAGTGGATAATGTTTTCAGCAGACAAGCTGATATTGAAGGTATTTATCAATACCCCTCAGATACTGAAAACGTTAAAAGAATATTTAGCAAATATGATATAAACTATGTTTATTTAGGATCAGAAGAGAAAAATAAATATCCTTTTACTAAACAAATGTTTGACCAGCAGGCTTATCTTAAATTGATTTATGACTTTGCTGATGTGCAAATTTATCAAATATTATGAAAATATTACTTCTTTTTATTACAACACTAGTTATCTATTCAATCTCCGCTTTTGGTAATGATACTCCCTATAATTACTTTATTTATTTAGCAGATGCATTTTTACATGGACAACTTTATGTCACAGAAAGCTTTCCTTGGTTAAATGAACTAATAAAATGGCAAGGTCACTTATATGTAGTTTATCCACCTATGCCAGCTATAATTTTGATGCCTTATGTATTTTTGTTAGGAAAAGGAGCTTCTCAAACTCTATCTTCTATTCTCTTAGGATCTGTTAATAGTGTTTTGGTTTATCTTTTGATTAAAAGATTAAATTATTCTGTAAAAACCGCTATTTTAGTTGCAATATCATTTGCTTTTGGTACAAACCATTGGTATTTGTCCAGTGTTGGTTCAGCATGGTTTTTAGCTCATATTACTGCATTGTTTTTTTTGCTTCTTGCTTTGTTAGAAACCTTTGGAAAACAAAGATTATTATTAATAGGAATATTGTTAGGGATGAGCTTTTGGGCAAGGACTACTGTAGTTTTTACTATATTCTTTTTTTATGTTTATTTTTTAAATAAGTTTTGGCCTTTAAACAGGAAAAATCTTTATAACTTTTCAGTTCTTAATTTAGGAATAATATTTTTTGTTTTACTAGACGCAACATATAATTTTTTAAGATTTGGAAATTTTAGTCCTCTTTCTCCTTATTCTTTAATCCCTGGAATAGCACAAGACCCAATTTTTCAACAAGGTTTCATGAATATAGCATATATCCAAAGACACATAGAAGCTCTTTTTCTGAAATTACCGGTTTTTTCCTCCTCTCCTCCTTTTATAATTCCTTCTTTGCATAGCACTGCTATTTGGTTTACAAGTCCAGTGTTGTTGTATTCGTTAAGGGCAAAAAAATCTTTACTAATGTTAGCTTGTTGGGTAGCTATTATTGTAACGCAATCTGTAATTGCACTATGGGGAGGAGTAGGATTTGCCCAATTTGGTTATAGGTTTGCTCAAGACTTTATGCCTTTTGTTCTAATTTTAGTAGCTTCTGGAATAGGACAAAAACCAACAAAATTAGCATATTTTTTGTTATGTATAAGCATATTAGTAAATTTATGGGGAATAGTGATGGTAAATATGTTTAATAGGTGGACTATCTAATGATATTGGCTTTATTTATATTTTTTATAGCATCTTTAATTTTCACTTCTCCGTTAGCCTTTAATATTGCAAATAGTATTCCCGGTACTGGTGCAGGTGATGGTTTTTTATATTTATGGAATGTATCTATTTTCTGGCAGGAGTTAATGTCAGGCAACAACCCCTTTTTTACTAAAATGGTTTTATATCCAGTAGGAGCTAATTTACTCTTTCATGATTATTCTCCTTTAACAAATTTTCTTTTAGGTGCTTTTAAAAATAATTTAGTTTTAGGTATGAATATATTGATTTTAATTGCTTTTACTCTAGCTGGTTTTTTTACTTTTGTATTAATTAAGGTTATTACCAACAATTATTTATTATCTGTGATTGCTGGTTTGTTTTATAGCTTTAGCCCTATTATGTTTTCATATCTGTTAACTGAACACTATTATTATCTCTTTGCCGCACCATATCTACCATTAAGTATCTTAACTGCTTTGAAATTCTGGCAGAAATGTGAAATTAAATATTTCCTTCAATTAATACTAATTTTTTGGCTTGTATTTTTTACATCTTATTATATGTCAATAGTTTATGCTGTAATGCTAGCAACTTTTTTCTTGACGAAGCTTCTATTGATTAAGTTTTTCAGGAACAAAACAACCTCTCTTCTAAGCGTTTTTAAGGTAATGTTGAGTCTGTTAGTTTATTTTATTATATTACCTATTTTAGTTATTTCCTTGTTTATTATTAATATAAAAGGGTCCAATGAATATATAGCTCCAGCCGGCTTTGCTGCTAATACCTGCAATGCTGATTTGGCAGGCTATATAATTCCCAACCAGGCTGTTCCTCATTTGAGTAGCTTATCTATCAGTCTGTCTGAGATTTTTGGTTATCGGTCAGGAGGGGATACACCGTCTTATTACATAGGACCATTGTATTTGGTTTTAGCTATGATAGCTTTAGTAAAATATAGGGATAACAGCAATTCAGTAGCTATAAGTATTGTTGGAATAATAATTCTTCTACTTGCCTCAGGTACTAAGATCCAAGTAGGTAGAAATATTCTATTGGAAGAGATATATACCCCTTTCTATTGGTTTTCTAAATTGCCTTTTATGGGTTTTATAGGTTGTCCAGTGCGTTTTCCAATAGTTGTTTCATTAGTAGTAATAATTTTGAGCTTTTTTCTTATTAATGATTTTGTCAGAAAATATAAAATACCTAATATAATTATTTTTTTGCTACTTTGCGGTTTATTTCTTCTTGAGTATGGAATACCAAAAATTCAGCTAACCGCTATTAGCACACCTCAAGTTTATCAAGATATAGCTCGGTTTTCTGACAAGCTGTCGGTTCTAGAATTACCCTCTGGTCTCACAGAAACTTATGGATATTTTGGTTACGATTATTCCATATTAGGGTTACATGCGATGCAGATGTATTGGCAAACTATCTATAAAAAGCCTCGGATAGGAGGATTTATTTCAAGAATGCCACAGGGTACTTACAGTTTTTTTAGAGAAGAGCCAGTTATCTCTGATTTATTTAAAATGACAAACTATAACAATCAGCTAACTAACATTAGGTATAGTAAGCCTGAGGTAGAGAGGTTTATTAAACAGTTTCATCTTGGATATATAATTTTTTCTCCAAACAAAAAGCAACAGGAATATTTACAGGTAACAGAAAATTTATTAGGAGATATACCTTATCAGAAAATGTACAAGGAAGGATTTATTTTACTCCGTTTTTATTAAGGATGAATAAGATATTAGTTATTTTAGGTCCGACTTCAACAGGTAAAACTGATTTAGCTCTTAAATTGGCTCAAAAACTGGGAGGAGAGCTGGTATCAGTTGATTCAAGGCAGGTTTATAAGAATTTAGATATTGGGACTGGTAAATTACCAGTTCAATTGAAAATTGAGAATTGTAAATTGAAAATTAAAAAGGGTGATGGATGGTGGAAAATTAATGGAGGAAAAATATGGATGTACGATGTAGTTGAAGCAAAAAAGCAGTACACAGTTTTTAATTATGTTAAAGATGCTTCTAAGCTCATAGATGATATTTTACAAAGAGGAAAGTTGCCAATTTTAGCAGGAGGGACTGGATTTTATCTTAAAGCTTTGTTGGAGGGTTTGCCTAATTTGGCAGTTCCTCAAGATCTAAAACTAAGGGAAAAATTAGAAAAATTATCTTTAGAGCAGTTGCAAAAAAGACTTCAAGAATTATCTCTGAAAAAATGGGAAAGCATGAATCATTCCGATAGACAAAATTCAAGAAGGTTGGTTAGGGCTATAGAGTTAGTAATTTTGTCATTGCGAGGAGTGAAACGACGAAGCAATCTTCCCATTCCGTTGAAGATCGCCACGCTAATCGCCCGCGATGACAATGTACTTAAGATTGGGCTGACTGCACCTAGGGAAATCCTATATCAAAGGATAGATGAAAGGGTGATTAGCAGAATAAATCAAGGGATGATTGAAGAGGCAGATAAATTACATAAAGAAGGTTTAAGTTTTGAGAGAATGAAACAATTAGGTCTAGAGTATGGAGTTCTAGCAGATTACCTTATGGGTCAAATTGCTAGTAAAGACCAACTGATAAAAATTCTCCAGGATAAAATCCATGGTTTTGCCCGCAGGCAAATTACCTGGTTTAAGAAAGAAAAAGAGATGAAGTGGTTTGATATTGCCGGTTCACATTATCTTCACAAAGTAGAAGAATTAGTAAGCGAATGGTATGATAGTGGGTATGACACGGAAGATTGATATTTCTCATAGAACAGTTATTTTTATTGCAGTTTTTATACTGGGCATCTGGTTGATTTATTTAATATTAGACCTTTTAATAATTTTATTCGTGGCGTTAATCCTGATGTCTGCGCTTTTTCCTATAGTTAATTTTTTGCATAGGTTTAGAGTTCCTAAATCTCTGGGAATTGCTCTTACCTATACTATCGTAATAGCTATTGTCTCAACGCTCTTGGCCATTGTGGTACCTCCTCTAGTAGAAGAAACCAGAAGGCTTGTCTTAACGGTTCCTCCTCACTTGGATTCTTTGCTGGAAATTACAACAATTGATAAATCAGTTCTGCAATCACAGCTCTCTGATTTATCAAAAAACATTTTCTCAATTACTTTATCAGTATTCGATAACCTGTTAACAATAATTTTCTTATTGGTAGTAACGTTTTATCTTATGCTGGAAAGGGAGAATGTGGAGAGTAAATTTGCCTCTCTTTTTATTGGCAGAGAGGAACGGGTTAAAAAGTTAATAGTACAGATAGAAGAGAAATTAGGAAACTGGTTAAGAGGACAATTGTTACTTAGTTTAGTAATAGGAAGTTTAACCTACATAGGACTACTTATTTTAGGAGTTCCTTATGCTTTGCCTTTGGCAGTGGTGGCAGGTATTTTGGAAGTTGTGCCGGTGATTGGACCAATTATTTCAGCAATTCCTGCTGTTTTAATAACCTTAACTATTTCTCCTGTTTTAAGTTTAGGAGTGACTGCAATGTATTTTATTATCCAGCAACTGGAAAATAATCTGATTGTGCCTCAGGTAATGAAACGGGCAGTGGGCTTGAATCCTTTAGCAGTAATTTTAGCTATAGCTATAGGGTCTAGATTATTAGGCATAGTAGGTGCTCTATTAGCTGTTCCCTTAACAGTAGTTCTTCAAATTATAGTAACAGAAATTCTTGAAGAGAATAAGTTTTAATTGTATAATATACCTGCTTAGGAAGAAGGATGATTGACCTGTACTATTACGGTATGGGTAGGAAAGTCCAGACAGCGCAAAGCAGGATGTCCGACGTGGCAATCCTCTCCGCTGCAATCCTAGAACCAACAGAGTGACTTGCTCAATTGTTGAAATAAGGAGCATTAGATAAATAATCGTCTAAAAACAGAATCTGGCTTACTATCTTCCTAGGCACTTTTTTACCCCCCCATAGTATACTCAATATATGCTTGCAAAAATCATCTCTGCCGCAAATATCGGCCTTGATGCAAAAATAATTACTTGTGAGGTAGATATTTCTGCCCAAGGTTTACCTAGCTTTACCATAGTTGGGTTGGGAGATAGAGCTATTGAAGAAAGTAAAGAAAGAGTGCGGACTGCATTTAGAAATTCCGGCGCTAATTTCCCTTTACATAGGATTACTGTAAATCTTGCGCCTGCTGATATTCCCAAAGAAGGACCAAGTTTTGATTTACCGATTGCCTTAGGTTTACTTTTAGCCTCTGGGCAAATTACCAATAACCCGTCAATATTAAACCTCACAGATGCTTTGGTAGTGGGAGAACTTTCTTTAGATGGAACTTTAAGAAGGGTTAACGGGATATTGCCTTTGGCAATTTTGGCCCGGGAACAAGGAATAAAAAAGATTATCGTGCCAAAGGAAAATGGTCCTGAGGCAGCAGTAATAGAAGGCTCAGAAGTATTTGCTGTAAATTCATTCCAACAATTAATAAAGCTATTGTTGGGGCAAGAAGAGCTAAATCCAATTCAAAAGCCAGAATTTACTTTAGATGAAGAAACTGTAAACTCAGAGTATGATTTTTCTCAGATCAGAGGACAAGAACAAGCTAAAAGAGCTTTAGAAATATCAGCCGCAGGTTCACATAACATCCTACTAAAAGGTTCTCCCGGAGCAGGTAAAACAATGCTTGCCAGAAGCTTTTCTTCAATTCTGCCGCCACTGACTTTTGAAGAAGCAATTGAAGTAACAAAAATATATTCAATCGCCGGGTTATTAGATACTGATAAATCACTGATTGTTAGCCGTCCATTCCGTTCTCCTCACCACAGTGCTTCTTATGTAGGATTGCTTGGTGGTGGAAATAATATTAGGCCTGGTGAAATCTCGCTGGCTCACAGAGGAGTTTTATTCTTGGATGAGGTAGCAGAATTTCCCCGCCAAAGTTTAGAAAGTTTAAGGCAACCCTTAGAAGACCGCAAAATTACAATTTCCCGTTCGTCAGGCTCAATAAGCTTGCCAGCGCAATTTATTTTATTGGCAGCTCAAAACCCCTGTCCTTGTGGTTTTCTTGGTGATAAGAAAAGAAATTGCAGTTGTATGCCAGGACAAATTGCCAAATATAAACGAAGAATTTCAGGTCCTTTTTTAGATAGAATAGATATTTATTTGGAAGTCCCTGCTGTGGAGGTTGATAAGTTATCTTCAGACTTAAAAGTAGAAAGTTCTGCTGATATTAGAAAAAGAATTATTAAGGCAAGAAAGATTCAATTGCAAAGGTTTAAGGGAAAGATTTTTACTAATTCGGAAATGAGTAGTAGTGATATTAAAGAATACTGTGTACTTATGCAAGATGGTTTAGAACTATTAAAGATGGCAGTCTCATCCCTTAACCTGTCAGCTAGAGGTTATCACCGGGTGCTAAAACTTTCCAGGACTATTGCTGATTTGGCAGCATCAGAAAATATTCAGGCAGAACATATTGCAGAAGCTTTACAGTATAGAACAAGGGAAGAATAGACAGTTTGCCACGGAAACCCCGCTTCATCCTGCACCATCTGGTGCAGGACTACGGGGGATCTTCCGGAATGATGAATCCACAGTTAGACCGGGAACATCAATTTTTAACCGCCGATTTTGAACATAGAGGTACCACAGACTGGGCAAGTTCCTTTTGAAGCCTTTTTACCATTTTTCATAGTTACCTCTTGTACATTTTCTGCGTCTCTTTTTGTTCGACATTTAACACAGTACATTTGCATAAATTAGTGTCACCTCCTTCCTAAAAGAAATTTAGATTCAAAATATGGTTTTGCGAAAGTACGAATAATACAAGCTGAGCGCCTATAGCCAGTGATGATAATATTAATATCTTGAGTAAATCTTGATAAAAATAGGCTAAATCAGTTGTTTCGTTTGTTTGACGAGAAGATGAATAACTGATTTGTTGATCCTTGCCGTAAACCTGGCGGCGGATTATTTGCAAGCGTTTTTCTAAATCTGTAACCATACGCTCAATTGAGCCTAGCATGAAGCAGTAAGCGTGTCAAGCAGCAATAGTTGACAAGACTTATCTTTATCAAGTATATTGAAAGAGTAACTTATGTATCCGGATTGGTCCGTCATTGCAATGCTGGCATTGGCGGCAGTTTTTATTTGGCTGGGAGTCCTGACTTTTTTATTGTGGCAGCAAGATAAGTTTCTAAAATCACTTTTTCCAAGATCTGGAAGCCGTGATATCAGAAAAAAATTTGAAGAAATTACAAATAAAGTTGAGGGTTTTTCGGATAAAGTTATTGATTTAGATGACAGGGTAGGAAAAGTCAGGAGCCAAGGATTAACTCATATTCAAAAGGTGGAACTTTTGCGTTTTAACCCTTATGATGATACAGGAGGAGATCAGAGTTTTGTAGTTTGTTTGTTAGACGATCAGGGAACAGGTGTTGTGATAACAAGTTTGCATGCCAGGTCTGGAACTAGATTATTCGGCAAAGAGATAATTTCTGGGAAGAGCGCTAAACATCAATTGTCAAAAGAAGAAGAATTGGTGATAAAAAAAGCGGTGGAGAGATAAAAATTAATAATTACTATGAATAAAATAACAGATTTATTTCAAAGCTTAACTAATTTACAAAAGATGTTGGTGCTGATTATACTAGGAGTAGTATTATATGGAGCTTCAGCAAGCCTTTCTTATTCTTTATTTAGCCAAAATGCTGTAGGTCCTTCTGGCAGTTTAACCACATCACTTCCAACTCCATCAAATGCTTTTGATGAAGACCCAAATGAGCCCAAAACGGAAAGTTGTCCGCTAAACGGCACAATGAAAACCAAGAAAGCTAAAGACTTTTGGAGCAAGAGAAGACCGCTGGCTGTAATGGTTGAAAATCATACAGAATCAAGACCTCAATCAGGTTTATCTTCAGCGGATATCATATATGAAGCAGTAGCGGAAGGAGGGATTACCCGGTTTATGGCCCTCTATTATTGTAATCTTTCAGATGTTCAAGTTGGTCCTGTTAGGTCTGCCAGAACCTATTACTTGGATTGGCTGGGAGAGTATGACGCTCTATATGCTCATGTAGGAGGAGCAAATACGCCTGGTCCAGCTGATGCTCTATCGCAGATTATAAAATATGGTGTTAAAGACCTAAACCAATTTAGTATAGGTTTTCCAGTCTTTTGGAGGGATTATCAAAGGTTAGGGCGGTCTGTTGCTACAGAACATACAATGTATTCAACAACTGCAAAACTTTGGGAGATTGGAGCAAAAAGAGGTTGGACTGCAACAGATTCTGCCGGGATAAAATGGGATAGTAAATTTACTCCTTGGAAATTTAAAGAAGAAAAAGGCGGAGGTTCAACAACTAAGCTAGTAGTGAATTTCTGGCAATCACAACCAGGCTATGAGGTTAACTGGACTTATGATTCTGCTTCTAATACTTACCAAAGAAAAAATGGTGGTTCTAACTATATTGATTTAAATAATAAAGCTCAACTAACTGCCAAGAATATTGTTATCCAATTCCAGCGTGAATCAAATGCCAATGATGGTTATCCGGGCAATGTTCATCTTTTGTATGGGACTACCGGAAGCGGTAAAGCGCTTATTTTCCAGGATGGAAATGTGATAGAAGGTAAATGGATTAAGGTCTCCAGGACTGCAAGAAGCAAATATGTAAACGCTAGTGGAAAGGAAATAGAATTTAACAGGGGCCAAATTTGGATTCAAACTGTCCCGGAAGGATCTAAAGTAAGCTACTAGAGGCAGAATCTAGTTGAAACCCACTGCTCAGAAAGGTGGTGAACAGAAGACTGTTCAAAAAATATTATGCTTGAGGAACTTTTTGTCTCAAGAGTCCGGGTAAAAATATTACAACTTTTTTTGTCTTCGCCTCAGGAATCGCTTTTCCATGTCCGTGAAATAGTCCGGAGGGTTGCTGAAGAAATTAATGCGGTAAGAAGAGAACTTTCCAGAATGGAAAAATATGGGATGGTTTCATCAGAGTGGCGGGCTAACAGAAGACTATATAGATTCAGAAAAGACTATGTCTATTATAATGAGCTGGTATCGCTGGTTGCAAAAACAACAGGTTTAGGGGGAAGTTTAATAAAAAGCAAACAAAAACTCGGTAAGATAAAATTTGCCTTTATCTCAACAAGGTTTTTAAGAGGAAACTTGCCATCTAGCGATAATGTTGATATTTTAGTGGTAGGAAATATTGTCTTGCCAGAGTTACAGTCTCTTATTTCAGATGAACAAGCTAAGCAAGATGCAGAGATTAATTATTCTTTTATGGATGAAGCAGAGTTTAAATTTAGGGTAAAAAGAAGAGATCCGTTTATCTTAAGAGTATTGGTTCAGCCTAAGGTGATGTTAATAGGAGACGAAGGAGAACTCTTAGAGGGGGTTATAGTTTAGGTGAAACCGAGAACTATTCTTTGGCTGATTGTTCTCATTACTTTTGTAGCGGTTTTAATAGATATTCCTAATCTTCCTTCATTAAAAATATTAGATAAAAGAATAACTGCCCCTAAATTTCCTCTTAAATTAGGGCTTGATCTGCAAGGAGGTACAGAAGTAGTTTTGGAAACCCAGATGGATAAAATTGATCCCAAAAATAGGGATACTGCTTTAGAATCTGCAAAGCAGGTAATAGAAAGAAGGATAAATTTATATGGAGTATCAGAGGCTTTAGTGCAGACATCCAAAATAGGAGAACAAAGAAGGATTATAGTTGAACTACCAGGGCTCAAAGAAGCATCATCTGCAGCAGGCTTAGTTGGAAAAACTGCGCAATTGGATTTCCGGGAGCTTGTAGCAACTCCTTCAGCAGAAGCTACTCAATCAGCACAGGCTTATTTATCTTCTTTTAAATCAACAGGTTTAACAGGAGCTGATTTAAAAGAAGCCAAGGTTACTTTTGGTAGCGGTCAAGGTGCCAGATCTGGACCGCAAGTTGGGATAGAATTTACAGCAGAGGGGGCTAAGAAATTTGCTGAAATTACCAAAAGAAATGTTAACAAACCTCTAGCAATGTTTCTGGATGATGTGCCAATTAGCTGGCCTCCTCCTGTTGTTCAACAAGAAATTATTGGTGGCGATGCAGTAATTACAGGAGAATTTAGCATAGAGGAAGCAAAAAACTTGAGCGTTCAACTTAATGCTGGAGCCTTGCCTGTTCCAATAAAAATTATAGAACAGCAATCAATAGGACCCACTCTTGGTGCCCAATCAGTAAATAAAAGTATAGTTGCAGGCATTATTGGCTTAGGCATAGTTGTTTTATATATGGCAGCTTACTATGGTATTTTAGGCTTGGTAGCTGATGCAGCTTTAATTATTTATACAATTTTAGTGTTAGCTATTTTTAAAACTGGCCTTTTTATTCTACCGCCCATAACCTTAACTTTAGCAGGAATTGCTGGGTTTATCTTATCAATTGGTATGGCAGTTGATGCAAATATTTTAATTTTTGAAAGAATGAAAGAAGAAATCCGCTGGGGTAAAAGTAAAACTATCGCTTTGGAATTAGGATTCAAAAGAGCCTGGTCTTCAATTTGGGCTTCAAATGTCTCATCTCTTATGACAGCTGCAATTTTATATGGTATGGGTACGTCATTAATTAAAGGTTTTGCTATTACTTTAGCAATTGGTGTCTTGGTATCGATGTTTACAGCAATGGTAGTAACCAGGACATTTATGAGGTTTATTATTAAATAACTTTTATATGCAATTTAAATCTAAAACGCCACATTATGAATATTTAAAGAATAAATGGGTTTTACGCCACCGGGCTATTCAAAATAAATTTTGGGAAAATCATAGCGATGCTTTAAAACATTTAGCAGCAGGTTCTTTAGGAGGATTAATGTTGTTGTCCGCTCCTAATTTAGGGCAATTGCCTGTTTCAATTGAAGCTCATAGCCGTGAAGATATTTCAAAAAGCTTTGATAAAAATGTATTACTGGCTCAGGTTTTATCTGATAAAGCGCCTAAGGAAGTAAGGCCTCTTAATCTAGAAGAAGAAAAAGAAATTACTGATTTATTATCCACAAATTTCGGTGTTAAAGTAACATCAGAGATAGATGGTATTAAGCTTAATAGAAACTATGGTTTGATAGGAGGGGAGCAGCATTTATACCGTTATCCTGGTGATAATCTATATGCTCATGCCGGTAATGCGTCTGATTGGGCAAAATATGGTGGGGCAGGAATTGCGCCAGGGCTTGGCGCTTGGGGCTATTTTGCTCCTTCGCAAAAGGACTTTAAAGAGATTGACAAAAAAAGAGAGCGTTATTATTTAGCAATACAAACTTTCCTAACTCCAGGTTTTGCAGAAAATTTTACAAAATTCCGGGATTTTTTCAAGTTTAGGAAAATGTTAGTAGTTAACCCAAAGACTGGTCAAGCAATAGTAGCTGTAATTGGTGATGCTGGACCATCAGAATGGACTGGCAAACACCTAGGCGGTTCGCCAGAGGTAATGGATGTATTAGGATTAGCAACTGGACCGGGGAAAGGACCAGTGTTATATTTTTTTATTGATGACCAAAAAAATGAAATACCTTTAGGTCCAATAAAAGGGTCTATATTATGAAGCACTTTTACACACATTTAATAGAAATAGAATCAATTATTATAGAACTTGATAAGCTGGATTTGTCTATGGAACAAAAAACTCATCTGACTAGTTTAATTGATTCCAGTTTACACCATACTATTTTGGATGTTGTTTTGTCTCAGCTTAGCATTCAAGACAAGAAAATATTTCTAACTTACTTACAAGAAGGTAAGCATGATAAAATTTGGCAGTTTTTGAATGAAAAAGTTGATGGCGTAGAAGAAAAGATTAAAAAAGCAGCAGAGGATTTAAAGCTTCAGCTGCATAAAGATTTAAAAGAGACAAAAAAGAATCAACTATGAATTTAATGAAATATAAAGTTTGGTATTTTGTTTTTTCCTTGCTGATTATTTTACCAGGATTATATTTTCTTGTTACTTCTGGATTAAAATTGGGAATAGATTTTACAGGAGGAGCTTTGCTTGAATATAAATTTGAGAAGAAAATTAACTCACCGCAGTTAAAACAACAGATTGAGTCTCAAGGTATTATAGTTGGGCAAATTACTCCCTCAGCAAATAATGTGTATATTATCAGGACAAAACCAGCTGAACAGAATAAAGTAGCTGTTTTAAAGAATTTTTTAACCGCAAAGTTTGATAAGGTAGAGGAAAGAAGGATTGAGTTTGTTGGACCTATTATCGGATCTGAACTACAACAAAAAGCTGTTACTGCCACTGTGCTTGCTTCTGTGATGATTGTTTTATATATTGCTTATTCTTTTAGAAAAATACCTAAACCAGCATCAGCTTGGAGGTTTGGCATTTCTGCAGTAATTGCTTTAGTGCACGATATATTAGTGGTGGTAGGGGCATTTGCGGTATTAGGAAAGTTTTTAGGGGTGGAAATTGATACTCTTTTTGTAACAGCTCTTTTAACAGTAATAGGATTTTCTGTCCATGATACGATTGTGGTCTTTGACAGGATTAGAGAAAACTTAGGAAAAAACATAGGAAAAAAATTTATTGATGTTGCTAATTTATCAGTAATTCAAACTCTGGGCAGATCTTTGAATACTACTTTAACGGTTGTTTTTGTCCTCTTGGCATTATTGCTTTTTGGCGGAGAAACTTTAAAATGGTTTGTGGTAGCGCTTTTAGTAGGAATAATTTCCGGTACTTATTCTTCAATCTTTAATGCCACAGCATTACTTGTTTGGTGGGAAGAAAAGTTGAGCCACTAATAAACTATTTAAAAGATTTAATTCTTTCTAATAAATATTCCTCAGTATTTCTTGAGGAATCCTCTGAGACTTCTTTAAAGAGCTGTTCTAAAACTTTACCTACTTTTGGTCCTGGTTTAATATTTAAAACTTCCATTACATCATTGCCAGTTACTTTTAAATCAGAGATGGAAAATGGTTTTTTTAAAACTTCTTTGATTCTTTTTTGGAATTCTTCCATCCTCCAGGAAATTGCTTTTTGAGTTCCGCCCCCCAGTCTATCTCCCACTCTTACTGCCATCATATCCTCAATATTTTCTAAACCAACATTTTTAATAAATCTTCTGACTGCAGAATCAGTTTGGTCTTCTGAGACTGTGAATAGATGCCGTCTGACTAACCTGTATAATTTGTCAGTTTGTTTTTTTGATAAATTAAATCTTTTGGCTATATCTAAAACAATTCTTCCTCCAACTATGTCATGGTTATAAAAAGTGACATTACCATCAGCAGCGGTTTTAACAGTGTTAACTTTACCTATATCATGCAAAAGGCTAGCCAGTCTTACTAATGGGTCAGCAGATGGTGTGTGTTTGAGAGCCAGTAATGAATGTTCTCCAATATCATAAACCCGGTCATGCTTTGGTCCCTGCTGGACAATACCAAAACATCTTTCCAGCTCCGGCAAGATAAGCTGTAAAATTCCTGACCCCCTTAATTTAACAATTCCTGCATAAGGGTCACTGGAGGCAAGCAGTTTAAATAATTCATCCCTTATTCTCTCATTGGCAATTTCTTTCAGAAGATGGGCATTTTCTTTAACTGCTTTAAGAGTATTGGGTTCTATTTTAAATTCCAGTTCAGTTGCAATTCTGACTGCCCTCATTAAACGGAGAGCATCTTCTTTAAATCTTTGCTCGGGATTGCCGACTGTTTTGATAATTTTATTTCTAATGTCCTCTTGGCCATTAAATGGATCAATTATTTCATCTTTATCTGATAAAGCAAGAGCATTAATAGTAAAATCTCTTCTGGCAAGATCTTCTTCTATTTTATTTGTCCAACCAACTTTATCAGGGTGGCGGTGATCTTTATAATCACTCTCTTTTCTCATAGTGGTAATTTCAAAAATTCCTAAGGGAGTATTTAATCCAACAGTTCCAAACTTATTATCATAAAATCCCTGAGGAATCAGTTTTAAAATTTCTTCTGGTTTAGCATCAGTGGTAAAGTCCCAATCATTTACTTGTCTGCTCATCATAAGATCACGGACTACTCCTCCAACGATATAAATTTGGAATTTAGCTTTTTCAAATTTATCTAAAATATCCTTTACCTTATTAGGTAAGTTTTTATTCATAATCTTAATTTTACCTTTTAATTATCTGTGATACAATGCAGCTTGACATGAAGTGGAAAATAATTCCTAAAAGGTCTGATGATTTAATTGAACAGCTGCTTATAAATCGTGGTATTAAAACTAAAAAAGAAAAAGAAGACTTTTTCCATCCAAAATTAAAAGATTTTGAACAGGATTTAAATATTTCTGGAATTGAAAAAGCCACTAAAAGAATCTTGAAAGCAATAGATAAAAATGAATTAATAATAGTTTATGGTGATTATGATGTAGATGGAATTTGTGCTTCAGCAATTTTATATAAAGGGTTAACTTCAATAGGAGCAAAAGTTTTGCCCTATATCCCACACCGGGAAAAAGAAGGATATGGGTTATCAGAGCAAGGATTGCAATTTGCTAAAGACCAGGGAGCAGCAGTAGTTATTACTGTTGATAATGGAATCGTAGCTGTAAACCAGGCTGTTTTTGCCAAAAACTTAGGCTTAGATTTAATCATTACAGATCATCATGTGCCAGGAGAAAAAATGCCGGAAACATATGCAATTGTTCATTCAACTAAAATGTGTGGAGCTGCAGTTGCTTGGTGTTTAATCCGGGGTTTAGTAAAAAAGGAATTAGTTGAGGAATTGTTGCAATTTGTAGCAATTGCCACAGTTTGTGATTTAATTCCTCTTATTGGTTTAGGCAGGGCTTTTGTTTTTGAAGGTTTAAAAGTATTGAATAAAACAACAAATCTTGGATTGTTGGCTCTTGCTGCTGAGGCAGGAATAACCATAGGAGGTGTTAGGTCATTTGAGATAGGTTATATTATTGGTCCAAGGTTAAATGCTATGGGCAGGGTAGAGCATGCTATAGATTCTTTGCGTTTGCTTTGCACAAAAGACCCTAGTAAGGCCCAAAAGCTTGTTAAGCTATTATCTGAAACTAATACCACTCGTCAGAAGATGACTATGGATGCCTTAGAACAAGCAAAGTTATTAATAGACAGACAACAGTCAATTCATGTTTTAGTCAGTAAAGATTGGTCTGCTGGAATTATTGGTTTAGTAGCAGGTAAAGTTTGTGAGGAATATTATCGTCCAGCAATTGCTATCTCAGTTGGTGAGGAAGTTTCCAAAGGATCTGCCCGGTCTATAGATGGGATTAATATTGTTGAGGTTATAAGAGAACATGCTGATATTTTACTTGATGTGGGAGGTCATCCTGGAGCTGCTGGCTTTTCTATTTTAAGCAAGCATATAAAAATTTTTAAAAAAAGGCTGGAAGAGTATGAGATAGTATTACCAGAAGAGAACAGGGTTTTAGAAATTGATGCTTTAGTTGATAGTAAAAAGTTAACCAAAAGTTTAATTGCACAAATACAGAAATTTGAACCATTTGGCTTTGGCAATAAAAGGCCAGTTTTAGCAACTGAAAAAATGAGGATTTCAGATTTAAAAACAGTAGGAAATGGCAAGCATCTTAAATTTAAAACGGATAACATTGAATCTATAGCTTTTGGAATGGGGGATTTAGCTAATGTTTTGCAGGCAGGTCAATTAATTGATGTGGCATATAATTTAGAGTTAGATACCTATAATGGTTTTGAAAAAATACAACTTAAGGTAAAAGATATTAAATTAGCAAGCTAATAATTAATTTTAAGCCCTAAGAATACCAACGCATGCTTCTACAATAAATGGTTTTCCAGATCTGGTAATCTGTTGTGCTTGTAGTAAGGCTGGTTCAACTTCTTCTGCTCTGGTGACTCTTATTCCTTGAATGCCAAATGCCTGACCAGCAGCCAAAAAATCAGGATTATGGTCTGTTTGGTCTGTTTCACATATCCGGCCATCGCCGGATTTTTCTTGTGTTATCTGGACTGAACCAAATGCCTTATTGTTCATAACTATACTACAAGTTGGTATCTGATATGCCCTTTCTGTTCCAAATAAAGGGAGAACTCTTAGTCCGGCCCCATCTCCCATAAGGGCAAATACATCCCTATCAGGAGCTGCTATCTTGACCCCCATTGCAGCAGGTAGGCCAAAACCCATAGCTCCAAGACCACCTGAAGCAAAAAAACTTTTAGGGTCTTCTGCTAAATACCTTTCAACAGCAACAAATTTAGATTGTCCTGAGTCGCTTACCACAACTGCCTTACCTCTTGTTACTTTAGATAATATATCTATTACCTCATCAGGCATTAATTGGCTATCTGGAGAAGATGATCCTACGGTTGTTTTAGCTTGTTGTATTTCTTCATCAAACATTGCCCGCCATGCAGTGTTTTTCTTCCAGATAGTTCTTTTAAGTATTTCTTCTAAAGCAAAAGCAGCGTTTGCTGCAATAGATAATTGGGCAGATCTTGTTTGATCGCATTGTTCAGGTGCAGTATCAATCTGAATTAGTGTAGCTTGCCGGGCAAACCTTTCCCCCAGCCCTCTAGTAGCTTTTTCGTCACGGCGCGCACCAACAACTAATATACAATCCGCATTATCTATTATTTGATTAGCTATATCTCTACCTCTAACACCTATCATGCCAGCGTTTAAATGATGGGTATCTGGAAAACCGGATTTTCCATGTAAAGTATAAACAACATAACTATCAGTTTTTCTAGCTAACTCATCAAGGAATCGTGGCGCATTGGGTGACATAAGTAGTCCATTACCAACTAAAATTACTGGTTTTTGGGAGTGATTAAGTATATCGGCAGCATGATTAAATTGCCATGCATCCATTGGAGTATTAACAGGATATATTGGAGCAGTATCGGGATAGAAAGGTTTAAAAGTATCTTTTGCTAATTGTATATCTTCGGGAATTTCTACAACAACTGGGCCAGGGCGGCCGCTTCGAGTGCAATAAAATGCTTCTTGCATCACTTCTGTGGTGGCACCAGGCTTTCGAATTCGGAAAGCTTGTTTTACTACTACTTTGGTTAGTTCAGGTACATCAACATTTTGATATGTATCCAGGCCGATATATTTGCTGTGCCCGCTTCCAATAACAGCAATAAGTGAGGTAGAATCCTTTTTTGCATTTGCTAATGACGTTATTAAATCAGTTAAGCCCGGTCCTCCTATAGTTATTACAACACCTACTTTTCCACTCATTCGAGCATATCCTTCGGCAGCATAGCCTGCTCCTTGTTCGTGAGCAGGCCTAAAGAATTGTATTCTTCCTCTATTTGGAGAAGTAATCAAGGGATTATTGGATGTACCAGAATATACAAAGGCTTTATCTGTACCTTCTGCTTCCAAGTAACCTAAGACAGCATCGGCTGCAGTCATTGTTCTCTGGCCTATTTGTACTTCTCTTAATACCGCAGGTGTTTGTTTTGGGTTAGATGGGTCTATTTCTGGTGTCATAAAAAAATCTCCCCGGCAGGAGAATAAAAATATTACCTATAGTTTGATAGGTTTCTTACTTTTTTGCAGTGATATTTCTCACATTGCCACTAAAAACTTGGGGTCTTATATAATTGACCCCAGGTTATAAAAACTTATTTTATTTTTAACCCACTGCTACAACTGTTTTCTCGGTTGCCCACCTTGCACCTGCAGGATCTATCTCCACCATTCTTATCACTGGTTGTGCAAATGCTGCTCTTACAACTTGAAGACCTAAATCTAATTTTGTAGTAGTCTCATCTGTTGGCGAAACTGATATAGGCCATCGTTCTTTTCCTCTGACTACTTCTGCATTAGCTTGTTGTGGCTCACTAGTTATTGGATCATTAAGGAATGTTAGAGATTCTAATTCTATTCTACCTTTTTTCCCATCAATACATACTACTGCATGACTTAAAGCATCAGCAAATGCATCCTACTCATGAGTTCCTTTGCCAATAAATGTTGGTAAACCACGCATTTGTACTTCTGCAGCAAAATTGTTACCATCTAAATGACCATTGCATAATTCAATAATAATTAGTTTACTAGCTTGTATAACTTGTAATAAACTAGGTTTTGCTTCTGGTGTCATTATTTTCAACCCCCTTTCTTTTTTATCTAGTACCTGTTTTACTTTGGTACATAGCCATTCTGCGCAATCTTCTTACTTCGCTGTTACTAATTAGTTTAGGTGGTTCGAACACAAAACCTCTAAATCTTTCTAAATCTTCTGTAGAAGCATGGTAGGAGTCATCTTCAGTTTGGGCTGTAGGCTGTCTAGGCTTTTCTGTTCTAGTAGGGCAATGAAATGCATTACTTACAGTAGGGTCAGCATAAGTTCTAATTGTTGTGTATGGAATGAATCTTTCTCTGATTGTCATATTTTTCTCATAAAAAAACCTCCCATTTGGGGAGGCTTATTTCCTTTCTTTTTTAGATAAAAGTTATCTAAAAAAACCTCCCAAAAAGCCCTCCAATAAGGAGGACAATAAGGAGGCTGACTAAAACTTCAATTCTTTGAATATCTAAACTTAATATTCTTGTCATGAAAAAACAAAGCTTTTTATTTTTGAACCAAAATACCTCACAGCTCTGCTGCTGAGATGAATGGTTCAAAAAGAACTTTCCCAAAGAGATACTCCACAGTTTACTGCGGAGCAGTTCATTAACTTTGCTGAATTATTTTATTTTAACTTTTATATTTTGTCAAGGGCGGGTTATCATTAGAAAGCTCGTGTAATTATCTTTAGCATCCTGTAGGTTATCCTGAGTGATTTGTAAATTGTAAATTTCTGCCAAAACTTTACTGCCCATTACCGCAATATTTTTTCCTAATTTATTTTCTGCTAAGTATTTTGCTACTACTGCATGATCGATTAGTTCTTTAGTTCCTGATGTCTGTTTTAGGTGAGGATATTTTTTAGCAAGTGTACTTTTGCATTGAGCCAGAACTTGAGGGTGAGTCATGATAGTGGTTATTTCTGAAAACTTAATATCTTTTCTGATCATTAAAGCATGCGAAATTTTAATAGCAAATTCTTTAACAATCTTAAACTTATAACTGGCTATAGCCTCAATGCTTTCTCCAACAATTCCGCCTACGGAATTATGAATAGCAAATTGTCCGCAGTCAATACCACCAGCATGTAATGCTTTTAAAACATTTTCAGAAGTATATAAATATTTGATTTTATACTTAGTAATACCTTCTTTCCTTAAATAATATTGTATGGCTTCCTCATTAAAACTGCCTATTCCTCCTTGTATGCCAAAAGTTATAAATTTAGGGTTCTTCTGTTTTGGTAATAATTTGTTATAAACCCTGTCATAAATTTCTCCTAATTTAATCCTCATTTGTTTGGTATAAGGATTAAAATGCTGTAAGTCTGTAAAAAGTTGCCAGGTATCATTGCATGTTTGTTCTTTAACTTCCAATAATTTTTTAATACCTAATGAATCGATTGGGGTAGATTGAAAGCCATAGGCATTAAGCAGTCTTCCGATAAAGTGCGTTAAACCCTGGGAAGAAGCAGCTAATTTATCATGTGTTTTGGCAGTCATTTCTATTACCTGTACTTTTTTACTTTTAAAATATTCTTTCCAGAATTTAAAAGTTTCACTACTGCTTAAAAATTTATCAATAATTAGGGGTAGGTTATCAAAACCATTCTTGCTGCTATCTGGACCAAACATTGGATGAGTTAGTATTGCTTGGGCCTTTAAACCTTTTAAATATTTTCTAAAAACTTTAGCTGGATGAATCTTGACTGATAAAACATCTACAAGAACATGATGGTTTTGAAAATACTTCTTGTGGGTTGCTATGACTTTTTCAAAATTGCTGATAGGTACTGCATAAAAAATAACTTCACCCTCGTAAATGTCAGCAATATTATTTGTAATATAGGTATTTTTGGTTAACCCGTTACTTGTTATTGGACCTTTGTCGTAGAGGGTGATAATAAAATCATCCTTAATAAGGCGGTATAAAGTCTGGCCAAATCTACCAAATCCCACAATGCTAATTTTTTTCATGAACCCCTTTCTGTCATTGCGAGCGAACATAGTGAGCGTGGCAATCTTCCGAGGTTGGAAGGTTCCTCGCTAATCACTCGGAATGACACATTAAAAATAATTCTCAATTTGGTCAATGTTAGTGCAAATACTAATCCTGATAGATTGTTTGCCACTTTTACCAAAAGCAGAACCTGGGGTAACGAGAATTTGTTTTTTTTCTAATAAATAATTGCAAAACTGCTCTGCGTCTTTAAAGTCTGCGGGGATTTTAGCCCAAATGTATAAACTTCCTTTAGGTAAAGTGAAAGTTAGTCCTAATTGTTTCAGATAATTTGCAATTATATCTCTTCTTTGTTGGTAACTTTTTATCATCTGTTGGTGCCATTTTTTATCAGGATGGTTTAAGGCAAAAGCCCCTAATTTTTGCAGGGGAGTAGATAAACCAGAATCCATTTGCGATTTTACTTTAGCTAACGCTGTAATTACTTTGCTATTACCAACAATCCAGCCCATTCTAAAACCAGCAAAGGAAAAAGTCTTGGAAAAAGATCCTAGTTCAATTGCAATATTTTTAGCACCTGGAATTTGTAAAATAGAAGGAGCAATATAATTATCAAAAGTTATTTCTGAATAAGCATTATCATAAGCAATAATAAGGTTGTGTTTTTTAGCAAACTTCACTAATTTATCCAATTGTTCAAGAGAAATTACTTGACCAGTTGGATTAGAGGGAAAATTAACCCACATGAATTTTGTCTTTTTAGAAATTTTTACATCTATTAATTTTTCTGGATTATAGTAAACAACTCTTCCTCCCACCATTAAAGCTGTATCAGTATAAGCAGGGTATCCTGGATCTGGAACTAAAACTTCATCGTCTGGGTCTAAAAGAGCCAAAGGTAAGTGGCTCACCCCGTCTTTTGCTCCAAGTAAAGGGAAAACTTCAGATTCTTTTAAATTAACCTTAAATCTTTTTTTGTACCAATTAATTAACGCTTGGGAAAATTCGTTATTTGCGCCAAAACCAGGATATAAATGAGATTTACCATCAGTAAGAAACTCATCAAATTTTTTAAGGTAAAAGAAGCTGGGTTTTACATCAGGATTACCTGCTCCAAAATCTAAAACCTTTTTTTTGGATTTTGCTTCTACTGCTTTAACTTTTTTCTGTAATCTGGAAAAAATATATTCAGAGAATACATTTAACCTTTTAGCGCTTTTTATCATAGTTTCCAACCTCTTTTTGGACCCTTAAAGAATATTGATGGAGTAAGTTAAACATTCTTTTGATAAAAATCTCAGATAAATTAAGCGATTTTGCTTGGTTTAGGTTGGATTCTAAAATTTTATTCCATCTTTGTTGGTCCAAAATAGGCAAGTTGCGTTTTTTCTTATGTTGTCCAATTTTCCTAGCCAAACTTAACCTTTTAGCAAGAAGAATTAGAAGTTTTTGGTCGACGCTATTTATCTGTTTCCGCCATTTATCTAATTTATTATCCATTTTGGGCCTTATGTCTAAGGTAGTGATCTATGATAACCAAGGCTGCCATTGCATCAACAATAGGAATTGCCCGGGGTAACACACAGGCATCATGTCTGCCAGCAGCCTCTAAGCTCACTTGGCGGCCATTTTTATCTACAGTTTCTTGTTTTTGGGAAATAGTAGAAACAGGTTTAAAAGCTACTCTAAAGTAGATCGTTTCACCGGTAGAAATTCCGCCCAATGTTCCTCCTGCATTATTAGTTTTTAATTTAATTTTTCCTTGTTGAGAAAAGAATTGATCATTATGTTCTGAACCCCTCATTTTGGTTCCCTCAAAACCAGAACCAATTTCAAAACCTTTAACAGCATTGATTGAGACCATTGCTTTGGATAAATCTGCTGATAATTTATCAAAGATTGGCTCGCCTAAACCAACTGGTACATTTTTAATAACTCCTCTAATTACACCACCAATCGAATCTCCTTCTGATCTTACCTTTTTAATTAGTTCAATCATTTGTTGAGCTATTTTTTGATCAGGGCATCTGACAATATTTGACTCCACATCTTTTAAGCTGACTTTGTTAAAATCAATATTAGTTTTAATGTCACCAACGCTTTCTACAAAACTAATAAATTCTATTCCTATTTTTTCTTTTAAATATTTTTTAGCAATGGCTCCAGCTGCTACTCTGGCTAAGGTTTCCCTGGCAGAAGCTCTGCCAGATCCATGCCAATCCCTTATGCCATATTTTTTAATGTAGGTATAATCTGCATGGCCTGGTCTAAATAAATTTTGCATACTTTGGTAGTCTTCAGGCTTAATATCATTGTTATATGCTAAAAGTAAAATTGGAGTACCAGTAGTTTTACCTTCAAAAACACCTGACATAATTTTTATTTCATCTTCTTCTTTCCTTGGGGTAGTAATAGCAGATTGGCCAGGCTTTCTTCTGTCTAAGTCTTTTTGGATTTCTGCTTCAGAAATTTTCAGCCCTGGAGGACAGCCATCGATAACTACCCCTACACATCCTCCATGCGATTCACCAAAAGTTGTTATTCTAAATAATTGCCCAAAAGAATTTCCAGCCATTTAACCTACCTCCTGCAAAATGTTTTCCATTTGTTTTTTTGTTAGCTGTCCTTCAGCGCTTCTGTCTTTTATATCTATAGGAGCAAAACTAAATTGATTGCCCCATATTGAACCAAAGATTCTTGTGATTAATCCCTTTTTACCCATACCCAGGACTATATATCTTAATTTTTCATTTTTTAACTTGATTTGAAAGTTTAATAAACTTAACCCATCTGTTTCTTTCTGGCAGAAAGTTGCTATTTTTAAAATGTATGAGTTATATTTTTTCATCTTGCTTACAAGGCTCCATAAATAATCCGGCTTTGGAGTTTCTTTATAATTATGATAAGACAAAATTAATTTAATCTTAGGATATTGTTTTAGATGTTGTAATTCTTCATATTGTGTTAAAAAATCAAGGTCTACAACAATACTAAAGTTTGATAAAAGAGAAATTATTTGCTGTCTTTTTTCTAAGGACAATTTAATCTTTTCTAGGTTTTGTCTCCGGAATAAAAATATGAGGTTTCCTTTATATGCCTTGGCAATACCAGTCAAAAATTTATCATCTAAATCTTTAATATAATCCAGCCAAATTTCATAAAAATCATACCCTTCTGTTTTTAAGGATTTTAAGACTTCTTTTTTGGTGTTTTTAATGATTGGTAAACAATATTTAATCTGCATTTTCCTCCAATGTTTTTCTCATTATAGCAACTGGCGCTTTCATTCCGGTATAAAGCTCAAATTGAGCTACGCCTTGATAAAGCAGCATCTCATATCCATATATTACTTTTGCTCCTTTTTCTAAGGAATCTTTTATTAATCTTGTTTCCTTAGGGGAATAAACCACATCCAAAACTATATGATTTTTATTTATCAATTTCTTATTGACTGGACTTTTGTCTTCGTTCGTTCCTACAGATGTAGCATTAATAATAATTTCAGCATCTTGGATTTGCTCTAAAGAATTCAATCCGAAGTATTGACAGCCAAACTCATTTGCCAGTTCTTTGGCATGTTTTATGGACCTATTAAAAATTTTCACTGATGACTCTTTTTTCTTGAGCCCATAAACAATTGCCCTGGCAGCTCCACCTGCGCCTATTACAGTTACTTTTTTCCCTTTTAAACTAGTCTTGTTTTCTAAAGCTGTAATAGCTCCTGTCCAGTCTGTATTAAAACCAGTTAATTTTCCATTATCGTTTACAATGGTATTAACAGCGCCGATATTTCTGGCATTTTTTTCAATTTTATCCAAATATTTCATTATGGTTTCTTTGTAAGGAACTGTCACGCTGACTCCTTTGATATTTGAAGTTTTAGCTTGTTCTAAAATAGACTTAAGGTTTTCTTTTGTTACTCTTTGCGAAATAAAAGAAAAGTGGTTATCAATTCCTAGTGCTTTGTACCCTGCATTATGCATCTTGGGAGAAAGGGAGTGTTTAATCGGGTCCCCGATTACTATACAGGTTGTAGACTCTTTAAGCCTTGAAACAATTAAGTCTGCTAATTGATTAAGCGTTTTGTCACCGGTCTCAATTATTTGATCTGCAGCTTGTTTGTATAACTCTTCCCTCTGTTTAAAAATATAAGCAATCTCTGCTTGGGAATTTTTTTTATTAGTTAAAGCAGGCATTTTGGGGTCGTATCCTATTTTTCCTCCTATTCTATTTGATAATGTTTTCACAGAAGCATTTAGAAAAATTAATAATCCGTTTCTCTTTAAAGCTTCAATATTCTTAGGTCGTAGAATAACTCCTCCGCCTGTTGAAATAACTAGATTCCGTCTATCTGAAACTTGTTGAACGATTTCCGATTCCTTGTCTCTAAAAAAATCCCAGCCATATTTATCAACAATTTGCATAATACTCATATTCATTTTCTTAACTAAAATCTCATCCAATTCTAAGTATTGTGTATTTAATTTTTTGGCTAATATTTTAGCCACTGTAGTTTTACCGGAACCTCTCATCCCAATTAAGACAATATTTTTTTGATTAACGGCTTCTGTTTTCATTCCAATAGAGTTTAATTTTTTCCAGAAGTCTGGGAAGGTTTTACTGACCACTTCTGAATTATTAATTTTCATACCGGGGAGCTTTGCTCCGGCCACAGCAAAAGACATCGCCATCCGGTGATCACCATAAGTATCTATAGAGGCTGGTTTTGGATTCCCTCCAAATATAGTCAAAGTGTTTTTTGTAACTTTTGTTTTAATATTCATTTTTTTGAGCTCTGTTTTTAAAGCAAAAACCCGGTCAGTTTCTTTTATCCTTAAAGATGATATGCCATATATTTTAGTTATACCTTTGGTAAAAGCAGCCAAAACTGCCATTGTTTGGATTTGGTCAGGACAGTCTGCCATATCAACATTAACTGGTTTAACTTCTTTTCCAGTGATAGTAATTTGGTTTTTATCAAAAGATATTTTATTGCGAAGCAAGAAGTTTACTTCATTACCTAACTCTTTTAATATCTGAACAAATTTCATATCTGCTTGTTTAGAACTAGGGTTAATATTTTTTACAGTTATTTTTGATTTAGTTAAAGCTGCTATTGCTAAAAAATATGCAGCAGATGATAAGTCGCCTTCTACGAGGTATTTTTTACTAGAATATTTTTTCAAGGATTTAACCTGGTATTTTTTATACTGATTATTAACTATTTCAATTCCAAAATATTTCATGATATCAATGGTCATATCAATATATGGAGTAGAAATTTGTTTCCCCTGGATATTAATGGTGACCCGGCCCACAAGAGGAGCGATCATCAAAAGAGCAGAGACATATTGGCTGCTGATAGAACCTTTAATTGTAATTATTCCAGGTTTAAGTTTTGTTGGTAAGATTTTGATAGGAGGATACCCTGCTTTTTCTAAGTATTCTATTTTGGCGCCAAGCTGCCTCAATGCCGATACTAATTCCTCTATTGGTCTTTTGTTTAGTCCTTCTTCGCCAAATAATATTTTTGTTCCAGGAATAACCGTTGATAAAGCTAGTAAAAAGCGTAAAGTTGTTCCAGAAAGACCAGCATTCAGATGATATATATGATTGGGGATATTTTGGAGATTACCCAAAACCTCAAGGCAATTATTTTTGAATGAGATCTTTACCCCTAAAATTTCCAGGCAACGAATCATTGCTTTTGTATCATCACTTATTAAAGGTTTTAAGATTTTGACAGGAGGGCCTACTAAAGATGCAATAAAAAGTGCCCGGTTGGTATAACTTTTAGAACCAGGAATCTCTACTGAAGCATTAATAGGTTTTGATAAGGGCAGTAACTGAAGACCGCTCATAATACTTGCCTCGCAATTTTTTCATCAACCGGCTGATTAATAATAGCCTTACCAATAGTCTGTAAAAGAGTCCAGTTAATAATACCTTTTTCGTTTTTCTTGTCTGATTGTATTTTTTTTAATATTTTTTTAGTTGATAGAGCAGGTGATGTTGTTGGTAGTCCAGCATTGCTAAAAGCATTTTTTAAGACCTGATAATCTTTATCAGAAAGTAGCCCTAATAATTTAGAAAGTTGTCCTTCCATCATCATGCCAATGGCAATTGCTTCTCCATGCAATAAAGGATTTTTTGTTTCCTGACTTAGGCTTTCTATAGCATGACCAAGAGTATGGCCGAAATGTAATAGTTTTCTTAAAGCCTTTTCTTTTTCGTCGTTATTAACAATGTTGGCTTTAATGCTAATAGAAGTTTCAATGATATCAGTTAATTCTTTATTACTAAAATCCCTTGGTTTTTTACTAGTAACAAAATTAAAATACTTTTTGTCAGCAATTAGGCCATGTTTAATAATTTCTGCAAAACCAGAAATAAATTCCCGGCTAGGTAGGCTAGAGAGAAAATCAATATCACACAAAACTGCAACTGGTTGATTGAAAGTACCAATCAAATTTTTGATACCAGCAAAATTAATACCTGTTTTTCCTCCTACGGATGAATCAACTTGGGCAGTTATAGTAGTAGGGATTTGTATAAAATCCAAGCCTCTCATAAAAGTGGAAGCAGCAAATCCGCCCATATCACCAATTACCCCTCCACCAATATTAACGACTAAGGTTTTACGGTCATGTTTTCCTAAGAGTAGTTTTTGCCACACTTTTTGGACAGTATCAATGGTTTTTGCCTTTTCTCCTGATTTAAGGATTATGTTGTTACAATTGGGAAAAGCGCTGTGAATTTTTTTAGACCAATTTTTTTCAACACCATGATCAAGTATTAAAAAAATATTGGAATATTTATCAAGAGAAATTAACTGAGGTAATTTACTTAAAATATTTTCTCCAACTAAGATATTATAACTGTCTAGGATTCTTGAATTTTTCATTTAAGACTCCTTTAAGATTTTAGTTACTAAACATAATTTCCTTAGTATTTTAAGAGCAGCAGTTAGTCTGGATTCATTGCTTGCGCTTTCCACCTCTATCTCAAAAGAATAATCCCACTCTTTAGTTTTTGTTGATTGAGACTCAAGCTTGCTTAGATTAAGGTCAAAATCAGAAAATACTGTTAAGATATCTTTTAAGATTCCTACCCTGTTGGTTACTGCTAAAAATAGCAGTGTTTTTGGTTGGGCAGATTTAGTTTTTTTACTGGGAGCGCCAAAATGATTAATAGTAAATTCTTTTTGATGCCTTAGTTTATAAATAGCATTAACTTTACTGATAATTTCTTGAAAAACTACAGGAGTAATTTGTTGGCTGGCATCACACAAAGCCTTATGGGGTTCATGATGAACCTCTACTACAATTCCATCTGCTCCAGCAGCAATACCTGCATAAGCCAAGTAAGGCACCATATCAGATCTGCCAGCAGTATGAGAAGGGTCAATAATTACTGGCATGCTGTGGTCATACTTAGCAACTAATGCTCCGTTTAAGTCTAAAGTAAATCTCATCGCGTCTGCTCCGGTCCTAATTCCTCTTTCGCAAAGAATTACTTTTCCCAATCCAATATATTTGGCTGCTTTTAACCATTCGTCTATAGTGGCAATTAAACCACGTTTTAAAATGACTGGTCGTTTATCTTTACCTAAAGCTTTCAGGAGTTCATAATTTTGCATATTTCTTGCTCCTACCCATAAGATATCAGTTGTCCCATTTAAGTGTTTTAGATGATCTTTGTCAACAATTTCGGTGGCTATTAGTATTCCAAATTCTTTTTTTATCTCTTTTAACCACTTAAGTCCAGCTAGTCCTACACCCTGAAAACTATCTCTGTCAGTCCTGGGTTTCCATAACTGGCAACGCAGGATTTTGATCCCCATGTCAGTCAATTCTTTGGCTAGGTGTCTAATTTGAGCCCGGGATTCTATAGCGCAAGGGCCAGCAATAATCAGCGGCCGGGCTTGTTTTAATATTCCGTCTCTAGTAATTGTTCTCATAATAAAAAACCTCCCTAGTTGGGAGGCTTTAAACGGTGTAAACTTTTATTTTTACAGCGTTAACTTACCTCCCTGCGGGTGGCAAAATAAAAGTAAAAGCTAAAATAGTTTACTTGATTGGTATTCATAAACTATCAATAGTATACATACCTCTATACTAAAAGTCAAAAACCAGCTATTTGCCTGTTTTATCTGAATATTCTGCTACAAAAGCTGAATGCATTCTTTCTGAGACTTTTGGTGTAAGCTTTAAAGGTTTGAATATTTGTTTAATTGGTTCTATTTCTTTTACTAATCCATTGTTTAGCAACATATAATCAAATGATCCATCGTCTGAATGTGGCAATTTTTCTTTAGTCATTAATTTTCACCTCCTCTTTTTCCATTAAAAAACCCTTGTAAACCACCAAACCAAAATAGGTTTAGTAATCTACAAGGGCCTTCTTGAGGCGGTGCCACCTTGTATTGTACTAGTTCATGACATGCTCCTCTTCGCTGACGCTCAGAGTAAACTAGCTAGCTTACATTGAACGAAGTGAAATGACACATGTTGCAAGTCTTTTACAGTTTCGCCTCTGTCACATACTTTTGTGTTCCTCCCCAGTTCCAACCTTCTGGATCAATGGATTTAATATTTAATTGTAATGTGATCATATCATTGTGCTTGTATCTTGTCAATTTATGCTTGCTGCTGTTATGATGCAGGAATGACAGAACGGACGTTAATTTTAGATTGTAAAAATAAAATTGGAGAACAAATTAAAATTTGCGGTTGGGTTTATACCAGGCGTGATCATGGCAAAATTCTATTTTTGGATGTGATTGACAGATCTGGGATGATGCAGGTGGTGGTAAGCGCAATCCACCTGGGAGGAGTCAAAGCCCACCTCCCAGGTGAGCTAAGACCTCAGGATGTAGTTTGTATAACTGGCCAAGTTAATAAAAGACCAGAACATTTAATTAATAAAAATATCCCAACTGGTGAGATAGAAATTTTAGCAGAAGATATTGAAGTTTTATCAAAAGCAGAGGAATTGCCTTTTGATATGGGAGGAAAAAGTTTAGATTTACAACTACCAACGCTGTTAGATTACCGCTCTTTAACTTTGCGTCACCCAAAAGTTAAATCAATTTTTAAAGTCCAAGCAAGTTTGCTGGAGGGATTTAGGAATGCTGCTAAAGCTATAGATTGTACAGAAATAATTGTTCCCACAATTGCTGCTTCATCAACAGAAGGCGGGGCAGAAGTTTTTAAAGTTGATTATTATGGCCATAAAGCTTTTTTGACTCAAAGCCCTCAATTGTATAAACAAATGTTGGTACCGGTACTGGAGAGAGTATTTGTTATTACCAAAGCTTACAGAGCAGAACCATCCGTAACTACTTTTCATTTATCAGAAATTACCCAAATGGACTGTGAAATTGGTTTTGCCCAGTTTCCTGATTTATTGGACTTATTAGAAAAAGTAGCGGCAGAAACTATTAAGCATGCAGAAAATCAATGTAAAGAAATCCTAAATGAGTTTGCTATAGAACCAGTGGCTTTTGGTAAAATTCCCAGACTAACTTTAAGAGAAGCGCAAGAGTTAATTTATAAAGAATTTGGCAGGGATGTGAGAAAAGAAAAAGATTTATCAAGGCAAGACGAGGTAGATTTGTGTAAATGGGCTAAAGAAAAACATCATAGTGATTTTGTGACTGTTACTCATTTTCCTACCAAAGCTAAACCGTTTTATACAAAACCTGATCCTGAAAACCCTGAATATTCTTTAAGCTATGATTTATTGTTTAGAGGAGTAGAGATTTTAAGCGGAAGCCAAAGAATTAATGATTATCAACAATTAGTAGAAAGTATTGAAAGTAGGGGAATGAGCACTAAAGATTTTGGTATGTATTTACAGGCATTTAAATATGGAATGCCCCCTGAAGGCGGATTCTCATTTGGTTTAGAACGGGTTACTATGCATGTGTTAGAACTTGCGAATATCCGCGAAGCCAGTCTTTTCCCAAGGGATATGGAAAGAGTGGATATTAGGTTGAGATGAGGGATTATTTATATTCTGCCGGATTATTACTATTTGGAGTAATTATTGCTGTTGTTATTCCGCTGATTTTAAGTTTTACCAATAATTTAGTTGTTAAAGCGCAAATTCCACAAAATAATGCACAAGTTGCTGGCGTTCAAAAATATAACATACCGCCTGTCGGTAAGAATCTGCCTATGCCTTTTTTTACAGCCAGAGCAGTGTTAGTTAAAGACTTAGGAACTGAAACAGTTTTGTATCAAAAAGATTCCAATATTTCTTATCCGATTGCTTCAACTACCAAAATTATGACAGCTTTGGTGGCGAATGAATATTTTAAACAAAATTCTGTTTTAATTGTTGGCAGTAGTGCTAATATCTCGGGGTCTAGAGTAGGTTTAGCGTATGGAGAGGATTTAACTTTTAGATCTTTGCTTTATGGAATGTTGTTAAATTCTGGTAATGATGCTGCTTTTGCCTTGGCAGAAAATTACCCCGGGGGATTATTAGGATTTGTCTCAGCAATGAATAAAAAAGTTATTGAGCTAGGTTTGAAAAATACCCGGTTTGATAATCCTGCTGGTTTTGATAGTCCAAACCATTATTCTTCAGCTGGTGATTTGGCAAAAATTACCCAAGAAGCAATAAAAAATCCTAACCTTGCCAGAATTTTTGCCACCAAGGAAACTAATATTGTGTCTGTAAATAAGCAATACACGCATCAATTATTTAATTTAAATAGGTTGCTTTCCGATGTTAAGGGTGTGTTAGGGGTAAAGACTGGCAGAACAGAAGGAGCAAAAGAAAATTTAGTCACTTTAGTCCAAAGAGATGGTCATAAAATTCTGCTAGTTATATTAGGTAGTGATGATAGGTTTGGTGAAACAACAGGACTAATTAATTGGGCCTATTCCAATTTTCAGTGGGCAAAGAATTAAATTATTTATTGGTTGATGGCAGAAACAAAGGCAATAAATTCCGGTCCTTCAAAAATATATATTGGTTGTAAGTATGGGCTGTAATTTCTTTGCAAATAATATCCTAAATAGATAGAAGTAATGGATACTTGAGGCTTGCTGGGTTCTAGCATTATAACTCCTTTACCACTTTTTAGATCATCAAATGCAGCCTCAGCAGGCTTTAGATAATAAGTAGCAAAAGTGGAAGTATCGATTGGGTAATAAGTAAAATCTAAAGATAAGTAATTTTCTAGATTATCTGCTTTTCCTAGAACTACTGCTGTTACTAATGACTTATTAAGGTCATCTGTAAAAATAGACTTTTTATCAATAGTTTTAGGCCACAAAGATATCCTGACAGCTTGAGCCTCAGACCTCAGTGAAGTATTAATCATTTGTCCGCCGGCATTTTTTAGAAGAGTAACTTTAGTTCTGCCTTCTTGTAAATCACTTTTTAACACTCCTAACCTTGAGAGTATTTGTTCAAAATCAGCAACTAGCTTATTATCATCACCAAATTCTAATTTTCCTGATATTGAAGATTCTTTAGTGTATAAAAAATTACCAGTATTTAAATCAACCAATAAATCTTTGTCGTTATCACTGAATCTATATTTTGTTTCGCTTAATATCTCAGGCGGTAAAGTAAGATTGAATTGCTCAGCTAAAATCCCAGCTTTTTCTGAGGAAAGAAGGGTAGCTACAGTTTGGGCGACAAAATAGACTTTAGTAATTTTTTCAAAACCAGGATCTATTCCTACTTTGGGCAAGTTGCCGGTAGTATTATCTATAGAGTAAGAAAAGTTTGAGGAAGAAACAGCGCTGCCAGGAAATTCAAGTTGAGGCAGAACTCCAAATTTAGTATCAGGTTTTTCTTCAACAGGAGGCAAACTTGCAATATAGTATGCATACCAGACCTGATAGCCAATAAAGCTAACTATTCCAAGCGCTAGAGCAATTGTAGAAATAGTGATAGTCCGCTTAACTAGTATGGCAGCTTGAGTTAAAGTCATATATTTTAGGAGTAATAAAATATACTGTTATTATACAAGAATGAGAGATATAATGGATCGTATGAAAATCAAAACCAGATTTGCGCCCTCTCCAACCGGGACAATGCATATTGGCGGGGTAAGAACTGCTTTATATGCTTTTTTAGTTGCCCGTAAAAATAACGGGTCTTTTGTTTTAAGAGTTGAAGATACTGATAGAGCAAGATTAGTAGAGGGAGCAATAGAGGATATTGTTAAAAACTTGAAATGGTTAGGATTGAATTTTGATGGTGATCCTGTTATTCAGTCAGAACGTAAAAAGATTTATCAAAAATACGCTAAAGAATTAATCGGGAAAGGAGTGGCTTACGAAGCAGATGGGGCTGTTTGGTTTAGGGTGCCGGAAGAAGGGCAAGTTTCCTTTACTGATTTAATTGGTAACCGTAAGGTTTCTTTTGATCTGGCTAATCAAAAAGATTTTGTGCTTTTAAAGTCTGATGGTTTTCCTACTTATCATCTTGCCCATGTGGTTGATGATCATTTAATGGAAACAAATCCAGTAATTAGGGGAGACGAGTGGTTGTCCTCAATGCCTAAACATATCTTAACTTTTCAGGCTCTTGGTTGGGACTTGCCTCAATATGCTCATTTGCCTTTAATTGTAGGAACCGACCGGTCAAAATTATCTAAAAGGCATGGAGCAAAAGGAGTCAGCGAGTTCCGCCAAGATGGTTTTTTGCCAGAAGCAATTTTAAACTATATGGTGCTTCTCGGTTGGACTCCTCCAGAAGATAAAGAAATACTAAGTCTGGAAGAAATGATTGATGTTTTTAATTTAAAGGATGCGCATTGGACTTCTGCTGTGTTTGATATCACAAAACTAGAATGGATGAATGGTGAGTATATTAGAAAATCTCAAAACTCAAACCTCAAAACTCAAATATTGGAATATTTAAAGGAGCTGGCTGGTGGAGTAGTGCCAAATCATCCAACAGAAGAAGAAATAGAAAAAGTTATACCGCTGATAAAAGAAAGAATTAAGAAACTATCTAACTTTGTGCCTTTGACAGATTTTTTGTGGGAAAAGCCTGAATATGATCAAGCTCAATTTCAAAAACTTAATATTAAAGATAAAAAAGGGGTATTAAACCAGATCCTGAAACAACTTGAGGTTATGGAAAGACCATGGAGAACAGAAATCTTTGAGAAAATATTCAGAGGATTGGCACAGCAGCAAGGATTAAAAGCAGGGGAGGTATTCCAGCTTATCAGAGTGGCAATTTCAGGGCAGGTTATTACACCACCTCTTTTTGAAAGTATTCAGGTTTTAGGTGAAGATGAGGCTACACAAAGAGTAAAAGAAGCAATTAATTTCCTCTAATATCCAGTTGCATATCTCATAGCTTTCTGCTATTATTGCGCTCATGGATGATCCTAAATGGTTGAGGCTGGTTACTATAGGACTAGTATTAGCAGCCATGGCAGTAGGATATTTTCTTCTTACTGGAAGGCTAGCTTCAAATAGTGCGACAAAACCAAGTAATCAAGTTAGTAAAGCATCTCCTAGCGCAACCATTGTTCCTGCTGCAAGTCAAACACCAACAGTATTAGGGCAGAATAACAGGGTGGCTAGTCCTTCACCAATAGTTGTGGTTGTTTCACCTAGTTCATCACCTCTTTCTGCCTTTGGTACAATAGCAAACCGTACAAAAGGCGGGCAAATAGTTCAGAAAAGCTTACCAAATACTGGTTTTCCGGCTGGTTTAATTGCAGCGCTATCAGTCTCTGCAGTAATTGTTGGTTGGGGTCTTCGTAGGTTTCCTCGTTAACATTTCAGTCATTGCGAGCGATTAGCGTGGCAATCTTTTTACAATTTGCCTTATCTTTCCAGAAAACGTAAAATCAACATACATTGCGGGATCGTCTAATGGTAGGACAATAGCCTCTGAAGTTATTTATCTTGGTCCGAATCCAAGTCCCGCAGCCAAGACGGGCACCCATGTAACGGTGCCCTCAACATTCACACCCTCAAAACACTAAAATTTCTGAATACTGAAGCTGGGGTGAGAACTTTATATTTCCCTAGTCAACACGGAATAATGGAACCGTAACCTCAGTCTTTGGGGAGATTTTCTATCTCTTCAACAGAAGAACCAATGAATTTATTCTTTATATACATCTGTTTTCCTAAAGCTAAAACCAGATCTCTTTTTTCCTGAATGGTTCCATTAGTTAAAATGTATCTGGCAAAATTCACCGGATCTAAAGGCCTGCTGTTTGGGCTGATATCTTGTTCGTAAAGAATTTCTTCCCTGATGGATTGATAGGTTGAAACGCTTGCTTGCAGTGTTTCTGTCAGCTTTAGATAGTTAGGATGAGCCATCTCCATGAAGTTTATATATCGTAGTATCTGCTTTATTAATTTATCTTCCGATATATAAGGTTCAGGGCAACTTTTTAATTGGCGGGCACAATGATAATAGATATGTCTTCTGGGCTCTGACCATTTTCTTTTCCTAAACCTATCTTCACCAATCATGTTTCCTTTGCAAGTTCCGCATTTAAAAAGTCCTTTGAAAGTTGTTGTTTTTCTCCCCATGGGGATTTGGGACATGTAATGAGTTGTTTCTGTACTTTATCAAATATCTCTTTTGTTATCAGTGGCGGATGTTTACCTTGATACCAAATACCGCTTTTGATTGGATACTCGAACTCGCCGTAATAAAAAGGGTTTTTAAGCATTTGATAAATTATACTTAGGGTTACTTTCTTTCCGGCTCTTGTTGTAAAACCGATTTCATCAAGCCATCTTTTAATTGTTCTTCCGCTATCTCCGTTTTCAGCAACTCTCCTGAACATTTCTGTCATAATACTTCCCCGATCAGGATCAATTACAATATCTTTTACTCCGGCAAATGATCTGTTGAAGTAGCCTATTGGAGGAGGGCCTGGTCTCCAACCCATCTCGCATTTTGCTCGAATCCCTCTTTTGACATTTATTCCTTTTTGGTCATTCTCAAGTTTAGCCTGTGAGCAGAGTATCATTAAGAGAAACTTCTCATTTGGATTATTAGAAAAATTCTGCGAGAAAGTCTTAATCTGTTGGAGTTTTCCCTGATCCATTAAATCTACCAGCATTCCTAAATCCCCGGCATTTCTGCTTAACCTATCAGGTGCCCAGGTTAAAATTCCCGTGAACATTCCAGTCCGAATATCCCCTAATAATTGATTAAATACCGGCCTTTGGCCTGACATTTTGGCTGAGTGACTTTCTTTCCTAATCTCTTTAATAAATAAGCCATCTCTTACTGCCAAATCATTCATTTCCTTAATCTGGGAGTTAATTGACATAGCTTGTCTCTCATCATCCTCTGAAGATTTCCTGGCATATAAACAGTATTCAATAATTGGGGTTTGGCTTGGTATTTTAGATCTAATCTGGTTAGTAGATTCCATTGTTTGCAGGAGCAAGGATGCCGTGGAAACAGGTAAAAGTCCAGCAGGGGGGTTTATATCTCCAGAGTGATTATTACAGGATTATGATCGCTATGCTTTCTGGTCTCTTCAGTATCCACTACTTCACAATTCTTAAAGTTCTTAGAAATTGATTTGCTGATAAAAAAGTAATCATTTTGCCAACTGATTTTACTTTTTGGAAATCTTAACGTTTGGATAAAGTCTTTATTACCATTTAACTCGAAGCAATTCTCCAGTCCAAAATCCCTGAGCCTTTCAAAGAATATCCTGTGGGATTCTCCCCCGTAATGCTGGTCAAACTGAATACTGGCATTTAAATCTCCGGCAAGAACAATATTTCTTTTACCATTTATATGTCCCTTTAAAATACCGGTCAGATCAGAGAAAATTCTGTGAAGATTGGGTATGGAATAGCCTATATGCCCGATTTTATCCATCCGTCCGTACAAAGAGATAAAGGTTAAATTTTTATCATGAACTTTCGCATTTGCTACTATGCATAACTCTTTGAATCTATCCCTGTTCCATTCGGGGATTGATGTTTTAGGCTCTTCTGTAAGTTGATAATTTTTACTGTAAATTCCTGAACCCCAGTCTTTACGTCCATTAGTCTTACCTGCAGGATGCCATATAAAATTTCTGTCTCCTTCAAGTATTTTTGGACATTTTGCTTCCTGAAAGAGGAATATATCAACATCAAGATTCAAAAAATAGTCCCACGCTTCCTCTAAATAGTTCTTATGGCTCCAGTAAGCCATATTCCAGGTAGCAATCTTTAATTTCATAATGTTCAGTTTGAACTCAATGATAAGTGAAACTAAGAGACAAAGCAAGCATAATTTGAGCCTATTTGCTAAGTCTGACTAAGTGGATAGATAAATTCCGGGAAAAGATAATTACGGCATGAGGAAAAATGCCAAATTACCTAAGATTTTGGGTAAGCGGATCCAAAAGATCCGAAAAGGAATAGGACTTACTCAAGAGGAGCTTGCAGAAAAGGTAGGAATTAGCAGAGCTTATATGGGTTATATTGAACAGGGAAGGTATTCTGCCTCTTTAGAGGTTATAGAAAAAATTGCAAAAGTTCTAAGGATAAAAATATCAGATTTGTTTTAAACAAAGGCGTACATAAACGGAGACTTAGTTAACTCTTCCGTAAGGGAATTCAGCCCCATAGATAAAGCATCAACCAGATCGTCAAATCTTTCTGATCCGAAATAAAGTGTTTGTTGAATAAGTTCCTCATTGCCCTTATTTGCAAATAAAACGGTGGCGTTTTTAATAAGAGGACTGCACATCGAGAGTCTTGCTCTTTTGTCTTGTCCGTTTAAATTAAATTCTTTTGCTTCAATTCCCTGAGCAACCAAAGTCTGTGCTATTCCTTTTTGTGCCGCAACACCTTCAACTATAATCTCTACGACTGATTTCCCAAGAGATGCTTTTATATTTTTTATCTCTTCTATTATCTCGGGCATCTCCATCTTTTTGTTAATGGGATTCGGTTGGACATATATTTTTAATTTTTCGTGCCATCCGTATACGGCAAAAACTATGATTGCGGTGTTGTCTGCGCTTGAACTTAGTGTAACTGCCGGGTCAACTGAAACCAAATAATAACGGAAATCATCCCTTTCAATGATTTGAGAAGGATCGTAATAACAAATCCATTCTTTTTTAATAACTCTGTTTCCGGGAGGAACCGGTTTAATTAAATATTCTCTTTGAAAATCTTCATCATTGGGAATCTGCTTTCTAAGGTTTTCAATATCTTCCCAGTTTTCAAATTTCTCCTTCCACAGAATGTTTTTATTATCATCATATAAGGGAAATTCGCGATAAATTCCTTTGAGCTTTTTCTCCAGAATCAGTTTTTTTAACCTCATTAAAGCTGATTCTCCGTGAACCAGGTTGCCAAGAAAAATAAACTTGGTTCCCACGTCTCCTATTGGCAGAAGCTCGGCATTAAGAAGTTGCCACAATTTCGCTCTGGCATCGGAGGAATTGGCAGATTGGACATCTTCAATATCGTCCGAAATTACAACATCCGGTCTGAACTGGCGCTCTCTAAGTCCCCTAAATCCCTCACCCGTTGAAATTGCCGTAATTCTAGCCTCGAGATGGGAAAAGAAAAGGGAGCTATAACTCCACTCATCATCCATCTTATAAAATGGTCCAAAGTCCTGAAGCAGTAGAGCGTTTTTCTCAAATTCCTGCCTGATATTAAAAAGTGCCTGCTGAACACGTTGTTGATTAAGGCTTAATATAAGGGGATATCTTTTTCTCCCCGTAACAACGCACCAAATGACAAAAGCAAGAGTTACGATTGTTGACTTTGCGCTACCCCTGAAAGCAACAACAACAAGAAGCTCATTTCCGCTGTCCTGGACGAGATTTAATATTTCCTTTTGAAAAGAAGCCAGGGGATATTTTAAATATGGCGTAAAATAAACGACAAAAAACCAATAAAATCTTTCCGTAGTTAATCCGATGCGAAGGTTCCTGTCTTTCTTTATTTGTTTTATGATTTCTTCTTCCTTCATTTTTCCTCCTCTTCTTTTGTTTCCGTCTTCGTTAACCCGATTGCTTTTTTAATTACTTCCTCCTGCTCATCAGTCAGCATAACTTCTTCCCTGCCAAGGGAGGAAATTTCAACCCTTGTTTTGTAGGCGTTGTGTCTGTTTTTAAGCCAGAAAATGATTCCTGTCAGATTTCCATCCTTTATTGCTGAAAGCAGCTTGGATTCGGCCATATCATTCATCAGTGTTATTCCCTCGAATAAAGATTCATCAGCAAGTTGTGCGAATTCAGTATTGTCCTTTCTCCACCTGTAATAGGTAGCTCTGCCTACACCTACTTTTTCGCAGGCTATCTGAACTATTGGAGTTTTTTTAAACTGCTCAATGAGTTTCTCTTTGAGTTTGCTCTGTCTTTTTTTAATAGCATTACCTTCCATAAATTTTTACAGCCTTTCTTCCTGTCAGTTTCTCCCATCTGTGCTTGATTACCTCAGAATATACAGGAGATTTTTCCATGACAAAACATCTTCTTTTTAATTTTTCTGCTGCTATTAAGGTGGATCCCGATCCACCGAAGGGTTCAATTATTAAATCTCCTCTTTTTGTAAGGACTTTCATGTAGGGGATAAGAATCTCAACAGGTTTTGTGCCAAACACAACTCCTTGCCCGGAGTTTTTCTCATCAGATGCTACAAACTCTATAAAATCAGTAGGTTGTATTTTCTTCCCCTTCTCATATCCTTCCCAGTGAGGTTTTCCCGAAGTTGCAAACAGGGCATTTTCATATTCGTTTTGAAATAATTCATCTTCCTGTTCAAGATTAAGAGAGATATTTCCGCTGGTTCCCACAAGCGCAATATCGGATTTATTAAAGAATTTATATTTAGCCGCAAAACCCTGCACCCGGTTAGGCAGATGCCAGACAATAGTGTTTCTGTATTTCCAGTGTTTTTCAAGTTCATCCCAAATAATTCTAAGATTTTTAGGATTCTCAAATACAATAATGGAAAAATCCGGCTTTTGAACCTTGGCAATATTAGTCATCCATTTCGTGGTAAAGTCCGGAGGCAATACATCAGTTTCCAAATATCTCCTGTCCCTTTTTGCGCCAAATCCTGTCACAGCATTCCCTTTTTTCTTTTTTCCATGCAAATAATCCAATAGATACGGAGGATCTGTAAAGCACATACAGGCCTTTTCTCCGCCCATAAGTTTTAAAATGTCTTCTTCTGAAGTCGAATCGCCACACATGAGACGGTTATCTCCTAATTTATATACATCCCCCTTTTGAAAATTTATTTTTGTAATATTTAGTTTCTGAAGTTCTTTCTGAAGATCAAATTCTTCCGGGTTTTCCTCCCAGTCAAAGATATTGTCTATCTCCTCTGAAGAAAATCCAATATCCGAAAGCAGAGTTTCATCAAATTCAGCCAAAAGATTCCAGTCCCACTCACCGGTATTGCGGTTTAAACGTAGGTTAAGCTCTTTTTCTTTTTCAATGTCGGGAATATTAACATAGACAATTGGAACCTCTTTGTATCCTAAATCTTTGGCTATTTTTAATCTGAAGTGTCCGCCTATAACTACATTAATGCGCTCTTTTGCACCATTAACAATTATCGGGTCAATTAATCCGAATTTTTGTACGCTTTCCTTAAGATGTCTGACTGCCTCATCATCCCATTTGCGCGGGTTATAGTCGGCAACCTTAAGTTCAGATATAGCTATTTGTACAATCTCCAGTTGTTTTTTCATATTTTTTACATTAAAAAAAGGCGGCCTCAGAAAGTTGCATTGTATTGAAACTTTTTGCTGAACCCGCCTTATTGTATTAAGGCATCTATTAAACTAAGTAAACCTTACTAAAATTTGATAATACTGTCAATTCCCCAATTGTGGATGAAGCTACAAATAATCTGAGTTTCTGCTAAAATTGATCTGGATATGAGTAATTTTATAACAAATAGTGGTAAAACTAATCTTAAAAAGAGGCTAGTTGAATTATCACAAAAAGGCGATGAGCTAAAATTTTTGATTGGTTTTTTCTACTTTTCCGGAATTAATGAATTATATGAGGGTCTTAAGAAAAATCCGAAGGTCAATATAAAAGTTTTAGTAGGTTTAAATGTAGACAAATCCATTCTTGGTTTGCATGAAATAGCACACGATGTTGATCTCTCTGATGATGAAAAAGTTTACAAATTCCTTGAGTCAGTAAAAAGATCCCTAAACTCTGAAGATTTTGATACAAAGGAATTCTACGAACAAGTCAAATTCTTTATTCAATTGATTAAGGATAACAAACTAATACTTCGCAAAACTTATGAACCAAACCATGCAAAATTGTACATATTTAGATTGGAAGAGGAACAAATTGGCAGAAACAAAATGTTTATTACTGGAAGCAGTAATTTAACGAAGGCTGGGTTAGCTACCCAACAGGAATTTAATGTAGAAATTAGTGATTTTGGTTTCGAGAATGCAGAAGAATACTTCGATGCTTTGTGGGATGAAGCAGTAAAAATCACCGAGGATGATGCTATCAAAAGAAAACTAGTTAATGTTATAGAAAAAGAGACTCTTATCAAAGATGTAACTCCGTTTGAGGTATTCGTCTTATTATTAAAAACCTACCTTGAATCATATGACAAAAAAGAAATAGGCGAATCATTAATCAAAACTTTAGAAGAACACGGATATATTCCCTATGAATATCAACTCGATGCTGTTAGACAAGCTCTTTCTGTTATCGAAAAGAATAATGGAGTAATTTTAGCCGATGTTGTTGGTCTCGGAAAAACAATTATTGCTTGTTCTATTGGAAAGATGCTTAGAAAACGAGGGCTTGTTATATGTTCGCCAGGACTAGCTGGAGACAAAAATAAAACTTATGGATGGAGTAAATATACTGAAGAATTTAGCCTTTATGACTGGGAAGTTAGATCCTGGGGCGATTTAGAAACCGGAACATTGCCAGAATTCGTTAATCGTGCGAAGGATATAGAAGTAGTAATTATCGATGAAGCGCACAGGTTTAGGAATCAAGATACAGAAGACTACGAGAAATTAAGAAATATTTGTCGCGATAAAATTGTAATTTTATTGACAGCTACACCGTTTAACAACAGACCAGGAGATATCCTATCTCTCCTGAAACTATTTATTACCCCCAAAAAATCCACAATTACATTAGAAAACAACTTAGTAGATAGATTTAGAACTTTCAAGGGGATGTTCGATAGACTTGGTTATATTAAAAAGTATCACAATTCCTCGGATGAGCTTAAACGAAAAAAAGCTGAAGCCTACTATGAAAGCATTTTTGGAGAAAAGGGAATAAATTTAGATAAAGTGAAACAAAGGTCTCATTATTTGGCAAAACAAATTAGAGACGTAATAGAGCCTGTTACTATTAGACGTAATCGTCTTGATCTGTTAAATAATCCATACTACAAAGACGAGGTAAAACACCTTTCTAAAGTAGAAGATCCGCAAGAGTGGTTTTTTGAGCTGACAAAAGAACAATCTGAATATTATGACAAAATTATAGGCACATACTTTGGTGACCCTGATGACGGCGGTCTTTTCAGGGGCGCAATCTATAGACCTTTTGAGTATGAAGTGAAGAGGGAGAAAATCTATAACGAAAAATTAAGCCAAGATGAAAATCGACAGTACCAGCAGCAAAGGAATTTATATGATTTCATGCGTAGACTTTTGGTAAAGAGGTTTGAGAGTTCATTTGGTGCCTTTGAGCAAAGTATAAAAAACTTCAAACGAATTACAATAAACGCACTAGAGTTTATAGATAAGACAAATAAATATATCCTTGATAGAACACTCCTTGAAAAGATCTATGAACTTGATGAAGAAGAAATTGAAAAACATCTAGCCGAGTTTGAGGAAAAACTCAGCACCGGTAATTATCCCAAAAATAATCGTATTTACTCTCTTAGCAAATTTGTATACAGAGACGAATTTATTGCCGATATTAAATCCGACCTTACACTTTTTCAAAATATTCTTGATGAGTTGTCAAAGTTGGATCTTGTTCATAATGATCCCAAGTCAGATTGTTTACTTACGCGTATCAACGAGGAAATGAGAAAAAAAGTGGGGAGGGACGAACCAAAAAGAAAAATTATCGTATTTTCGGAATATACAGATACAATAAATCATCTCAGGCCGATTCTTGAAAACCAATTCAGAGAACGAGTATTAGTTGTTGCTGGCGATCTTCCGCCACAAAAGATTTTGGAAATAAATAAAAACTTCGATGCTTCAGAAGAAAAGCCAAGTAACGATTATGATATTCTCCTTTCAACAGATAGGATCTCCGAAGGGTTTAATCTTAATCGCGCAGGTATGGTTATTAATTATGATATCCCTTGGAATCCGGTACGAGTAATACAGAGGGTCGGGCGTATAAACCGTATCAGCAAAAAAGTTTTTGATAGCCTTTATATCGTAAATTTTTTTCCAACAGAAAAGGGATCCCAACTTGTTAAATCAAGGGAAATAGCAAGTAATAAGATGGGCACTTATCCCTTGACAACAAGGTCTTAATATGTTAAGATGAGGCTATGAAAGATAAGTTTACGCTCAGATCATTTCAGTATAGTTTTGGTAAGGATGAACAGTGCCTTGAAGCTGTCAAACAGTTAAGGTTTGCTGATGAAATGGAATGTCCTAAGTGTAAAAGGGTCGCAAAGTTCTATAAAGTAACTGATAGAACCTCATATGCTTGTAACTTCTGCGGACATCATATCTACCCCTTAGCAGGTACTATCTTTGAAAAATCCACCACTCCATTAAGTTATTGGTTCTTTGCTATGTACCTTATGACTCAAACCAGAGCTGGTACATCTGCTAAACAGTTAGAGCGAATGTTAGGAGTAACTTACAAAACAGCTTGGAGAATGTTTAAGCAAATTAGAATGCTAATGGCACAAAGTCCATCTTTACTTGATGGGGTTGTTGAGATTGACGAGACTTTTATGGGTGGTAAGGGTAAAAATAAAGCTTATGTACCTAATTTTAATGAGATACCCAAAGAAGTAGTTATGGGAATAGTTAAAAGAAAAGGTGAGGCATATTTTAAGCATATTCCTAATACAGGTAAATGGACTTTACTTGCCCAAATAAAAGAACACGTTGATCCTACAGCCCATGTTATGACTGATGACTACCGAGGTTATATTAAACTTCCAGAATTAGGCTATACCCACGACACCGTAAATCATAGTGCCAGCCAGTATGTTTTAGGAAATATTCATAATAATACAGTTGAAGGCTTTTGGTCTATTCTAAAAAGAGGCGTTTATGGAGTTTACAGGATAGTATCTAAAAAGTATTTGCAATCCTATGTTGATGAGTATGCTTACAGGTATAACCATCGAGCAGACCAGAATATGTTTGGTGACTTGTTAAGACAGGTTGCAGAGGTTAAGATGATAAAGATTGTATGAAAAATTTAGGATATACAGATGATTTTCTTCTGAAACAGGGTAATACTTTTAACCTAATCAAAGATATTGATGATAATTCAATCCAACTTATAGTAACTTCCCCCCCCTATAACATAGGCAAGGTTTATGAGAAAAGACAAAAATTAGCAGAGTATCTGAAAGCCTATGCAGATTTCGCAAAAGAACTATATAAAAAAATTGCTGAAAGAGGTCATGTTTGCTGGGAAGTAGGAAATTATGTAGAAGATGGCGAAGCTTACCCACTAGATATTTTTTTCTACAATATATTCAAAGATGCAGGATTTAAACTAAGAAATCGGATTATCTGGCATTTTGAACATGGACTGCACGCTTCTAAGAGACTATCTGGCAGGTATGAAACTATACTTTGGTTTTCAAAATCAGATAATTATACTTTTAACCTTGATCCTATACGAGTTCCCTCAAAATATCCAGGTAAAAGGTCTTTTAAGGGTGCTAACAAGGGTTTACCGTCGGGTAATCCGCTTGGGAAAAATCCGTCTGATTTCTGGAAAATTATTGAAAGTGATTGGGATAAAGAAATTTGGGAAATTCCAAACGTCAAAGCCAACCATCCAGAGAAAACTATACATCCTTGCCAGTTTCCGATCGAATTAGTCCAACGGTGTATTCTAGCTTTAACTAATGAGAATGATTTAGTGTTTGATCCTTTCATGGGAATAGGATCTTCTGCAATTGCCTCGCTAATGCACCAGAGACGCTTTTTAGGATTTGAACTTGATAAAGATTATATAAAAATGTCACAGGACAGGATACAAAAATTTCAAAATGGATTATTAAAGATTAGACCCTTAGGAAAACCTGTCTACCAACCTACAGGTCGAGAAAAGGTATCACAAGTACCAACAGAATGGAGTAAGTTATGCGAATAGCTGGTTTATATTCATTCGCAGGAGGACAACAATATGTCACTACCCACCATAATGATTTACTTAAAGAAATTGAAGAAGCAATTATGCAAATTGATGCATATAAGGCATTAACAAAAGAAAGTAAAGAAAAAACAATGATTGGTAAAATGCTTTATAGTCCAGTTGAACTTAATAAAGCGTTTGGCGAAAGATTGTATCCAAAATATTGGAAACACGTTAAAGAAAACTGTGAGTATCCTGCTAACTTTTATGTAAATGGTTATAAGCCAAAAGAGAGGAAGATTTATCCGTTTCGTGATATGGATTTTGTTAAAAACAAATTAGGAATTGAGGTTCAGTTTGGTAAGTATTCATTCATGGTTTATAATGTTTGTGCGAAGATGACAATTTTCAAAAAACTTGGTCATATTGACTCTGGGGTTGAGATAGTTCCTGTAAAAGAACTTGCCGAGCAAATGTCTACAGGCGTATCTTATTTTGAGCAGTTTGTATGGGACTTGGAAAAAAGAGGAGTATCTGATATTGACGTTCCTGTTTTAATTATCGGTATTAACGTATAGTAATAGGTTTAATCGTTAGTTAAACTTTTACGCTTACCGCTCGCTTAAGTAGGGTAAAAAAGTCCTGTTTTGATCCTTCACGACCACCTTTTTTAAGCCAATTCTTTAATTTTTGATCTTTTAAGCTTCCTTTTTTCATCGTGCATTATTTCTAAGCCAAATTGCAGCTTCTTCATGATCTCCTGCAAACTGGATTATTACTTGTTTAGGCCGATCTTTTACATCGTATATAACTCTATTACCATTAGAAACGATGTAATATTGCCAAAATTTACCCTTTTTCTCAACTCTTCCAACATTTTCAGTTCGCATACTTCTAGGTAAAGATTTTGGATATTTGGCTAGCGTGGTCATTAATTTTATCTGTTCTTCCTCAGGCAGACTAGCTATTAATTTGTCATAATCATCCCCAATAGTGCCACTCTTAGGCCTTATGTCATACATTATCTAATTAAATGTGCGTATTTCTGGGTGAAGTTTGTAAAGTGCGAAGGATTTGTTAAAATCTGTTTTCGTGCTTCTTTAGCTTCCGCCAAAAAGGTTTTGTTGCTAACTAACTCATTGAATACGCTTTCTTCATCTCCCAAGTAACTGGTAACTTTTGAAACAATATTTTTAAAGATATTTCCATAATTAACCACACCATATGTAAATGGGATTCTTACTGTTTTTGTTGTTGTATAGAAGTTATTATCCATCTTTTTTCTCCTTTTTAGCATTATGTTCTTTAATAGTATCAGTGATGACTTTTGACAATTCCTCTGCTGTAGAATGAGACAGCGTAATTCTGGATACAACCTGACCTGTAGCTCTCTTTTCTGGATCTATCCGTGGATTAATGTAAACGAATTCTAAAGTTACATCTATATCAGTAATAGTTACACCTACATATTGTGAGTAATTACTACCTATAACCGTTCCCGCATTTATCGTTAATGTCGGGAGCTTTTCATCTGTTGCTTTTGCCATCTTTTTGTATTATAGCAGATTTGATACCATGTCAATACTTTTGTTCACCTCCTTATCTTGATTACAAACTAAACTTTTCATTTAATAACCCCATTAACATCAAGTAAGAAAGATGTTAAAATTACTTAATCACCTTGTCTTGATGGTATAGGAGCGATAAGATGTTTTTAATTCATAACACCCTGGGTGAGGATGCGAAGATATTCGATATAGACGAAGAACCAACACCTGCAGGATTGTTTGAGCGGGTACAACAAAATCCTGATAAATTGGAGAAAGAAAGTTTCTATACCAGAGTATTAAACATTTACTTGCGGATTACACGGGAGGATCCACAATTAGTTGATGATCTTAAAAGCTATCCTCCCAGAATTAAAGTTGCTAAAAAGTTTCAAGAGGATGAATTATTAGTCTTTCTGAAAAAGGGAAGGCTTTATGTCTACATAGCTAAATATGGGGACGATAGTGAATTGGTACGGGAATCAACATTTGAAGAGGTTTTTGACCATATAGCCTGCACAAGAGATGAAAAGCCGCTATCTCTTAGTAATTCTTTTTGGGAATATTATGAGCAAATTAAAAATTATAAAGCATATAGCTCGGTGCCAGTTAGCGAACAAAGTTTAGAGCAAAAGGCTTTAAATAACTTAAAAAGCTTACTAGAGAAACCATGGGGATCACTTATTCCACATTTAGATTTTTTAAGGGTACTTAAGGAAGATATTCTAGATTATGGCACTCTTTCAGATTATACACTTCGCAGAATTTCAAATCTGGAAGATCTAAATGATAATAAAAGAAAGGAAACGATATCCGAGATTTTAAAACTAAAGGATGAATTAGGAGAGAATTATCTGGAAAAGGAAAAACAAAGACAAAAAGATTTAAAAAAAGAAATAATAGTTGCTATCGAAAATCAAAACAATGGGTAGAGATATCTTAGAAGATATTATCGATAATTTTAGTCCGGAAAAGTTTATAAAGTTTTTCCGTACTAAAAACACTTCATTTTCTCCAAGACAAGAGGAGTTAAATCAGTATAACGATGACAATTTTAAAGATGGTAAAAAACTTGGTGAGATTAACTCTAAAGATAATTCTTTGATTGTTTATTCATTTCAAGTAATACAGCCACTTTCAGAAAAAAGCGGTAAAAAATCACAATATGAAAAAGGTAAAAGAATTCTAAAAGAAACTCAAAATGATGCAGGAATTTTCATCTTTTATGATCAAAATAATAATTTTCGATTCAGCTTAATTTACGCTAATTATCTGGGAAGAAGGCGTGACTGGAGCGAATTCCGCCGTTTTACATACTTTGTTAGTAAAGAATTTACTAACAAAACTTTTCTACTGAGAATTGGTGATGGAGATTTTTCAAATTTAGAAAAAATAAAAGAAGCCTTTTCAGTTGAGAAGATAACTAAATCTTTTTATACGGATATTGCCAATTGGTACTTTTGGGCCGTACGAAATGTAACTTTTCCAAAGGATGCCGAAGAGGAGAAAAACGGGCGGAATATTGCAGTTATCCGCCTTATAACCAGGCTTATTTTTATCTGGTTTATGAGGGAAAGAGGTTTAATTTCTAAAGACCTCTTTGACCAAGATCAGCTCAATAATTTCCTAAAAGATTTATCCTTCAACGAATCAACTTATTATAAGGCGATTCTGCAGAACTTATTTTTTGCTACCCTTAATACCAAAACTAAGGATAGGAAATATAGATTCCAAGATTCATTTCAAGGAAAAAATAAAGACTATATGGATCATAGTATATATCGTTATGAGAGTTATTTTAGGAATCAGGAAGTTATGCTTGCTATATTTAAGGGTATCCCTTTCCTAAATGGTGGTTTATTCGATTGTTTAGACAGAAGATTTATAAGCGATGGTAAAAACACTGAGGTAAGGATTGATGGGTTTACTGATAAGGAAGTGGGATTAAAAGTACCGAATTTCTTATTTTTTTCCGATCTTGCAGAGGCAGATCTTAATCAGGAATATGGAACCAAAAATAAAAGATATAGCGTTAAGGGTATTATAAATACGCTTTCTACATATAATTTCACCATTGATGAAAACGACCCCAATGATCAGGAAGTAGCCTTGGATCCGGAGTTACTGGGAAAAGTATTTGAGAATTTATTGGCAAGTTTTAATCCAGAAACTGCTTCCACTGCTAGAAATGCTACTGGTAGTTATTACACTCCTCGAGAGATTGTTGATTATATGGTCGTACAGTCCCTGGTGAATTATCTAAGAAGCAATCTAGAAGGAGTCAGCGATTTAAATAGTAAACTAGATAAGCTTTTTTCAAATACAGACGAGGCAAATCCTTTTAATCATCAAGAAACGTTAGGTATTGTAAAAATGATAGATAATTTACGTATCGTGGATCCAGCTGTGGGTTCTGGCGCATTTCCTATGGGAATTTTAAATAAGCTTGTATTTATTCTTTCAAAACTTGATCCAGACAATACTCTTTGGAAAAAAACGCAACTACAAGCGGTTGAAGATAATGTAACTGATCCTGTACTGAAAAAGAAATTACTTGATCAGGTTGAAGAACAATTTGCTTACAAAAATTTTGACTATGGAAGGAAACTATATCTTATTCAAAAATGTATTTATGGGGCAGATATCCAACAGATTGCAGTAGAAATAGCTAAACTTCGTTTTTTCATTTCTCTTTTAGTTGATGAAAAGATAGATCAAGATAAGGAAAACTGGGGTATAGAACCGTTACCGAATCTTGATTACAAAATAATGCAAGGGAATAGTCTTTTGGAGGAATACGAAGGAATAAAACTTTTTGATGAGAGGTTGTTGAATGCTAAATTACCGGACGAAAAAGAAATTTTAGAAATCGCAGAAAAATTAAAAAATATTGATAAGGAAAGACTTCAATATTACCAAAAAAATCCACAATGGATGAAAAATACCAAACTCGAAAGACCCACAGAATTAATTGTGTTGGAAGGTGAACGTAATCGTCTTCAGATAGTGACAAAAGAATTAAACAGGTTGCAGCAATCCGGATTTAATGTGAACAACCAGCAACAATTATCTCTTCAGGCCGAAGAGGATAAGTCACAAAAGGTTTGGATAGAATTACAAAAATTGCACAAGCAATTATTCGCATCATCATTAACAAGAAATGAGAAGCTTGATTTAAAGCAAGAAATAGATGGTCTTGAGTGGAGACTAATACAAGAAACATTAAGAAAACAGAATAAAATTAAAGAGTTAGAAAAGATTGAGAAGTTAGAAAACTCGAATACTAAACCATTCTTCTTATGGAAACTATATTTTCCAGAAGTATTTCAGGAGAAAGGCGGATTCGATGTGGTAATTGGCAATCCTCCATATGGGTTTAGAAACGTTCTTACTGATAAAGAAAAGAAATACTTTAGGGAAGTAGAGAATATTGAATTTAGTAGTGGTGATAGTGCTGAACTTTTCTCTATAAAATGTTTTAACAATCTTGTTAAAGAGAATGGAATTTTGACCTTTTTAGTTCCAAAAAAGTCATTGTATGGAGATGCGTGGGATGGTTTTAGAAGAAATTATTGGTTGCGGTATGATCTTAAATTTTTATTGGATTCAAGTAAGGCTTTTGAAAACGTGTTATTAGAAACAAGTGCATTCGGATTAGTAAAAAATATTGAGGATAGTAATATTATTTGTGCTTATTTAAGTAAAGATGACAAGGTAATTGAATTTGGGAGGGGATGTAAAAATCAGATCTTCTTAGAGAACTTAACGAAAACTGCACAGATTTACAGATTACTTATACCAGATGAGATATTGGAAAAGATACAAAATAATAAAGCAGATAACAATCTGGTGGGTGGCAAACTAGGTTTAGCAATTGGTACAGATTTCTATTCAGATCAAAAAACAGATTTTAAGCTCCTGAAGGGAATAGATATTGATAGGTGGCGTATTAAAACTCATCGATGGTTGAAAAATAAGTCTAGATTAGACTGGGGCTCTGCTAAAATTTTTCTGAAGCCTAAAGTAATTTGCCAAAGAGTCATTGCCCATATTGACAATCCGAGGCCTCACATAAAAATCACTGCTTGTTACGATCGGGAAGGTATTATAATTACTAATACTTTAATATCTTTTGAGTTAGATAATAAAATTGATGAAAAATTCTGGCTTGCCTATCTTAACTCATCCTTCGTAAGTTGGTACGTATATAACTTTATTTATACTCGTGCCATTAGAACTATGGATTTTTATGACTCTTATATACGGCAAATACCAATACCTAAAAAGGTACTAACTGATAATAATCAAGCTGCGTTCGTTGAGATAGTTAATAAAACTCTATCTATTACGGAATCAAGTGATTATCTCTCCAATTCAGAGAATGTCAAGTACCCTTTTTCTCCGACAACATTCTATGACAACTGTTTAGCATAAACAGCAGGCGGCATTCTTAAAGCTGTGTGAATTCTTTCATTATTGTAGTAGTGAATCTGGTGGAAGATTGCCTCAATTAATTTACCAA